>CAIMSU010000307.1 GCA_903844155.1 uncultured Pseudomonadota bacterium | reverse complement strand
TCGGTTGGGCGGTACATCGCGAGATCCGGGAGGCGGGGGCGATCAGGATGCGGCTCGGGGACGAGCGGCGGCGGGGACTACATGATCGCACATCTGCTCCTTCATGTGTCCGCGCGCGCGAGGGTTTTTACAGCGGGCTCACTCGTTGTCCCGTTGGGCGACGACGGCCACCGCGCGGCGTGTCGGTTCCTCCAGAAAGGTGACCGTGCAGGGGTGGACGAGTGCCGCGCCCTCCGCCTTCGAGTGCTGGACGACGGCGCGAATGAATTCGATCAACTCGCAAGGTAGCTCCCCCCAGACCTCCCAACGCTCCAGCGTGTGATCCCGCAGCACGAAGAGCAGCATCGCCCGCATGGGCCCCTTCAACATCTCAGCGTCAGTGACCGCGCCGACCAGCTCGGCCATGCCGCGCGCGCCGGGCGGGATCGTGCCGCCGATCTCAAAGACCGCCGCGTTCAGATACGGCTTCGGCGGAGGCGTCGGCTTGGCGCGCATCTCGAACTCGGAGATCTGCGCCTTTCCCACGTCCAACCACTCGCGGAATGCCTCGGGCAGCGCATCGACGCCCTCCCCTGCCGTCTGCGTCCAATCGCTCACGACCACGCCACAGCCGGCTTCTCCCTCGCCGACCCGCACAACGTCGAGCCGCCACGCGAGCTTGCCGGGATCCAGCACTTCGAGCAGCCCGATCACCCGGCGGCGATCGATGACCGCCTCCCCCTCTCGATAGCGCCGAATTGCATCGGGACGAGCAGCAAGATGCCGAAAGAGGGCCGCCACGGACTCCTCTCGCCCACCCTCCTCCAGCTCCGGGCTGAAGTCGATGTGCTCCTCCCAGGTCGCCCCGAAGAACCGGCCGAGATCCGCGATGTTGCGGTTGAGCGCGAAGTGGGCCTCGATGTCGTGGACGATTGACGCGCGGACCGCGTCACCGTCAGTTGGGTCCAAGCCGGTCAACGGACGCCGCCGAATCTTCGCCTTCATCTTCGTCTTCGTCTCTTCCGCCATTTGGCTATGCCTCCCCTGACCCAAGTGTGAACAGCGACATCTCCGTGATCGGCTCGACCCCGATCCACCCATTGTGACCCATCGCGCCCCGGTCGCTGACGACCAGCCGGTTGCCCAGCACCGTGCCGTCCGGCCCGTACTTCGTGAGCAGGCCCCGCATGAACCGCCGCCCCTGCGCCTCCCCCTCGATGATCATCGCGCGGTAGGGCTCGCCCTCCAGCGGGATGACGCCCATGCGCACGAGCGCCAACGAAGTCGGCGGCTCGCCCCGCGCTGCGATGGCCCGGATCATGTCGTCGAGACCCATCGGGAACTCGCCTTTCAACTCCCACGTTTCCCACTCGGCCCCGCGGTAGACGGTGAGCCTCGCGCCGTCGGGGGGTGCGGTGTGGAGCTTCGGCTCCCAGGACAGGCCCACCCGCTCGGCAACGGCCTGCGCGGTGGTCGGTGGGTCCTCGGTCGGCGGCAGCCTGCCCCCGAACATGCCGAGTTCGGGCTTGGTCGGCGGCTTTGGCTGGCCGACGGGGATCGCTCGCTCGCTGGGTGCCACGTCGATCAGCGGTCGCAGCGTCTGAAGGAGTGCGGCCGGACCAGTCCCCGCGCTGTTGAACCACGCGCTCGTCCAGATGCCGATCATGCCGGGCCGCCGCTCGAAGGCCCGCATCCCAAGCCACCAGGCGTTGTCGTCCAGGACGTCGAGGATCCAGGCGGTCCCTCGTCCTTCACCGCTCGCGAACCACCCTTCGACAAGGCGGCGCTCGACGCCGCGACGGCCGGTGAGGGCCTGTAGCGTGGCCCCGGTCCCAGGCGCGAGGTCGGGCGCGAACGGGCGAGGGAGGAGCACGACCTCCTGAAACCCTTCGCCGAACAACCGAATACGCCGGGGCAGCACGGAAAGGCCCATGATGTCCTCCTCGGCGCGCGCCTTGGCCCAGTCGCGCAGTTCGTCCTCGGGCAGCATGTCGGCGGAGCGGAACGGAAGGCGATAGAACGTGGTCGTCTCGGGGCCTGGGGGCGGGGAACCGACGGGACGGTCATCCGGAGGGTCGTCCACCACGTTGAGCGAGATCGTCTTCCGCGCGGTCTCCGCTCCGGCCCACTCCTCCGTGACCGTCACCTGGTTCTTGTTCAGATCGAGGTGGAACTTCTTGAGGCCCTGCTCGATCCGCCCGTTCTGGGTCCTCTGGAAGGTGATGCGGCCGAACGCCTCGCCCGGCCTCTCGGGGTTCTTCGTCGCCTTCTCGGAGAGCTGGACGAGCAGCACATTCTCCTCAGGGCTGTTGAGGGTGAACGTGCCGTGGTCGCGCTTCGGTCGCTTGGAGCTCATCGACGAATGGTAACGCACCCCGCTGCCGGTAAGCCGCCCGCCAACGCCGGGCGTTGGTTAGAGGGCGCCATGGCAATCTACCAGCTCGGCAACAAGACGATCGAGATCTCCCTGTCCCCTGATGGCTGGCGCGTCCGCAGGTACATCTGGCCTGCGGCACATGAGCAGCGGGACACAGCCTTTCCCTCCGAGGCAGACGCCATCGGCGCGGTCGAAAAGAGCGCCGGCCGTGCCCTCAGGCCGATCCAGCCTACACCGGCACCCGTGGAGCTGCGCCCGCTCCCGACCCTGCGTACGCCCGCACTCGCCGTGTCGCCCGTGCCAAAGGCGCGGTCCCTACCCCCGATGAAGCCGACCCCAGCGAGGACCCCACCTGTTCCGCCGCAGGCTCGCGCGACGCCGGCGGCCGCCTCGACGCCGGCGCCTACCACACCGCCAGCGGCCCCCCTGCGCGCGGGGAAGCTCGACGGATTCCGCCACATGATGGGCGTGATCCCTGACAGCGAGGTTGCCCATCTTGCCGGATCGAGCGTCCGCGGGGTGCAAAAGCATCGTGTAAAGCATGGTATTTTTTCGCCCAGCGGGCCGGACAAGCCCGAGCAATCCGCCGTCCCGACATCTTCGAAACCGCGAGAATCCACGTCGGCAGAACCGCGCCGCATCCCCCGGGCGGAGATCGCCACACCCATCGTCGGTCGCGGGTCGAAACTTGACGCCTATGCGGCGCTGGTCGGCGTTCTCGAGGACGCGGAAGTCGCAGCGAAAGCAGGGCTCACCAGGAGCGGCGTCCAAAAATACAGAGTGGCAAGGGGCATTCCGGCTGCATCGACACAGCGGGCGAAGGACTCCCTGTCCACGAACCCGGCGACTGTCGCTCCCCGGATCTCGAACGCCCTCCCGCCTCCGGACACGACCCCGTCAACGCCCATCAAGATCCCCGCGGTCGCCGAGTCCAAGCCGCCCACGCCCACACCCACGAAGCTGACCCCAGAAAAGGCCCCCCGCGTTGCGGAAGCCGAGAAGCCGGTCCCGGCCCGAACTGGCCGGTCGAAGCTCGATGGCTACCTTGACATCGTCGGGGTCTTGCTGGATCAGGAGGTGGGACGTCGGGCAGGCGTGACCGACGAAGCGGTCCGACAGTTCAGGGTCAAGCGCGGGATCGCCACACCTGTGCGCCCCACACCCGCAAAGCCCGCCACTCCCACCGTGGCCGAACCAGCTCCGCTGCCTGTTGTCACCCCGCCGGTTGCGGCTCCGGCCTTCGCCAAGGCCCCCGAGCCGCCGATCGTCACGGTCGTGACCCCGGTGCTCCCGGCAGCCAGCCGCCGTGGGCATCGGAGGTCAAAGGTCGCAGCCTACAAAGACCTCCTCGGGGTTCTCCCGGACAAGCTCGTCGCCGAGCGTGCGGGTGTGGATGAGGATGCAGTCCGCAAGTTCCGGACACAGCGCGGCATCCCCGGGCCCGGCCGCGAGGAGGCGACGACGTCCGCGTCGATGACACCCGCCCCATCCGCGAAACCCGTCAAGCCGGCAGGACTGCGTCCCCGCTCATCGAAGCTGGAGGCGCACCGTGCAATTATTGGGGTGCTCACCGATCGCGAGGTTGCGGCGCGAGTCGGGATGAGCGATGATGCAGTTAGAAAGTACCGGATCACCCACGAAATCCCTGCCGCACCGCAAACACGCACGCGTGCCGTTGCTCCGGTCACGAAGGTCCCATCGACGACGGTTACGGCACCTCGGCCCAAGGTGGCTGCCACCTCCTCACCGCGCCCGTCGCGCCCGTCGAAGGCGACGCCCGCCCCAAGCCCGGCCACAGCAGCACCCGTGCCTCCCCGCCCCTCGAAGCTGCACGCCCATCATGGCATTCTGGGGGTTCTCTCGGATCGCGAGGTTGCTGCGCGCGCTGGGACGAGCGATTCCGCAGTCCGGAGATACAGAATCCGACATGGGTTCGCCGCCGCACCACCAGCACTCAGTCACCCGGTCGTCCCGCCCCCTGCCGGCCAGGTGCCACCCAAGAGCGTCAGAGCGCCCCAGGCCGAGATCGCAGTCCCCGCCGCTACGCCTGCGTCGATGCACGCAGAGGTGACGCCGGAGGCCGTCGCGGTGGCCGAACCGACCCAGCACGTCGGGGTCGCGACGATGGACGGGGCGGTCGCCAGCAGCCCGCCCGTGGACCCGCCCGTCGTGCAAACCGCCGCGCCCAGGCCCGAGTCGGAAGTCGCCGCGAGCGCCCCTGCCCCCACTCCAACCGCTCAGACCACTCCCGAGCGCGAGCCTGTCGATGAGCCCGAGGGGAGGTTCATCGCGTACACCGTCATCGCCACGAGGGGTGAGGAGCGCCAGGAGTACACCGTGATTGGACGGCGCATGTCGGACGCAGTCTTGCGCGCGGAAGCGGCTTTGGCACGAGCGCGGGGGGGCCCGTGGGAGGTCGAGGAGATGCGGGCGCGGGGTCCGGGGCTGGAGTAGATCGTCGCCGGCTGGGGCGCGAGAAATTGTTCGCCGCCCCTGTCCGCATCCACCTCGGCTCGCGTCTCAGTCTGCACCAGGAGCCTTCCCCATGGACCTCGACCGCTTCGTCACCGCCACCCCCCGGCCACTGCCGGTGATCCTGCTGCTCGACGTGAGCGGGAGCATGCAGGGGTCGAAGATCGCCTCGCTGAACGCCTCGTTGAAGGAGCTCGCCCAGGATCTCGCCGGAAGCGCGACCCCCCAGGGCGAGATCCACATCGGCCTCGTCGTATTCTCGTCCGGGGTGGACGCGCGCGATCCGGTCGCCGCGGCTGCCTTCGTCCCCGAGGAATTTCGGGCGGACGGGCAGACCGCCATGGGGGCGGCCATCGACGCGGTTCGGGCCATGCTCGAGGATCGAGAGCGCATCCCCTCCCGCGCCTACACCCCGACCCTCGTCCTGGTGAGCGACGGCCAGCCTACCGACGGAGCCGAGAAGGCCATCGAGCGGCTTCTCGGCTCGGACCGCGGGCGGAAGGCCACGCGGTTGGCGCTCGCGATCGGGGACGATGCCGACGTCGACATGCTCAAGCGGTTCGTCGCCAACCCGGAGCTTCCGGTGTTCCGCGCACAGGAAACCGCCAAGATCCGTGACTTCTTCCGGTGGGTGACGTTCTCGGTGCAGGTGAGGACGAAGTCGAGGAATCCCGATGCAGCCCCCGTCCCGCCGGTTGCGGGGTTCGATCCGGGCGATCTGGTCTACTGATGCCCGCCCTTGCGCTCGCCGTTCCCGGCCGGGCGGACACTGTGTGCGCCGATCAGGCTGATTCCCACCCCGCTGGAGACGCCATCGTCGTTGCCGACGGGTTGGGAAGCGCCAGTCTTGGCTCGCTTGGGAGCTACACCGTGGTCCCGCTCGTCCTCGGGCAACTGCGCGACGACGCCTGGGCGGGAGTCCCGGCGGAGGCGCTCGGCGAGCGGCTCCACGCCCTGTACAACGAGGCCACTGGCGGGGCACGCGAGGTCGCGACGACGTGCTTGTTCGCGTTCGTGGTGCGGAACCGCCTCATTGTCGGTCAGGTTGGCGATGGCCTTGTCGCGGTGCTCCGCACCAGCGGCGCATTGTGGACAATGGAAGTGGATAAGGACTTCGGGAATGAGACAAACGCCCTGCCCCGCCACGCACCTCGTTGCCGGGAGTTGCCGCTGGACACGGTAGACGGGGTGCTGCTCGCAAGCGATGGGGTGGCAGATGACCTCGTCCCCGCGCGACACCTGGAACTAGTTCGCACGCTGCTCGCCGAGGCCCGTCGCGCTCCGGAGGCCCTTGAAGAGCGACTTCATGGCTGGCTTACCCGCTGGCCAACCCCAAACTCCCACGACGACCGCGCGGTGGCGCTCCTATGGATCCAGCGATGACACGCCTCGCCCTGATCGAGCGCCTCCCCGGCCCAGGTGACGCCATCGAGACAACCGACGGTGCCCGGTTCGTACTCGGAGAGCAGCTCGGGCGCGGGGCGCAGGGGATCGTCTTCAGCCTCAAGGTTCCGTCCGGCTCGGCGCCGCTTTGCGCCAAGATCTACCTCGGGCTCGACGACGCGCGCGCAGGGCGGATGCGGATGAGGCTTGAGCGCCTGCGTCAGCTGCGAGCCACCGAACAACTCGTGCTGCCTCGGAAGGTCCTTCGCCAGCCCAGGCTCGGGTACATCATGGATCAGGTCGTCGGGAACCGCTCGATAGGAGCGCTCTCGACGAAGCCCGCCGGGGCTGCCGTGCGCAGCTGGTACGCGGAGGCTGGCGGGCTCCGGCGGCGACTGCTCCTCGGCCTGGAACTATGCGCGGCCTTCCGGGATCTCCACGCTCGGGGCCTTGCGTACTGCGACCTTTCATTCGAGAACGTGTTGGTCTCGGGCGACCCCTTGCCCCGCGTTCGCCTCATCGACTGCGACAACCTCACACTCCCGGAAGCGCCGGGCCCCAACGTGGAGGGGACCCCGTGGTTCATCGCGCCTGAGATCCTGACGAAGGCGAACACCCCGGACATTTTCACCGACAGCCACTCGCTGGCGGTGCTGCTGTACCACCTCATCGTACTCACGCACCCCCTTCTGGGTGATGCCGTCCGGGGGGACACGACGGACGCCGAGGACGCCGCCCTGCGAGGAAGGTGGGCCGATGGCACGGTGCTCCCATGGATCGACGACCCCGCCGACCCGCGAAACCGCGCCACGTCGGGGCTCCCGAGGGGTCTCGTGCTGTCCAGGGGGGTCTCGGAGACGTTCCATCGCGCCTTCGGAGACGGGCTTCACGACCGCACCCGACGGCCCTCCGAGGGCACCTGGGCCGACGTCCTCGGGCGCGCTGTCGATGCTGTCGTCGGCTGCCCATCCTGCCTGAATACGAACTGGCTGGTCGCCACCGCCTGCGCGTGGTGCGGCATCGCCGTGTCCCCGCCGACGGTGCTCGTCCTGCGCCAGACCGACGGACGACGGCCGGTGGTGGTCGAGCAGAGACGTCGATTGTATCCGCGACATCTGCTGTTTCGACGCGACACACTCGGCGAGGGCGCCCTCGCTGAGGTCGGCTTCATCGGCACCGACCTGATGCTTGAGAGCCGAGCCGAGCACGCGTTCGTCCTCCGAACTGGGGGAAGGGAGTTGAGGGTCGAGCCCGGAGCCCGAGCCCCCCTTCTCGTTGGCGACACCTTTCAGCTCGGTGCGCAGGGGGTCGAGGTGGAAGTTCAATATATTGGGAGAAAGCGATGAGGTGGCATGAGCTGCGCTGGGGGCGCGAGGTCCAGGCCGACGTGCGTTTGGAAGCGCCGACGGCGCACCGCCTCGATGGTTGGCTCCAGGTGTCGCTCGACACCACCACCGATCGCTACTGGCTCGTCGGCGCTGACGGTCATCTTCATCCCGTCGTCCCACTCGGTTCCGGGCGGAGCGCCTTGCGGGACCTGTCAGACCCCGGCTGCGTGGCGCTCGTACAGACGGAGCCTGCCGGTGGTGACAGGGTCCGGGTCGTAGGGCGCATCTTCGCTGGCCGTGCGGTGCTGACGAGCCGGTTGGCGATCCAACTCCCCCCCGAGGTGGAGGAGAAGGTTCCTGCCTCATTTCGCAACCGGCTGAACGAGTGGTTCCAGGAGGAGTTCCTGGTGGATGGGCGCGTATTTGTGCATGCAGGGGGCAAGCCACCGGACGGGATTCGGCCGTTCGAAATATGGGGCCGCGAACGGATTCTTTCAGTCGCGCGCACGGGACAGGGCCTCACCGGGGCGACGCTGAAGCGCGTCAGGAAGAACGCACCCGCTTTGACGATGCTTGAAGCGCCCTTCGACCTCGTGACCGGGCGTTCGGCCGTCGCGAGCGAGGCCATCGCGCAGGTAGAAGCCGCGGCAAAGGCTGGGTCCGACTGGTGGGGACTCTGGGCCGAGTACCAGCGCGCCGAGCGCGAGGTTCTGGAGGAAACGCGACAGCGGCTGGCCCCACTTCCCTACCGCTCGACCGCGATGGAACGAAATGGCGAGCACGTTCGGTTTCGCCTACGCCAGGCTCCTTCGGAAGCGTGGGCGGTGGAGGAGGCCGCGCTTGACCTTGCGGTGATGGTGGACGGGAAAGAGCAGCCAGTGGGTCGGCTCCGCGCGATCGAGGGCACCTCGTTGGTTGCCGAGCTTGGGCAGGGGGCGGCGCTCCCGCCCGACGAAGGCGAACTCGTGGTCGCGATGGAGGGCGACCAGAAGCGGCTGCGGCGCCGGGAGGACGCGCTCGAACGCCTAAAATCGGGCCAAAGTCAGCTGCCGGATCTCCTCGCGATCCTTGAAGGGCAGGGCAGGACGACGCGAACCGGAGCGGATCGGCCGCCGCTCTCGCCGGCAACGGAGCGGCTCCTCGCGTACCCCCTTACCGTCGCGCAGCGTGACGCAGTTCGCATCGCGATCAACACCCCGGACATCGCGCTCATTCAAGGCCCGCCGGGCACCGGGAAAACCACGGTAATTCGGATGATTACCGCCCGTCTTCACGAGGAGGGTCGGACCCCGGTCCTGCTCACCAGCTACCAACACGAGGCAGTCTTGAGGGTGCTGGAGGGCGTGGAGACGGGCGGAGTGCCTGGCGTCCGCATCGGCGGGCGCCGGGGGGAGGACCCGTCCGTAGGGATCCGTCCGCTCACGGAATGGCTCGAACGCCTACAGGCGGCGGCCGCCAGTGCCGCGCTCGACCACGCGGCGGACACGCCTTGGACCGAGCGCAAACGCCGTCTCTGGCGAGCGGTCGGGAGCTGGCGGCGGGCCCGAGGCGGCAAGGTTGGTGCCCGGGCGCTCCTTGCGCAAGTGCGCGAGGAGATCGGACGGGACTTGCCAGCCCCGCTTGCTGCGCGACTCGACGCGGCCGATACGACGCTGGACGCGCCCGTGATCGATCAACGGCTGCCAGAGCCAACACGACGCGAGCTGGCCATCCTGGTCTCCAGAACGGCCACCAGTCCGGAGCGTTGGTTCGATGACGGGCCGGCCGGCGCCCGTCGGCTCCTCAGGGCACTCCGAGTCGCGGAGGATGAACTCAAACGTACGGGCGGCCTCGACATCTCTGTGTTCCCGACCCTTGAGCGTGCCGCGGCGTGTCGGGACAATCGGGCCGCGCCGCCGGGGGTCCTTGAGGATGTAGCGGCGGCGCAGGCGCTGCTCGACGCGCGACTCGCACCCCCTCCGCCACCTGAGGTTGCACTGGCAGTCCCTGCCGAAGTTGACACGGTCCTCAACGCCGTCCTCGCGTGGGTCGACCAGCAGGCTGCTGCGGCCGGGCCAGGGATCTCCGATGCGCTCCATGGCTTCCTCAATCGCCTCCTTGAAGACCCGCTGGTGCTGCCTCGGGTGCTGGAGCGGTACGCGAGCGCCGTCGGCGCCACCGTTCAGCAAGCCGTTGGTCGGGACATGAGCGAACTACACGCCGACTTTGACACGGTGATCGTTGACGAAGCCGCCCGAGCGAACCCGCTTGACCTCCTGATCGCCTTGATCCTCGGACGTCGCATCGTGCTCGTCGGGGACCAGAACCAGCTTCCTCACATGCTGGAGCCTCGCCTCGAAGCGGCGGTGAACGCTGGCCACGCGACGGATGCCTCGGCGGTGCTCCGACAGAGCCTCTTCGCGAGACTTTGGGAGTTGTACCGGGAGTGTCCGCCCGGAGGCATCCCGCGCACCCGGCTCCTCGACGAGCAGTTCCGTATGCACCCGATCATCGGTGACTTCGTGAGCGCGACATTCTACGGGGGAGCGGTTCGCTCGGCAACCAAGGCGGAGGATCTGACGAATCCAACCGCGCTCTTCGACGGAAAGGCGGTGGCGTTTCTCGACGTGAAAGGCAAGCGCGAGCAAGGCAAGTACGAGCGCCCGCATGAAGCTGAGGTGTTGGCTGATCGCGTGGATTTGCTCCTGGCCGACGCGCCCACCTGGACGATCGGGGTCATCACGTTCTACCGCCAGCAGGCCGGGCTGCTCGAAGAGCACGCAAAGGCCCGGGGCTGGGGTGAACGAGTGCGCGTTGGAACGGTTGACGCCTTTCAAGGTCGCGAGTTCGACGCGGTGTTCCTGTCTTGCGTCCGGTCCGGCGCCGGCGTGGGCTTCCTCGCGCTCCCCAATCGCCTCAACGTGGCGATGAGCCGCGCGAAGCGCCTGCTCGTGGCAGTCGGGGACGCTCGAACGGTTCGACAGGTGCAGCCGCTCGCCGACTTCCTCACCCTTTGCCGCGAGCGGGGGTTCCATGATTCGATGTAGGCGAATCGAAGCCCCGCATGGCGCGGCAGCATCCGTCACCCTGCGCTGGCCGGTGACGGCCTGGCGCGTGCGCCTGCGGGTCTCGGCCCCCGAGGATCTCGACCCATTTGCAAGACTGGTCCTTGATCTCGCGGCCCTTGACCGTCGCGATCCGGTCTGGATCGGGCACGCCACCGGGCTGGAGCCAGACTTCGTGCGCGCGCTCCGGGAAAACCTCCAGGGTAGCGGCGCGTTGGACCCGCAGTGGCGGATCACCGATGTCGGCCAGATGCGACGTCTGGAGCAGCCGGAGGAGCAGCTCCGTATCGGCTGGATGCTTCGCGATGACCTGACAGGCACCGTGCTGCCGGCCTTCTTCGAGGGAGATCTGCCGTTCGGGTCAGGATGGGACAAGGCGGTCGCGCTCTGGCCGGACGGGATGAAGAGGCCGGAGGAGCCTGAAATCGCCGCGCGCGGCCGCTTCCCGGACGCCCTCCGGGCGATGTCCCGCCTCGACCGAGGCCTCCCGATCGCTGAACGGGACGACGATGAGCCGCGGAACATGGAGGAAGCGGAAGCGGCGCGCGCCGCAGGTCGCGTCGAGCTGCTTTCCAGGGGCCTTTGGGAGGACATCTCGGTGGACCTCTGGGCCGAACTCGGCGCGGATGGTGTCGAACTTCGAGCGGGCTGCCCATTCGGGCGGAAGGGCGACGGCGCGCGCTACCTCCAGCGGTTGCTCGCGAATGCGCGGCGTTACCCCAAGTTGCAGGCGGAGATCGACGCCCTGCAAGCGGCCGGCCAGCAGCGACTTGAAGAGTGGCACGAAGAGCAGCGTGATGAGGCTGTCGCGACGATTCGCGCCGAGAGGGCAGCTGCGCTCACCACGGGACGGACCCTTCCGACACATGTGGAGCGTGAACTCGTCTACGCGGAGGACCTCAGCTTCCGAGCGGAGCGAGGCCGTGATCGGCCGGACAAGGCGATCGGAGCGTGGGGCGTCTTCGTGGAGGAGGTGCTGCTGCACTTTTGCCCACCACCAGGCGCCGGACCGGATCAGCAATGGCTCGCTCGCTGGGCGTCGACCCTACCCGAGCGCCCCGAATCAGCCGCCAATGTCGCGTTGGATCTCGTCGGCGGACTCCTCCTCGACGACGATGGGAATCCGCTGGCCGCGCCGGGCGCTGCGGGCGACCCCGGCGTTGTGGTTCAGGTGCTTCGCGCGCTGCTGAAGACGGAGCGGGACGAGGCGTCGCAACTCAACTGCTGGCGACCTCGCGCGACTCCGGTATGGGTGCGGCGTGGCGACAAGATCTACGGAGGTCGTCTTCTGCTACTGCCCTCACTCTCCGCCGCGATGCTCGCCGAAACCCCGGGCCACGGTGGAGAGACGGCCGCCCGCAGCGGGGAATGGCGAACTGCGCTGACGCGCGACCCAGCGGTTTGGCGAACGATGGCGAAGATCCTTGATCATCGCAACACCGTCGGCGCACACGCTCATCGATACGACGCTGCCGCCCTCGAACGAATGCTCCTGGACGTGCGATCTTCGGCCCGGGCTGTCCTGGATGCCATGTTTCCTGCGTCTTTGTCCTCCTGAACCGGAACTTCTGAATGCCCTCTTGGAAAGACAAGCTGAAGAGCCAGAAGGCGCTGGACCCCTCACTTGGCACGCAGGGGACCAACGCCGTACCCAGTGGAGGCAAACCCTCGCCCGCGGCGGCACCACCGGCCGACCCCACCGGCCGAGCCCCCGCCCACGGTCCTGCCCCCGAACCCGCATCGGCGCCGTCGAAGCCCCCGCCGCCTGGTGGCAAGCCCGGCGGGAAGCTGGCGCCCGAACCGCCCGTCGCTGAGTCCGAGTGGCCGGAGCCGGCCCGATCCGAGGTCGCGCAGCTGCGGGAGCGAAACGGGAAGCTGGATGCCGAGATCGCGCGGCTCCGCCCGGCGGCCGATCAGTGGGCCACGACCAAAGCCGACCTCGGGCGCCAACAGCACGGCAAGGAGGTCGAACTGGCCGATCTCGCAAGACAGAAGCTGCTGATGGAAGAGGCGCGGAGTCGGTTGGAGGGCGAGCGCTCCAGACTCTTGACGGATGCCGCCCCGTGGCTCGACGCCGAGAAGGCAAAGCGTCTCGCTGATGCCGATCGAGAGGCGGCGGATGTCCGAAAGCGTGCCGAGGCGCTGGAGGCGACCGCCCGACAAGATGCCGAGAGGATCCGGGCGGAAGCGGACTCTGTAGCCGCCAAGCTTCGCGAAGCCGCCGAGCGAGTCCGCGCCGAAGCGGAAGAGGACGCCGTCAGGGTTCGGGCGGATGGAAGCAGCGCTCGCGCCGAGGCGACCCGTGCGGCGGAGGAGACGCTGCGGGAGGCAGACCTCCTCGCCGCACAGGCCCGTCAGGCAGGTGTCGATGAGGCCAGCCGCCTGCGTCAGGAGGCACAGGCAGCCGCTCTGGACCTCCGTCGCGGGGCGGACGAGGACGCGGGGCTGGCCCGGGATACTGCGCGGAAAGACGCGGCAAACCTGTTGGAAAAGGCCCGGGTGGACGCGGGCGAGACTCGCCAGAAGGCCGAACGGGAAGCTGCGAAGCTGCGTGCGGACGTGTGCATCGAAGTGGAGCAGGCGCGCGGGGCCGCCGAACGCGAGCGCATCGCCGCCGAAGAAAAGGCTCGACAGCAGATTGAGACCGCGGAGGTCCAGGCGGCGCGAGCCGCGCGCGTCGAAGCCGACCGCATCGAGGCAGACGCGCTCGCACAGGCTGAGGAACGGCTCGGGCGGGTGGCGGCAAGGGAGGGCGAACTGCGCGCCCGTCACGCCGAACAGGAGGAACGTCACCGCCTTCAGGAGGACCGCGACACGACGCTCTCGCTGCGTGATCGAGCCCTGGACGCGCGCGCTGACCGCTCAGAGCAGCGCGCGCTCGACGTAGAGCGTGAGGCGCAGGACCAGCGCCTGCGCCGCGAGACCCTCGTCGAAGCCGAGTCCCGTCTGGGAGCTGCGGCGCGGGAACGACTTGATCAGGCCCTCGACGAATCGCGCGAGGCGCTGGCCGAGTCCCGGCGCCGGAACAAAGAACTTGCGGAAGAGCGAGACCGGCTGCGCGATGCGCTGAGTGCGGCCGGTGGCCCAGACATCGAGGCTCGGCAAGAAGAGTTGGACCGGATTCGGCGGGAGAATGGCGCCCTCCGTGCGAGGGTAGCGGAGATGCTGCCGGCCGAGGAGGCGGACGCGCTCCGGCGGGAGCTCGCTGCGCTTCAGGGTGCCCGCAGCGAAGCCCTCGCTGCCAAACAGCAGGCCCGCGACATGCAGCAGGCGCAGGAGCAAGCTGATGGTCGCGTGTCCCGCGTGCAGCAAGACGCGGACCGTGAGGTTCGGAAGGCCCAGGCCGAGCTGGAACGCCAGGTGTTCGAGGTCGACCGCGTGACCAACCTCCTCGCAGTGACTGAGGCCGAGCGGCTGGCGCTGTCGGCAACCGCCGACGAGGCCCGGCGCGGCAAAGACGAAGTGGAGCGGCTCCGCATCGATCGCGACTTCGCCGAGGCACAACTTGCAGAGGCACGGCGCCTTCTCGACGATCGCACCCGCCTGCTCAAGAAGAACGCCCAGGAGAAATACCCTGTGCTTGCCGACCTCGACGAGAAGCCTGCCGTCAGCGAGTTCGGAGCGCCGGTTGCCCCGCCTCCGCTGGCTGACCTGGTGGACCGCGTTCGCGTCACGCTGGCGGAGGGCGGGAGAACGTACGACGCCCCCACCCTGCGCGCCTGGATCGCGTCGCTTGCCGCCCACCGCTTGATCGTGTTGAAGGGGCGCTCCGGCACGGGGAAGACGAGCCTCCCGGTCCATTTCGCGGATGCGGTAGGAGGCGGCCGGGCGGTCGTTCCGGTGCAGTCAGGCTGGCGCGATCGTGCGGACCTGCTCGGGTATTTCAACACCTTCGACAATCGCTTCCGGGCACAGCCGTTCACCGAGGCGATCTACAAGGCGAACTCCCTTGATTACCGGGATCGGCCGTTCTTCGTGATCCTCGATGAGTGCAACCTCTCCCGCCTCGAATACTACTTTGCCGATCTGCTCTCAGAGCTGGAACTCGACCCCACGAAGGCCGGGACGGACAAGCTCGGCAGCGAGAGCTGGCAGGCGCTCGTCGGCGACGGTCGCCCGCCCCACCTCATCCGCGTTTCGGAGACGCGGGACGGCGGCATGGTGCCCAAATTCCTCCCAGAGGGCCGGTTCCTCTGCCTCCCGCCCAATGTCTGGATCGTCGCTACCGCAAACGAGGACGAGTCGACGTTCGAGATCGCGGACAAGACCTATGACCGGGCCGGCGTGCTCCAGATGGACAGCCGCGCGCTGCCGGGGAAGCCCACCGGCGCTGTGCTCCCGCCGTTGGCCTGGGGCGATCTCACGGGCCAATTCAAAGCAGCGCAGGACGTCTGGCCGAAGGATCGCCGTCATGCTCTCGCGAAATGGGTCGGGAAGCTCGACACCGCCCTCCAAGAGCACTTCGAGGTTGGTTTTGGCAATCGCTTCGCCAACCACGCCGAGCTCTTTCTGCCCGTTTACGAAAAGCTCGGCGGGGCTGTCGCAGACGGCGCGGACCACCTCCTGCGCACCCGAATCCTCCGAAAGGTCGAGCGAACCCGGGACCCTGGACTCCGCCAAGCCACAGCCGATCTGCGAAGCCTCGTGGAACGCGAGTGGCCGTGGGGCGGCAAGGCCGAGCGCTCGCTGCTCGCACTCGACAAGTTGTACGGGCGCCTGTCCTGATGGCGACGCTTCGGAAGGGAACGCGGGCGATCACCGGCGAGGTGGCTTCAAGTGAGCACCCGTGGGATGAGCCCCTCTGGCTCGACCCCGGAACCGATCCGGCGCGGGCGGTCCGGCTGGAGCGGCGGTCGATAGAGGGGGGAGGCGGGCGGGTTCCCTGGCTGCGAGGCGAGTTGGAGTGGTCGGACGACGCGGGTCCTCACCGGGTCCGCATAGAGCTGCCCGAACGGCTGCGCCCGGACGACAGGCCGGACCTACCCCCTCGGCAGCGGACCGAGGCCCGTCGGGAGGCGCTCAGGGCGTTCGGCGACGCGATCGCGGAGCGATGCCATGAGCGGAGCCTCACGCTGGGCTCGGTCAAGTCGCTCCCCCTGCTCGCGACCGCCGGCCTCGGCGATGCCCTGCGCATCACACCCCTCGACACTCTGCTTGAGCGGCGGCTCGGGATTCTCTCCGACCTGTGTACCCGGCCGCGCTCGTCACTTCGGGAGGAGACGGCGATCCTTCCCGTGGGGCGCGTGCGTCGGCCCGCCCGGGATGCCATCGCCCACCTCCAGCGCCACACCGAGCACGCTGGACACGACGGGCTACGCGTGTACCCCGAGCGAATCCTGGCCTCGCTGAACGAGGAGGAGCTCGACCTCTACGAGAATCGGGTGCTCGTGACGCTCCTCAAGCGCCTCCGGGGCCGTGCGACTCGCCGGCTGGCCCGCGTGGACCTGGCACTCTCAAGCCTCGTCGAGCTTCAGTCCGACCTCGACGCCGCCAAGGCATGCGGCCAGTACCGTCGAGCTGGCCGCCTCCTGAAGTGGCTGGAGAAGGACGGCGACCTCGCGACCCACCGGGTCGCGGGCGAGGCCAGCCGGACGGCGCTCCGTACCCAAGCTCGTTCGCTGACAGCCTGCCTCACGAGCCCGATGGCTTTGACCCTCCGTGATCGCCCGCCCGTGATGGCACCGCTGCGAGAGACCAACATCCTCACCTTCGACACCAAGTTTCATGCCGTTTGGGAGCTTTGGGAGGCCCTGGAGATCGAGGAGCGCGCTCACCGGCGGCCGCTCGACGCGGTTCGCGACGACCCTGACGGTGTCTGGTCGGACTATGCCTACCTCCTTTTGCTGCGGGTCCTGCTCGACGCCGGATTTGTGGCGCTATCGGACACAACGCTGGTGCTGTCCGTGCAACCGAACGGGGGCGATGCGGTGCTTGAACGACCAGCACCCACGGGGACGTGGCGGGCCACGGTGCGGCGAAAGCTTGCCGGCCCGCGCGAATCCCCGGTGCTCCAGTTGGAGATCGACCGTCGCCGTCCCCAGCAAGTCTTGCAGAAGCCCGGACTGAGGATCGCCGGGCAGGCGGTCGCGAACCACGTCCCGCCATCGCCGCCCGTTCGGATCCGGTTTGCACCAACCTTCATGAAGGGAGACCGAGCTTTCATCGACGGGAATGTACCTGGGGACGGGGCAGTGGTCTGGCTACACCCTCAGCTCCCAACGGAGTCCGACCCAGACAGCAACTACTCATCCCTCCTGGCACGCGGCTCATGCGGGCTCACCCACGATGGCTCGCGCCGGGTCCCCCCTGCGGTTGCGATTGCCCCGTGGTCCGCGGCATCCGGGGACCGACTTGGAAGGCTCATCCGCGCCTTGACCGTGGGGGTGGCGCTCTCGAAAGGAGAGCCGCTTGATTCGTGCCCGGCGTGCGGAGCCGTTGCCCGCGCCGGTACACGGCCGGGGGACGGCATGTGCACCGATGCGGACTGCGGGGCCGAATGGGGATCGCGACCGTGCTCGTGCGGGCAGCGGGTTCCCAAACTCGTGCCGCACCTGCCGAATGAGCGGGCGCTTGAAGAACTGGTCTACTTCGCCGAGGGTCCGAGGGATCGCATCGTCCTCCAGGATCGGATCGCGGGCCCCGATCTGCTCGCTGACTGGTGCGTCGAGGAGATCGGTACCCAGCGCATGATCTGTCCCGCCTGCGGGCGGTGCGCCAACCCGCGGCCCGGATGTGCACGCTGCACCTCGGTGCCGGCGTGACCGGGGAGCTGCCGACGGCGGGTGGACGCATCCGCCGGGTAGCGACGCGGCACACCGCCTACGCATGCTGGATATGCTGCGCGGCCCGGAGAGAGGATGCAGGATGCGATTCAGGAAGCGCTGGTGAGATGGACGCGCGATGGAGATCGCTCGGCCGGGGAGCGCGCTGCGATCGCGGTGCTCGCGGAGTGGGCGGGGCCGGTGCGGCGCTTCTGGTCCGGGCGAGCCGAGGACGAGGTCGAGGAGGCGCTCCAAGACGCCGTCGTCGCGCTGCTCACCGGGCGGGCGCCACGGGCGATTGCGCCCGAAGGAGTCACTTCGCCTCGGGCGTGGCGCCAGCGCGTCCTCCGCAACCACCTCCTCGATCGAGCGCGGCGGCAAAGGACTCAGCGGCGCACCGTCGAGGCCGTGGCGCTGGAACCGGTCGAGGTATTGATGCCCCCCGACATTTCCCGGCAGTGCGTCCTGAGGCACCTGCCCAGCTTGGAGGTGGGCCGCCGGGTGGCACTCGCGCTTGCCCTGGGGATGGACCCAACCGCGTGGGTGGACGAATTGGCGGAAGCACGCCGAGAACCGACGGATGCGGTCGCAGCGAGAGTCGCGCGCGCGCTTTGGGATTCGGAAGCCCGTCAAGCGGTGCTCTACCCGGAGGCGTCCGGCCGAGCGGCGGCGGAGTCCTGGCGAAAACTGGTGGAGCGTGCCCGGGACGACCTGGCGCGGCGGGTGTCCGCATGACGCTCACCCCCTACCCCGACCGGGTCTATCGCTGGGAAAAGGTGATCCGCCACTGGTTCAACCTGCGGGAACGCTGGTGGGACCTCGATGACGGTGGGCTGCAGGTGTGGCAAGCAGGCTGGACCACCCTCCGCGTGGCCGGCGTCCTGGCGACGGAGGGTTGGCTCGCAATCCGCGAGGGAGCCGCGAGCGTCGTCGCCGACGATGCCCACGTCCGCTGGATCAGCGCCGCCGAGCGCGGGGTCGACGGGGCGCGGGAGCGCGGCACCGTCTTCCCCGGCGACACCCGGGACCGCGTGGTGTACGTCGGCCCTGGGGGTGTCGTTGTTGTCGTGGCCGGAGGTGCACGGCTGGTCACCTGCTTCCGGCCTGAATTTCGGGGTACCGATCCGGATGTACCCGATCGCATGGCCGTCGAGCGCTTCGCCGTGCGCAGCGGCCTGATCGACCGCGCCGCGGTGCGGCGGCAGTCCAGGCGAGTCGCGCTCACGCGCGGAAAGGAGAGCTGATGGACCGGTCCATGCTGGAGTCACAGCTCGCCGCGGCGCTCGTGGACGGCGACGCCGTCGAGATTGGCACGCTCGCCGGCCTTCTGGCACGGGCGGGCGCGGTCCCCGCCGAGGCGTTGCGCTGGCGCGCTGACGGAGGCGCGTTGGCCTTCGCTGCGCAGCTCGACGACGCGGCGCTTGACGCCTTCATCGAGCGCGCAATGACCGTTGACCTCGACAGCGCGTCCGAGGAGGTCAGCGACCTTCTGCTCGCGATCGACGAGCTTTGCGCGGGGGATACCTGGTGCGGCGCCCGTCGGCTCGCTCATACCGTAGACATGGTGGTCCGTGCAGTTCACGCATGGCCGGCCCCGTGGGCACCGGTCTCGAACCTGGCAAGCGCCGTCTTGGACACACCACTGCCCGGGGATCCGTCCCGGGTCATGTGGGCGGCCGTTGAGGCCGCGTCGGGCGTTGCCAGCCCGGAGGAGGCCGAGGATGCCTTCCTCACACGACGCGTACGCACCGCGCTCGGCCTGCCCCTCCGGATGTCTCTGGCCACGGAGCTCCCAACGCGCCTCGCCGCCGCCGCCGACGTGCCTGCACCGCCGCCTTGGCTGGTGCTGGGCCAGGGCGACGGATGGGAGCTCGCCGTCACCGAGGAGGCCGGGCACCGCGTGCTCGTCGTCTCAACCGCCGTCGCCGTCGATGTCGCGTTCGAACTCGACGGCGAACTGCGGACGCCCGCCGTCCGAGAGGGCGCCTCGGTGGTCCGCGCGCACGCCGGGGCGTGGACGGTTCGCGTAGGGACCGAGGTGATCCGCTTCGACCTGGACCCATGAGCCGCGGCGATCGTCGCGCGGAGCTTCGGGCCGGAGTCACGGCAGCGCTCGCAGAGGGCCGCCCCGACGTGGCGTGGGACAGCGCGGCTGCCGCTTGGGAGCGTGGCTCGTTCGCGGAACGACACTACGCTCGTGAGGTCTTGGGCGCCGTCTCGGCGCGAGTCCCTCGCGGCGCGTGGACCCAAACGCGCGCGAGGGTCGCCCGGCGCCTGGACCTCCCGGAGCCTCCTGCCGCCCAGGTGGGGGAGTGCTCGTTCCCGGTGGTCCACGGCTCTGCCGGGCGCTTCGTGAAGGTGCACGTCAATCTCGGCGACGTGGATGACGTCGGCCACTTGCCGGACGAGACAGTGGTGGCGGTGCGGAACGCGCTCACTGCCGTGCGGCGCAGGGTCACCGGGTCCTTCATCGTCAGGTTCGAGGCGCCGGATTGGGCGGGCTCATCGTGTGCGCTCGCGGTGGCCCTCGCCGCGATGTCGGCCGCCGCCGGTGTGCCCCTCGACCCCGCCATCGCGGCCACCGGGGACCTCGATGAGCGGGGGGGCATCCTCCCGGTGGGCGCTCTGGTGGAGAAGGGTCGGCTTCGCGCTGCCGCCTGGCCGGCGGGGCGCCTACTGGTGCCGGCAGGCGGTCCTGCTGAGCCGTCATTGGTGGTCGTGACCGACCTCGCCGGGGCGGCAGCCGCAGCCGCAATCCCTGCCGTGAGCGACATCGATGCGTGCGTGCAGGTATTCTATGGCTTCGACCGGGAGGGCCGCTGGGCGGAGGCCGCGACTGCGGCGCTCCCGCTTCTCGACCGCCCCGAGCTCGGAGATGAGGAACGCCTTCCACTTCTGGTGGCCTTGCTGATCGACGCGAACCATCGGGGCGATCACTCAGCAGCCCGAGCCTTTGCCGCCCGCGCAGCGACCGAGGAACGCCCTGAGTCGGAGGAGATGCTCGCCCGCGCACTCGCGAGTCGAAGCATCGCCGCACTGGACCAGATGGACGTTGCCGCCGCCGACAACCTCCTGGACGAGGTGCCGTTCCACTCCGCCGCCGCGCGGCTCCACATCGACGGCACGCGCGCCCTTGTGCGAGTTGCCCAAGGGCGCTTCGATGCCGCGGTCACGCTGCGGCGCGACAACCTCGGCCGCGCACCGCGCTGGGAGCGCCCTCGATGCCTGGGCGACCTCGCGGACGCGCTACGCCGCGCCGAGGCGGTGGATGAGGCCCGGGAGGCCCTGTCCACCGCCTGGGATGAGGCCCACGGCGCCCGGCGCCCCGCCTACCTATGGCGCACGCGCGCCTACCTCGCCCTCCACGGCGCACGGATCGAGCGCGACGCCGGACGCCTGGATCACGCTCGCGCATGGCTCGACCGAGCCCCCGACGTACCCGGGCCGGATCCCGCCATCCGCCTGCGCGTTGAGCGGCTGTCGCTGGATGACGACGTTTCCCAGCTGACGGCCTCGCTTGATGCGACCCGCAGCCCCATCCTCCGACTGCTCGTCGTCCGCGCGCTGGCGCGCCTGGGAAACGAGGCCGGACGTGCGGAGATGTTGAGCTTTCCGGCGTTCGCCGGGCTCGATCAATCGCAGATCGAGCGGCGGTTTCCTTACTGACCGCTCGCGCGTTGGTTTCGGCCGTACCCTCCATGGGGCTGACCGTAGGCACGGCTACGGGGCGTGAGCAGCGTCGAGCAGGAGTATGACCCCGCCCTATTCGTTCCAGTCCCGCCCAAGCGCCGTGGCAGCCTGACAGACACGTCGTTGTATAGGCACGTCGCCGCGACACACGCGCTCGCGGCCTGAATGGGCCTGCCTGAAGCAAACCACCCCCTTTCCCCCGCCC
>CAIMSU010000306.1 GCA_903844155.1 uncultured Pseudomonadota bacterium | reverse complement strand
GGCCAGGGACCTTCGCGCCCCCCGACAAGCTGCTCGCCATGCTGAAGGGCAAGTAGTCTTATGCGGAGCTGCACCCGCAGAAGATCGCGTGTCCAGCGCACGCGAACGCAGCAGCTCCGCATAACGGCGGACTCCGCATACGTGCTCACGGACCCCACCGGCGCACGGCGCTTCTGGACCGTGCTCGTGGGCGATCCCGATCTCGACGCCCTGGTTCGTGATCGCGATCAACTCTTCGCCGAGGCCGTCGTCCGATACCGGGCCGGTGAACCCTGGCACCTCGACGCCGAGCACGCCGCGCTCCTGGTCGAGGCGCAGCGCCAATTCGAGGTGCCCGAGGCGTGGGAGGCGGTGATCGAACCCTGGGTCGAGCGGCAGGAAGCGCCGTTCACCGTGGAGGATGCGATGCGCGAAGGGCTGGGACTCTCCGTAGATCGGTGGACGCCCAAGGTCCGCCAGCGCGTGGGAAAGGCGCTGGCCCGGTTGGGCTGCACGAAGACGCGTCCACGGTCCGAAGGCGCGCGCCGCGTCTGGTGCTGGGAAAGGGCGGACCACCCGGACCGCGCGAAAAGCGTGGGTGGGGAGGTCTGAATGTCGCGGTCCATGCTCAAGGCAGGGCAGACCACGTGGACCAGCGATGGTCCATGCGGTCCGTGCTCCCCCGAGGGTGGACCGCCGAAGAGTGCTTTGTCTACCTGCTCTTGTCGGGCGGTCCGGGCGGTCCGGGCTTGTTCGGCGAAGGGCAACAACATGGGGCTTCGGCTCCGGGAGAGTGTGTGATGGGATTCTGGAACCATGATGACGACGACACCGAGATCGACGAGACGGACGACGAGTTCGCCGAGGACGACGAGTCCGAGGACGAGGGCGAGGACGACGACGAGCCCGACGCCGAAGAGGACGACGGGCTCCATGAGCGCGTCGAAGAGGCGTTCCGGGTCGATCGTCGCGCCATCCGGGCGAGCAACGACGCCGGGGAGCTGCGCGAGAAGTCCGCCGAGCTGGAGCGCGCGATCCTCAATGGCAGGATGCCTGGGATCGCCGGTGTCCGGGCGCGGGACCTCATCGAGCTGATCGACGATCGCCTGACCGAGTTGCGCTCGGGACGGAGCCGCTGATGTCCGCCATCCAGCGCGAATTCGAGCGGCAGAGGGCGTGGATCGCCGGGTGCGACGACCCGCAGGAGGTGCTCGACAAGATGGCGGAGTACCGCGCGGCGCAGCGCGCCGCGATCCGGGGCGACAGCGACCTCGGGCGCGCCCGGTGCGCGGATCTGCTCGAGCTGGCCGAGGACCGGGTGGTGGAGCTGAAGGCGGCGAGAATGCGGGTGCCAGAGGCGCAGACCACGACGCCTGTCCAGCGGGTCCTGGAAACCGCCGACGGGGCGGAGGTCCGACGGCTCCGGGATGAGCTGGCGGCTCGTGACCGCCGAGACCGCGAGGCGGCCGAGCGCAGGGTGAGCGAGCGCGACGCGGCGACGAAGCGTGAGCGGGACGGGCGTGAGACGCAAAATCGGCAACGCGAGGCCGATCAGCGGGACCGTGCTCGGCGAGACGAGCAGCGGGCGACGGCCGCGCGTGTCGCGAACGCAAGGGCCGCGGAGATCGAGGCGCGGACGGCGTTGTTGCGGCAACGGGCGGCGCTCGCGACGAGGGCGGCGCCGCGTGTGTTTCCGGTCGAGCGTGGGCGCCCGGTTGCGGCTCCGCCCAGGCAGAAGTCGCCCACGACGCACACCGGGTCGGCTTCAACGGCGGGTAGCGGCGGGCCCCCGGCGAGCACCGCCCGGTCGGCCGCGCCCCTGTCCGACAGGGTGCGCCAGACTCAGCGCATTGACCGGCGCGACGAGCCGAACAACGGGGACCATGCGATCAACGAGGCCGACCGCCTCGCGCTCGCATCCGTGGGCCGGTTTCCGCCGACGGCGGAGGAACGCCAGCGACCGTTCTGGAAGCCCGATGCCGACTGGCCTGCCGAGTGGAGTATCACAGGCTTCGACCTGTCGATGTTCCGCGGACGGATCAACGTCACGCAGAAGGTGCTCGCGGGGAAGCTTGAGGTCCCGGTGGTCGAGGTTGTTCGCGCAGAGTCGCGGCCGAAGGACAAGGTCAGACCGGCGTTGCAGGTGGCGGTCAGGAGGGAAATCGATGAATTTCGAGCGGCGAACCTGCGTGTGGGCCCCGCTGCGGAGACCGTGGGCGTAGCCGCGCACTCGTCGGTGCCCGGGAGCGTGCGGGTAACGGCGGCGGGCGGAGGACTTGTCGGGGCGGACCTCGCCCGGTTTCGTGCCGAGCGCGACCTGTCGCAGCGGCAGGCGGCCGTGCTGCTCGGCGTGGCTCACGGGACCATCGCGAAGGGGGAACTCGCGCCTGCGAAGGCGTTGGGGGAGCAGCTACAGGCGGCGCTGGCGGCAGCGGTTCGGGGGAAGCGGTGAGCGCTTCCGAGGGTGGAAGCGGGCAGGAAGCAACGAAGCAACGGAAGCGCTTCCGTGCTTCTCGGCGGAAGCGGCCGGGAATGTCGGGGGCGATGCCAGGATCTGGGGGTGGCGGGCGGCGTTTGGCGGTGAACGTGACTACGGGTGCGACCGGCGTTATGGTCTGCGACCCGCCCGGAGTCGCGAGATGACCAGCACCCATGACCAGCTCGCCAGCTGCATAACAACCGCGAGGCGCATGCGGTCCCTCGTTGCGGAGTTGGTAGGCGAGGGCACGCACCTTCCCGAGATCGCCGAGGACGGCGCGAAGTTGGCTTCCGCGCTCGATGGCGCGTTGCATCGGCTGGAGCACCCGACGCTCGTGCTCGCCACGGTCGGCACGACGTCGGCCGGGAAGTCGACGGTACTCAACGCCATGCTTGGCCGGGAACTGGCACCGTCGAATCCCGGCGAGACCTCGGCCGGCACGCTCACCATCCGGCATGTGGATGGCATGGAGCGAGTGACGCTCCGAATTAGCGCCACCGAGGGGGCATCATGGGAGACCGGGGAGTGGCACGACCTCACCGATGACCAGGCGCGTCAGCGGGCGGACGCCGCGATGAAGGCGTATTTTTCAGATCGTCTTCGCCAGTCGGACCTCCTCGCCCCTGACATCCGCATGGAGACCAGCGTCCTCCCCGGGAATTGGGCGGAGCTTCTGGACCTTCCGGCGTTCGTTGGCGTCGAATTCATCGACCTCCCAGGCCTGAAATCCGTCAACGACAAGGCGAACCTGTCGGTTATCCAGAGCCGCGTGGAGCAAGCGGTATGCCTCGTCGTTCTCGACTTCGGCAGCACCGATCCTGATACGCGCGCGGAACTGCTGGGGCAGCTTCGCGAAACCGTTCAGGCATTCGGCGGGCGGACCGACACGCTGCTCTTCACACTGAACCGAGTCGACCTGTGGAACGCCGGCCAGCAGAGCGTTGCCGACAGGCTCGCCGAGTTCGCAGCCGAAGTCGGGGGGACGTTGGGGTTGCCCGGGCCTCCCATTCTGCTCCCGACATCGGCGCGTGGCGTCTTCCTCGCGCAGTGTGCGTGGGGGCCGGATGCCGCCACTGCCACGCGCAGGGCGCCGATGGAGCACCGCGATGAGCGCTTGAGATGGCTCCTCCAGGGTGCCACGGAGGGCTGGCTG
This sequence comes from uncultured Pseudomonadota bacterium, assembly GCA_903844155.1. Taxonomy (GTDB): domain Bacteria; phylum Myxococcota_A; class UBA796; order UBA796; family SXON01; genus CAIUMM01. The sequence continues at coordinate 23,799 of CAIMSU010000306.1, read as the reverse complement.
CGCGGTCAACTCAGGCGCCGACCTGAGTTTAAGGCATGGTTCGTGGGCAACGACATCGAGACCAAGCTCGAGTCGGGGCAACTGTCCGACGAGGAACATCGCTACCTGCTCCTCGAACTCTATGACTGCAGCGGGCTACGCGAGGTGTGGGCTCAACTCCGCGAAAGAGTCGCCGACCGACTTTCCGTCCTGCTGATCCGCCCGGCCGTCCAGTCCCTCCTCAAGCTGGTGAGCGATTTCCTCGTGTTTGCCAGATCCACAGCCGCGGTGAGATCAGCCCAGTCGTTGGACGAGCTGAAGGCCGCGCACAGGCGGTTGAGCGACGAATTTGCGTCGGTTCGCGTGGCAGTGAACGGCGAAGGGGCCGCCTTCGAGGCTCGCCTGGGTAAGGCTGTAGAGCTGCTCACCCGGTTTGACGACAAACAAGCTTACGACGAGGCCATCGCGCTGCTTCCCGAGTTTCGGGAGCTCCCAGGTGCGTTGCGTGAAGTCAAACGCGATCTTCGGGTGGGCTTTGTCGACCCGGCCCGGTCCGGTCTGGAGGCCGGGCAAAGCCTCAGAGAGCTGACCGCGGCGATCAGCTCATTTGCCTCGACGGAGAAGGTGGAGAACTTCATTCACGCGTACGACCAGCTGACCAGAGGGGATCTCGCCTACGCCCCCGAGCATGCCAAAGGCCAAGGCATGCGGGTCCAGTCGCGCGTCGACGACCTGTCCGCGGTGCACAAACTGGATCGGAAGGGCCTGGAATTTCTCGTGTTCAACCGCCGCGCCCGCGAGTGTCTTCGGCACCGCGCGGAGTGGTCGCTGCAGGTACGTCAGCGGCAATTGGAGCAGGTTCTGCTCGACACCCTTCGCGTCCAAACGGCCACGATTTCGGAGCGTGTCAGGGCTTTCGTTGGTACCGGGGACGGGCCGGACTTCGTGCCCAAGGAGATGAGCGCCGTTGACCTCCAGCTGCCCGCCGATCTCTTCGCATTTCCCGAGGAGGCGGTGCGGGACGATCGCCGCCGGGAGCAGACAGGAAGCAAGACCTCATCGACCGGCGGATGCTGCCCCGAAAACGTGACCACGCCCGAGTACGGACAGGTCGCGTACCGCGTGCTGGAGCTCCCCAGTGCAGTGATGCTAGCCGACCGCTGGATGGCGGGCATCGGGGAGAGCGAACTGCGGCTATGGCACGCGCTTATCGGGGCCCTAAAGAAGGCCTCTGCCGAAGCACTCTCGCAGCACCTCTCTATGATCGCACATGCCGAGGCGTGCGTGGAGTTAGCCGCCACCGCGCGCCGGGCGGAACTCGCGACCACGGCGCAGGATTCTCGTGCGTACTGGCAAGGAGTAGAGGCCGCGATCTCCGCGCTGGAGCAGGGTGCCGCCGTGCTTGGGCGTCATGCAGGAGCGTGAGCCAGATGACCTCACCGCGTGGGTTGACGGAGTCATCGAGCTATGCCTTGGCTCGGGCGACGATTCGCACCGCCGGCGGTTGGTCGACAAGATGCTCGGCCAAGCAGCCTCCGCAGCGGAGCAGGCGGAGGTCACGCGGGAGTCTGGGTTGCTCCATCAGCAACTCAAGGACTGGTGGAATGCGACGCCCGTCACCCACACGGGCAAGGCTGCCAAAGTCGCAGCAGAATTGTGCGGTGCGCCCGGTGCGTACCAGAAAGCAAAGAAGCTTGGCACTCCGCCCATGATCATCGCGTTATTGCTGCTTTTGGCCGTGGCTCTCTCCGCAGCGTTCGTCCTGAGTCGGTCGAGGCGCGTACCGCGCCTCGACGATGGGGCACCCGAAGGCGAAAGAATAGCGCCGGAACCCGTCCCGGTGGTGTTCCTTGCGATGTTTTGGGATGCGAGCCTCGCGAGGCGCCTGCGGGCTGCCGTGGATCGCCCGCTCGCTGCGCTCGACGCGAAGGCGCTCAGGAGCGGCGCGTCCCATTGGCGCGTGGGCGACGAGGCGGAGTTGGTCCGGCTACGCGCGACGCTGAGCGGGGCTCCAGAGCCGTCGGACGAGCACGGGTGGCTTTATGTCGCGCTTCGCGCACGGGTTCCTGACCAGCGCCTTGCACGCAGCGCGTCTGAGTATCAGCGCGGCGAAGCGATCGAGGCGCTGTGCGAGCGCGGCGCAACGGTAGCCTTCGTCTCAAACCGCGTGCCAAACCGTTTCCCAATCGACATAGATCTCTGGAGCTTTCAATGAAAACACCCCCAGCGGGCTGGGCCGAAGCGCGGCAGGAGTGGATGGCCCGACTTGAGCGGGCAAGGGACGTCTGTCACCGGGCCGTTGACCTCACGAACAAGGGCGGCCCGGAAGTGCCTCACACGCCAAGGGAGACCCTTTCCAGGGCGGCGGAGCAACTCTCTTGGCAGTATCAGCGGCTTCAGCACAACCGGTTCGAGATCGCCGTGTTGGGGCTTGAGAAGGCAGGCAAGAGCGCACTCCTCAACGCGTGGCTGGGCGTTGATTTGCTCCCGTCCAAAGACGAGCGATGCACCTACACGCCAACGGAGATCTGGTCTGCTCCGGCCACGGAGGACCAGTACTACATTCTGGAGTTCTGGACGCGGGCCGAGTTTGAGGCGGCGCAGAATGAGCGCCGGCGCCTCTCCGAGGGGGTGGCAGGTGATCAACCTACCAAGCTGAAGGCAGAACTGGCGGAGATCGAGATTCATCGAGCGGAGATTGAGAAGTACCTCGGCGTCGAGCCCGATCGAAAGAGGTTCACCGACATTCGCGACGTAAGGGAGGAACTGACTAGGGCGATCGCCACGGATCGAGCCATGAACCACGCATGCAAGCGGATCCAGATCTTCACTCATGCGCTGGTGGGGGAGCGCGATATCGTGTTTCACGATGTCCCCGGGTTCGATTCGCCGCTACGGAGCCATCGCGAACAGGCGGAGCGAAGAGTGGCCGAGTGCGACGCAATACTCTATGCCAAGCGGTTCGAATCGCCCGACTTGGTCCACGACGAGGTGACCCTCCTGAAGATTGCCGACGCCAAGGACCCGCACATCCTCAGCGACGCGAAAATCATCGTGGCGCTCACCCGGTGCGACGTGGCCGCTTCGGCGAAGGATCGCGAAGGCAAGTTAGGCCTTGCGCGGTCGAAGTGGAGCGGAGTGGCCGCAGCGCGGTTGGTTCCCGTGTGCCCTCCGGTTCACTTGTACAGGAGGGGAACCGGTGGACCCGAAGTGATGGATCGAGGACCCGGCACCGAGCAGGCCCTTCTTCGGTCGACCGACGACGACGGCATCGATGCGCTGAAGATGGTGGTTTCCACCTACATCGAGCATGATCGCGCGTCGGTGGTAGCGCGGCGCTGCCGAGCGATTGAAGCCGAGATTGCCGGGGCCGCTGGGGAGGTGATCGCCGCGCTTGCGAAGGTGTACCCCGAGACCACGGAGCAACTGGCGAGATCCGAGGAAGATGCCTTCGATCGAGAATTCGAAAGCTGGTGGGCGAAGCACTGGAGTCGTGTCCGAGAGCAATTCACCCAGCACTTCCAGACACAAATCCTGACCCCCGGCGTGCCTGCAACTGCGAAACCCGATCCGCTCGGAACCCGGCCAGGATTGGCGAGCCCGCCGAAGACGGGAATCGCCGCATTCCGCGACGCATACAATCGGCAGTTGTCGACGCGACTTGCCGCTTTGCCGTCCCGGTCGCCCCAGGCGATGAAGCTGAAGTACGACCACGCTGCACTCGGCCCCGACGGCGTGTGGCTCCCGGAGAGGGGACACGATGAGCTTCGTCGCATTCTCGCACGCGAAGTGCGTGACGCAGTTGAGGAGGTCTCGCGTAGCCTCGCTCTGACTCTCGCCGCGATCGCAGGCGAGTTGGCGGACAAAGCGTCACAGCTACTTTGGTCCCTTCCTGAGGTTCGCTCGGAGTTGCTCGGCTCCGGACCTGACCACAAACAGTTTGAGCACGGACTTTCGACGCTTTTCCTAAGGTTCGCTCGGCCTGCGGTGAGCCTGTTCGTCGAGACACCCCGCCTTTCGATGGGACGTGAGGCGCTGGTTCGTCGCCACAAGCGGGAGATCGCCCTCCTAGAGGGCTATTACGAGGGCTCGGAACAGAGGCGTAAGAACTTGGAGATGTTCCTAACCGTCGGGGAATGGGTCGCGGCCGCGAGCCCAGGCGGCCCCGTGGTCGCAGGAGCGGCGAAGTTGGCGGCGAACCAATTCGAGGAGCGTCGAAAAACGTGGAACGAGCCGTCGGACTTTGAGCAAGTGCGGCGGCAGGTGGAGAGCGATCTGGAGGCGCTGGGCCAGTACCTCAGCGATTCGGTCTTCGAGGCGGCGGCGTTTTCGGCGTATTGCCAGCAGGAGTTGGACCGGCTGAAGGACCGGTTCGTCCGGGCCCAGGACGAGGACGGACTTTGGCAAGCTCTTGCTCGGGGTGGACTCCGGCGCGGCAATCTCGGGGTGGTCGCGGCGTTTGGGAAGGTGCACCAAGAGCGTGAGTATCGCCGCGGGATTGTCGTCGCGCTGGACGAGTTGAGGGCGCTCCTCGCCGCGAGTCCGGCCGGGACCGGCTGAGCCCCAGCCCCCGAGTCAGTTTTTGATTCGCAGAGTCCTCGACACCGTCTCCCTGCTCACCCCCGCGGCCCGCGCCAGCTCCGCCCCACTTCGGTACCTCCCCTCGGCCAGCCACCGCGTCCACACCTCCCCGCGCTGCTCCCGCGGCACAGACTCCGCCGGTTCAACCTCCCGCTTCTCCCACGCCATCCGCACCGTCACGCTAAGCCGAATACTTCTGCCCCTCGTCCCTGCGAGTCCACCCCTTTTTCTCAAAGCACCGAAACGAACAACGTTTTCCGGGCCCCTGTGTCCGAGCGGGACACGCTCGGGACACACGCCGATCCGGCGGGCCTCGTGACGTCGCGGGGCGAAGGCCGGGTCGCGCTCGTCGTCGCCGAGGGTGATCAGGCGCAGCGGGCCGTAGCCGAGCTCGTCGCCGTCGAAGGTGATGTCCGGGCTCAGTGCGGGGATGTGCTGGACCGCGGCCTTGAGCGGGAGCGCGTCCGGGTCGATGTAGACGCCGCGCAGACCGAGGCTGTGGCCGACGAGGAACTCCACGGCGTCGGAGTCGGCGCCCGCACGCTTCAGCTCGGAGACGAAGCCCTTGCGGAACGCGTGGTGCGGTCGGCCCTCCCAGGCTTCGGACCGGACCTCGGCGCGTTGCCAGGCGCGGTCGAAGTCGCGGGCTCGCGCCATACGCTCGCGGTCGCCCTTCTCGCGGTTCGATTCGATCAGCCACTCGCTGTCGCGCTCCCAGGTGCGGAGGATGGCGACGAGGTGCGGCGAGATCGGCATCATCCGGCCGCGCTGCTCCTGCTTGCTCTTGCCCAGCTCGCCGCGCACGGTCAGGCGGGACCGGGCGAGGTCGACGTCCGCCCAGCGCAGACCCATCGCCTGTTGGCACCGCAAACCGGTGAAACGGAGCACGATGCCGAGCCGCTGCTGCCAGGAGTTGAGAGCGCCGACACAGGCGTCCATCTCGTCCCAGGTTGGCGCGACGGTGGGCTTCGAGGGCTCCCGGGCCATCCGAAGCGTTCGCGGCATCGGGATCTCCGCCCCGGTCTCGTCGTTGTCGTAGAGCCACTTCCACGCGAGTTGCCCGACCTCGACGATCTTGCGGCGGGTCGCATCACCCCGGTCCCGGCCGTGAAGTCCGCCGTGCTTGAGGTCACCGTACCAGTCAGCGAGCATCCGGCGGGTCAGGATGGCCGGCGGCAGCGTCTTGCCCTTGCCGTGGACCTTGTCGAGGTAGCGCAGGAGCAGGTCGAGGCCGAGCGCGTAGCGGACGGCGGTGCCGGGCCGCAGCACGCGGGCGCACTCCTCGGCGTAGTCCTTCAGGAGCGCCCGGAGATCCGCTTGCGGACGAGCGTCGCGAGGCTCCCATCGGTGTCCTCGTGCGATGCACTCGTCGACCTCTTTCTGGAGGTCGAGCGCGGCGCGCCGGGTCGGGAGCTGCCGGCTGCGGGCCGTGCCATCGGGATCACGCCAGCGCACGCGCCAGCCTTCGTTTCGCTTGTCAACGCTCGCCATCGGTTCAGCTCCATCCACCAGGGGTCAACTTTCTCGGCGATCCAGCGGTAGTCTGGGCGGCCGGTACTCCCCGCGTTGATCCACGGGGCTTCGATGTGATCAGGGTTCTCCGCCATGCGGGCGCGGAGCGTTTTCGGGTCGACGCGCAGGTGCGCGAGCACCTCCCCGTGCCGGAGCCAGCTTGACATAGTCCCGCGCGGCCGTGGGGCTGCCGGCGCGAACTCGTGAAGCGGGCGGGCGGGGAGGGCCACGATCTACTCGTCGAAGGAGTTGATCGTGGTGATCATCTCCTGTGCGCTCTCGTGGAGTCCCCGGATCTCCTCGCGCTGGGACACGATGATCTTGGCGGCCCGGTTGCCCTCGGCCTCCAGCGCGGTGATGCGGGTGAGGCGTTGGTCGGCGAGCTGCTGCAAGTGAGCGAGCGCGTTGTCCTTGTCGCGGAGGGCGACCTTCAGCGCGGCCGTCTCGCCGGACTGCTCGGCGAGGCGGGAGTTCTGGGTCGCGATGGTGTTTGCGGCGGAGGCGCAGATTGGGCAGGGGACGTAGGGCGCGGGGGCGTAGGCGGGCGGCGGGGCGTAGGCGGGCTGCGGGGCGTGGCGTGGGGCGGAAGGCAACTCGCGAGCCGCAGCACTTGTCGGACGCTGGGCGCCGGGCTGCGTGCTTCGGCCGGCCTCGGCGGAGCGTTCGACGGGGCGATTTTGGGCGGAAGCGGACGGTTCCGAGCGGTTGGCCGCGAACGCCGCGAGGCGGGAGACCGGGCGGAGTGCGGCGGGGACGGGCTCGGCCGCCGGGCCAATCGGAAGTGCAGCCTCGACCGCGGGCCGAGCGGCAGGTGCCGGGGTCGCGGGCCACGAGGCGCTGGGGGACGGCGCATCGAGGTGGTAGTAGGGGTCAGGTCCCGAGTCCCCCTCGTCGGGCAGGAGCGGGTCCCAGGCCACCGACTGCGCTGACTCGACGCGGACGGCGCTCGGGACGAACACCGGGGGAGCGCCGATGCTGAGCACGTCCGGCTCGACCCATCCCCGGGTTTGAACGCTTCGAACCGTCGTCCGGTTGGCCCGCCAGAGCCGGATGCGGAAGCGGGCGCAGCCTGTGGCGACTGCTGCGGCCTCCGCGTTGCGGTCCAGCCACTCGCGCGCACGGCGCGCATCGGCGATCGGCTGGCTGCCGATCTGGGACTCCTTGCGATCCTCGCCGATCCTCGCGATCGTCAGGTAGGTGTCGCCGATCCGCACGCCCTCGTTGATCAGGTCGTTGATGGGTTTTCGTCTTGCCAGCGCATCTCGGGACTCCTTGCCGCCGCAGCGGTCTTGCTTCCCGGTTACTATATGCACCTGTTTGGTCGTTGTCAACCTTACTAAGGTAGTTATAGAATGAATAAGACAACCCGCCGTCGCGGCCCGCAGTTCGTTCCGGCCAGGGACACGACGTTCCCAGCCGAGTCCGTCGTCCTGCTCGGGCGGCTCTACGGGCGCATCATCGCCGTGGCGCGGACGAGCCTGGATGCGTCGCAGGCGGAGCTGGCCGAGGCGATGCACATGCCGACGTCAACGATCAGCAAGCTGGAGAACGGGCTGATCGTCGTCGGTGTCCACCACCTCGACCTGCTCGCGTCAGCGCTGAACCAGATCGGGGCGGGCGTGCTGGCCGTGCCCCCGAACTGGGAGGGGTGGCGGCTGCATAAGCTCGCCGAGGACATCGCGACCGAGCTCGGGAAGGCGGAGATGACCGTGATGTGGGCCTCACCGGATGACGCGGGCGGGGGCGAGCTGGTGCCGGAGAAGAAGCTGGGGGCGCTGGTGCGCGCGCACTGGCCGGAGGAGGAGAGGAAGAGGATCGGGTGGTGAGCCGGTGGAGCCGAGGGCCCCGGCAGCTTTCAGCGGCACCGGCTCCGCCGGTCCGGAGGTCTCCGCGAGGTTCCGCGGAGGCGGAGAAAGGCGCGGAGGGGAGCGGAGGGGGCGCGGAGCCGCGCGGAGCCGCGCGGAGAGCGCGGAGAGGGGCGGAGAGCGCGGAGCCGCGCGGAGAGCGCGGAGAGGGGCGGAGAGCGCGGAGCGGTTTGGAAAAACGCGGATCTGGTCGGAGGGGCGCAGCGCCGGGCCGGCACGGAGCCCGGCGGAGGCGGAGACACCAACACGGAGTCCCCGATGGACCCGGACCTGGGGCAACGCTCCGAGCGCTACCGGCGGCACCCATCGCCCAGGCCCAGCCCCTCAGCGAGCGCCGCCCCCGTGCTCCGCAGCCACCGTTGGTATCGCTCGCGACTCATCGCCTGGTTCTGGGACGGGAATTCCAGCCGGAGGACGTGAAGGCATGGTCGCGCGGCCGTCGAATCCGGGCCCCGCGCCCAAGACCGGGACCTCCCCAACGGGGACGCAGGCGTGGGGTACACAAGGGCACAGCCCGTCAGCAACTCGGCCGCCATCCCGTAGCGCCGCCGGATGTCCGGCCAGAGGTGCGAATACGCGAAAATCTGGAACTGGTCGGAGGACGCGGGCACGAAGATCTCGGCATCGGGGAACTTGTACTTCGCGTCGAAGATCCAGCCCTGACCCTCTACATCGACGACGACGTCCGGCGGCTTTGTCGTCCCTAGATCGATCCAGGGGAACACGCCCTTTGCCCCCTTCACCGCCGCAGAATTGCCGTTCTTCACCGCCGAAGCGGAGAAGTGCGCCGCTGAGGCCCCGACGAGCAGCTGCTCCCAGAGCTTCTCAGTACGAACCCACCAGACCAACGAGCGGGGTTCGGAGGGAACGGGTGCCGCGAGGATGGGCGGCTCCTCGCGAAGAATGGAGAGCGCGAGTTCCAGCGCTGGTGTCCAGCCGGAAAGCTGTCGAGGCAGCCTTAGCCCGGTTCCCAGAGCGACAGCAGTGCCAGCTGGCAGTGACGGAATCCCACACAGGTGTCGCCGCAGGGCGACCGCCTTTTCGGTGATCCGAGCGGTGAGTCGCCACCCCCCGCGGATCAGCGCGGAGCGCCCGGCGGCGACCCGGTCCACGGCCGTGACCACAACTCGGAACAACGGCGTGGCATCCGTGAACTCGTCGAACTCGCACTCAACCGAGGGTCCACCGCTGCCAACGTGGTGCGCAAGCCCGCGGGAGGTCACCCGGCCCTTGATCATCGCCAACCAATCGGCCTCGGCAACATAGCCGCGCCGAACCTCTGAAATCCGGCTCTCCACCTCGCGAAGGAACTCCCAATGCTGCAGCAGCGGGGTGATCGGGTCCGTGGTCGCGCCGCGACCACACTGCACCAGGGCACCGTCGCCCTTCGCGGGCGCCACGGTCCGCTGCTTGGTGCCCGCCGATTCAGCGAGCGCGGCCAACGCAAGCAGGGACACCAGCGCCGCCTCAAGGTCAACCTGTCGCGGGACGGACCGAGCCGGCCTCCGGCCAGGGCGAACCGTCAGCAACGGGCACCTTTCGGAGTCGGTTGACTCCGCCTCCGCCTCGCACCTGTCGCCGAGCTGGTGCAAGAGCTCGGCTTGATCCTCGGTGCAGTCGACCACACAGTGCTCACCTTCGTAAAGCGTGACATGCAGACTGGAGCCGTTCCACGCTCCTTTCACGGTCGGTTCCTGCGCGCTCCCCACGCCCTGCGGTGGCCGGAGAAGCCACAGCTTGGGGAGCACGAGAACGGAGGCCGCGAGCGATCCGTGCGAGGCAGCTGCGAGCCCGGATGGGCGTCCGCGGGGAGCCGCGAGCAGCTCAACGATCGGCACTCAGCTCAACCCCTCGGAGCCGGGCGCTGCCGCGATGGCTTCGTCGGTCGCGTCCGGCACGACGGTTGTCGGTCGCTCGGCGAAGCCGCGTCTGAGCCTGATGTCGGCTCGACGCAACAGCCCGCTGCCAGCGAGCTGCCACTCGATCCCGACGAGGTCATGCAGGACCCGGTGCAAGGCACTCTCGCCGTCGCCCAGCAATTCGAGGCGATTGTTCGACTCCAGCACATCCACAAGCTGCGCGAGGATGTGCTGGTTCCAGTGGTGCTGAACGACGTCATCCTGCACTGGGCTCTGGCATCGCCATCGGTCCTGGTCGGCGACCGAGCCGGCCGCACTCAGCGAGTTCGCCGCGCTCCGCAGATCGGCCGCGAGGTCGAAGAGGTAGCTATGCCCCAGCATACCGTCCGGCCCCAACTCCTGGAACAACGCCCGGTTGATCAACAGCCACGCCCGCACCGAGGCGAGCAGGGTCGGCCTTGCCTCACCTTCATTCTGGCCGAACGCGGCTCGCGTGACCCGGGCGGCCTCATCCCAAAGGTCGCCATCCTCGACCCGCCCTGGGCCCGCACGGAGGGTGGAGCCGTCCTCAAACCCGAGGGGCCAGAGTCGCTGGAACGCGAATCGGCGGCGAAGGGCCGAGTCCAACGGGGCAACCGAACGGTCTGTGGTGTTCATCGTGGCGACCACGAAGACGTTGTCCGGAACGAAGAACAGCCGCTTGCTGTAGGGCAGGCTGACCACCTGCGCAGAAGACAGGTCCCAGGCTCGTCTCGTTGGGTCCCAGGTCGCCCGCTTCGAGAACTCCAAGGTGGTGAGCAGGTCACCGAGCACCTTGGGGACATTGCACCGGTTGATCTCGTCCAGCAGGACCAGAAAGTCTCTGGTCGGAAAGCAGAGGGCCTCGGCGCAGGCGCGAAGGAAAAAGCCGTCATGCACGGCGAAGTGAGTGCCCTGCCCGCCCCCTTCGCTCGTGTCAGCCGCCGGGGCCTGAACGAACCAACGCTCACTGCCCTCAGGTACGGATCGGCCGATGCTGACCTCCACGGCGTCCTGTTCGCCGGACCGAACGATGTGCACGGGCTCGAACCCACGTTCTGACCCCGCCCAGCGATCCGCCGGAGCGGGCCTGTAAGGCCCCGGCCGCAGTCCCTCGACGAAATCTTCGTAGCTTGTCGCTGGATGGAGCGTGATCGCAAATCGCCCATCACCCCGACCCCGAAAGCTGCCGGTCGCCTGGTCGTCGTCTTGCAGCAGCTGCTTGATGGCCCAGGTCTTCCCCGTGCCTGGGACGCCCTCTAGGATGAGGGTTCGGGGCTGTGCTGCCCCGGCGAGGCCAAACACCGAGCGGGTTCTCCATCGCCGCGCCTCCCCGGGGCGCACCAGCGCCGCCAGGAATGCCACGATGTTCTGCGGCCCGTGGCCCGAAGCGTCCTGAATCACGTCCGCACCGGTCGCGTGCAGAAACGCGGTCCGTTGCGCCAGATTGTTGAAGCAAAGCCGGACGTACACCGCACCGCCACCCAGTCCGTTCGCCCATTTCTCCGCTTGTAGCGCGTCCCCGATGATCGGCGACCGGTCCGCGAGTCCCGTCAGCTCGGCGTCGAACTTCGCGTGCCCGGGCATGCGCTCGCGAACCCCCACGCCAGGCCCGAGGGCGAATGCTCGGGTCAGGACGCTGGCCAGTCGCTCTCGTCGTGTTGCGAGCCGTTGCGGGTCGTCGGCCCTGCCGCCCACGCTGGCAAGCGACAGCACGATGCTCGGCGGTGTCTGGGGTGCAGGAACCGCCGTCAGGTAGACGAGCGCCGCGTCACCCGCGCGGGTCGCGTCGGATGCCGGCAGCGGTTGGGGTGCGGTCGTCCGGCCCCAGATGACCTGAAGCAGCTCGCCCGGCACGCGCTCGCCGTTCCCCTGCGGCCATCGGGCCTCCGGAAACTCCTGGGTCAGCGCGCCTTTGGTGAGGTCGGGCGGAGGAGTCTGGACGGCCCAGGCCAGCTCGACATCGACCTTGGGCGCTCCGTCGCCGTCAAGGCTCGGGCCGCTGCGAATCTGTCCACACGCCACAACCCCGGCGTCGCTCCCAGCACGCCAAAATAGAACAGGCCTGCCAGCTGCCCCCAGTTTGCTCTTACCGATCTGGCTTCCAAAGCCCCACTCCTCGAATGCAGACCGCTTCGAGACCTCGCGCGCGAGCGCATCCCATCGCTCCTCGGTGAAGCCATGTTCCGGCCGCTTCGGGCTGAACACGAGCCAGTGGCCGGCGACCTCTGGACCCTTCGCTGGCTCGGCGACAGAGCCATCGGAAACACGCTCTTTCGTACGTGCCGGGACCTCCACCCCGAGAAGCTTCGCCAGCTCCTCGATGTTCACAAACCGCTTCCGGCTGGCTCTGAGCAGCAGTGCGGTGTCGGGACCCACCTTCTGGGCGAGCGCCTGGGCGTCGAGAAAGAGGTGGGTGATCGCGCTGTTGCTCACCGTCCTGCGCTTTCGCCGCACCTCGGGCACGAGCACGGCACTCTGCGCGGTGTTCAGTGTCTCCGTCTTGCCGAGCGAGCGCCGCAGCCGGGCCGCATACCCCCGCCATGTCCCCAGTTCCTTGGGGTCCCCCGCCAGCCGCTCTTCAAGCTCGGGCTGCACGGCGTCGAGGCGGCTGATCAAGGCGGCATCCACGGGGACCTGAACCGAATCTCCTGCCACGACCGCATCCAGCCTCGGCCCTTCGGCTGAGCGCTGCAGCCGGAAGGAGACAGAGACCGGCTCCCCAGCGCTGACCCTTGTCCAAAGCTGCGTTTCCCAGTCGGCCATGATGACGCCTCACCCGCTGCGCGGAGTAAACAACGGGACTAACGCAGCCTTCGACGGGCACAACCAGATAGGCCCGATGGCTGTGACCGAGCTCCGTGTCGCCTGGACCGCCGCGCTCTCTCGGCTCACGGTTGGCGCGCAGTGAACGCCCAGGCACCGGCGACCGTCGCGGATCGCGAGGTCGATGGTCGGGGATTGGCAGGCTGGCGGAGAGGGCACAGGTGGCGGAGCCGCGGAGACCTGGCGGAGGGGCGCGGAGGCCGCGCGGACAGCGCGGAGACGAGGGGGAGAGCGCGGAGGCGGGCGGAGGGGCCGAGAGCAGCCGGGAAGAGCAGAGCCGGGTTGAGCGCCACGGAGGCGGAATCGGCGCGGGACCGCCGCGCGGAGGTGAGTACAATGAGACGATGCCGGGTTAGCGAACCGGCATCTTGCTCGGAGCAGCGATGAGTTTGGAGCACCGAGGGCGAGTCCCCGACCTTGACTTCATGCGCCTCGGCGCTGGCGGACGCCCAGATCCGGAGGCGATTTTCGCTCCCGCGAAGGTCGGGCGCCGCATTTCGAAGGCGGAGCCCCCGGAGATGGCGCTCGTTCGCACGCTCCGGCTGCGGCTCGACGAAGAGGACATCCTCCCGGCGCTGCACGCGGCGTCAATGCAGGAGTTCGCGCAGCGGCTGATGGCGGGGATGCCCGGCCTCGTCCAGAAGTCCTTCGCGATCGCGGAGGTTTCGAAGTCCATGGCGCCGACGAGCCTGGAGGGGTTGAGCGAGCGGCTCGCGGCCCAGGCCCTCGACTTCGGCGGAGACGCCTGGCACGACGCTGTCTACTTCTCCACCGGCGACTTCCAGCGATCGCTGCGGGTGATGGCCCGCCTGGAGGCGGCAGGGTTCCCTCGCTCCGAGCACGAGGCAGTCGCTCTGCTGCAGAACATGGGCGCAAGCGCGGTTTGGGCGTGGTGCATGCACGCCTTTCGGGTGCTCACCCAGCAGCCGGACGGCGTCAACGCGGAGATCCAGGACGCTGTGCGGGCGATCCTCGTGCAGTCCGGTCGCCATGCCTTCGTGTGCCTTCGCACCGTTGAGATCGTCGCGGCCGAGGCTGGGGCGCAGCCTGACGAGGACACGGCCCCGCCCGTGGAGCTGGATGCTGAGGAGATCGCGCTGGAGCAGGACGCGGAGAACGAGTCGCGGGTACTCCTCGCTGTCGTGGAGCAATAGTGCCGAGTCGCTGGGAGCTGCACTGGGCGTCGGTCGAGCCGGGGCAGAGCGTCGGGACCGAGCAGCACAACGTGGAGGAGGAGCCGCGCCCTTGGCTCATCGTCTCGGACGACCTTGTTCAGCGCGCCAAGCTCGTCGTTGCATGCCCGTTGACGAAACAGCTTGAGAAGGACCCGGCGATGGATCCGTTCCGGATGGTCATCGACCCGAGCATGGTCGCGGTTGCGCCGGGCGACACGGGGATGAACGTCGCCGGGCTGCTGCTCGGGGAGCAGATCCGGGCCATGTCAGTGAAGCGGATCCGCGTTGCGAAGGGGAGCACGCGGATCGGGAAGCTGAAGCCGGCGGCGCGGGCGGAGGTGGAGGCGAGGTTGTGCGCGGTTTTGGGGCTGGACTTGAAGTAGCAGCGCGCGGCTGTCCGCAAGCGTCGGCGGAGCGCGTCCCAGAGGCACACCCTCTGGAGTCTTGATGTTCGAAGCCCCCCCCGACCCCATTCCCGCCGTCCGCACCGCCCTCGCCAGCATCGTCTACGGCGTGGGCTCCCCGATCCTGATCGGCGGCAGCCACCTGCAGCCCCTGACCGTGCCTGACGACGAGGTCGGCCCCGCGATCCTGCACATCACCGACGCGTTGGAGGCCCGCCTCGTCGTCGTCGAGGAGCTCGCCCGTCCCGACGTGGCACAACTGCTCTTCCGTCACACCGGGGGCATCAGCGGCGCCGCGGTCTTCGTGCCCGCCGGGACCCTGGTGCGCGGCGGTGGGCAAAACCGCATCGTCTCGCTGTCGACGATGCTCCACGCCGGCGACAGCCGCCCGCTGGAGGTTCGATGCGTGGAGGTCGGGCGATGGAACCCCATGCGAAACCGCGAATTCACGGGCACGGGAGCGACGCCTCACTCGCTCAAGTCGCGGAAGATGTCTCGCGACCTCCATGCCCGGATGCGCGTCACTGGGCACCGGTCGGAAGACCAAGGCGAGACATGGGCCGACGTCGCCCGCCACCTCGACCGAGTGGCGATGCAGTCGGCGACGGGGAGCCTCTTCGATGCGCTCGACCGCTCCCCAGCGGCGCCCGTGGTCCTGCCCAACGCCCTCGCCGGCGCGGCCGGCGCTTGGTTCGACGGCGTCGCGTCGGGGGCGGAGGTGTTCCTCTCCCCGAGCCTGCGCCGCACGGGCGTGAAGGCGCTGGTTGAGAGCGCGGTCAGCGACGGCGAGTCCACGGAGGGGCCGAGAGCCACCTTCGCTGACGTGCGAGAGGACCTTCTGTCGAGCCGAGCTTGGCGCGCGACAGCGGTGCCGGGCGGCACGATTGTCGACTTCAAGGGCGACCGGTCCGGTGCGGTGGGGAGCGCTTTCGTCGCCGATGGACGGGTGATCCACTTGGTGCTGGGGATCCCATGACAACGGTCTGGGTACCCTGAGGTAGACGGCAGCTGCGAGATCAGGCACGGCCGGGCGAGCGCAGATCCCCCCGGGCGACGAGCACGGGGTCGATCCGAAACGGGTTCGACAGCGGGTGCATGAAGTAAGTCTCGCCCGGAACGACCTCAAGATCGGTGAAGATCCTTTCCTGCACGTCGCCCTCCCGGGTCGCCTCGATGATCCGCCGCCCCCAACGGTCGACAACGATGCGATCGACGGTCACGAGGACCGGGAAGATCCGCGTCTCGGGGGCGGCGAGGTAAACGAGGAACCCTTGCGCCAGATCGAAGAACTCCAGCGCGATCCGTCGCGCAGAGGCGACGTCCCCACCCGCTGACTCGTGCCAGTGCGCAAACGCATTCCTAAGCCGCGCGAGCGCCGTGATCCCAGACGGCAACAGCCCGCGGGTCTGCATCGATCGCCGGAACGCCTCGGCTCCCGCCACCGGCGTCTCCTTCTCGACCGCCTTCGCGACGGCTTCCAGGGATGCGAGCAGCGTTCCAAGGGAAGCGGTGTCGAGCGTTCGCCCACGATCGAGCAGGCGACGCTCGTAGAGCCACGGCTCGGCGGCGGTATCGAACATGACGCGGCAAAGAAACCGGATGAGAATTGCGCTGACGTACTCCAAGCGCGCCGCCGCCTGAGTCACCTCGCCGGAGATTCCCTCTCTTGAGGCCGAGACCACGACCCGGCCGCGCGCCTGGGACAGCATTGACATGACGCCGGACAGGTCGTCGCCGCGCTCTGCACCCGAGAACCCCAGGTGCGTGAGGAGAAGCTGGGCGACGACCGCCGGTTCCATGCCCGCAAAGTCGGTGCGGGCGGTCTGAGTCGCAACGAATCCACGGAGTTGCCTCGCCGTGAACCTGTCCGTCAACACCCGCCGCGGATCCTCCCGGACGCAAAACTCCAAGAGGCGCACATCGCGTTCACCGCGGTAGCCCTCGGCCTCCAAGGTTTTCAGTAGGTCCTCAAGCTCAGCGCTGGGAAGCTCGTGGAGGAGAAAATCTCGGAGGCGACGTACCGGTGCGTTGGATGCGGCCGTGGCACCGCGACCCGCCAACCCCGACTGCGCGGGCATTCCAGCGGACGGCTCCGGCGGGATCCTGACCGCGGGGGCACGGGGCGAAACGATCGCGCGAACGAGGTTGATCGCGGCACCCGCCCCGCCGAACACGCCCACCGCGCCGGCCTCGACCCCAGGCACGCGCAGGCCCGCCAGTCCCGCGCCTCCGAGGAGTTCGGTGATCGCCGACAAGAAGAGGTCTGGCCGCTCGCGCTCAACGCGGTCGAGCGCGACTGCGAGCGCGCGCCCGGCCCCGGGAGCCGGCCGTCCGCTCGTCAACTGCTCTGCCGCATCCACGGCAGCCCAGAGGGCGGCCCGGGTCGACGGCTTCAGGCCTCGCCCGATCGTCGTGAGTAGCGAGTCTGCTCGCTCCAAGCCCGTCCTGGAGCTGACCTCCGACGCGGCGGGCGACCACACCCACTCCTCGCCCGCGCGGACCAAGCCGGGAAACGCAGCAGGGTGCGAAACCGTCCCCCATTCGTGCCTCGCGGCTTCCGCGAGCGCGTCGATCAGCCGGCCGAGGGCAAGCAGCAAGAGTTCTGGACTCTTCCCGACCGCAGCGAGCGCGCGCCGGCTTTCCACCACCCGGTTGACAGTCTCAAGCGCGTCCGGGAGCACCGCGAGCCGAACGTCCCCGAGCGGGGACGCTGCTAGGGAAAGGCCGTCCAGCGCGTCCAACATGGCGGTCGCAGACGCCTCGGGAGCGACACGACCTGCGCCAGCTCCCAACAACGGCAGGCACAGCCGCTGCACACCCATCTCACCCGCACGTGTGAACAACAGACTGTAGAGTGCGGTCGCATCCCAGGCGGTCAGCCGAGTTTGCTTGTCGAAGTCGATGGTGATCGCGTGCAGGACATGCTCAACGGTCCGTCCGTTTCGCGCTGGCACTACCTGCTGGAGCACGTCACCGAGAGTCAGGCGAGGGACCGCACCGGCTGGCTCCAGCTGGAGTCCCTGCCAGATTCGCGCCGAGACGCCGCCGCTGTGCGTCAAGTAGTTGTCGTCGGAGCTGACCACGGCTTCAGCGCCCTGCGCCGCGTCAAGGATGTCCGCCCCGACGATCGTCAAGACGCGAGGACCGAAGGTGAGCGAAGCCATTCCAGCAACACTATCGCCCCGAAGGCGGTCGGCGGTCTACCGTCCCGCTCCCAGCACCCCGACCATCGCGGCCGCGAGCCCCTCGACCCGTTCGGCGATGACCGCCCGCGGGTAGAAGTCGCGCACATGCGTCGCCCCGCGCCCGATCCCAACTCCGATAACGTCGATGCCCTCGCGCGCAACCCGCCGGACCGCGTCCGACAAGTCTCCGGCGCCGCTCCGGCGACCATGCGGGAGTCCATCGGTAAGCACGACCAGTACCCGCTGGGCCGCGGGAATTGACTGGAGCGCTTTCGCCGCTTCGAGGATGCAGGGGCCATCGTCGTTGTAGCGGGGCTGGTTGTGACCACCCGGTCGCCGACCGAACGGTTCCAGGCGGGCGGACTCGATGGCGGACCGAGCCGCTGTGAGGCTCTCGTCCGGGTACACGAGGGGGATGATCTCGTCCTGGAACCCGGCGACCATCACGGATGCGCCGACCCGCCCGATCGCCTCCAGGAACACCAGCGCCGCCTCGACCGCCGCGGTGATCTTTGGCCCGCGCATCGAACCGCTGCAGTCGATCAGCAGGCAGAACGCCGCATCGGGACGGACGGGGACGGGTCGATGCCATGCCGGCTGCCAGCGCCCCGGGTCGCCCCGTAGCGGCCCCTGGTTGGTCATGACCCGGCGCAAGTCGGCCCTGACGCCGGTGTGGGCGTAGACGCGTCCGATCTGGCGACGATGTGCGCGCAGCTCGTCTCGCAGCACCCGTTCGAGGCGGTCGATGAGCCCGGCGCGTGTGGGCAGGGGCCGAATCGGCGCTGCCGGCTGCGCGGGGCGCGGGACCGGATTGCCGAGAGGAGGGGCCTCGACACCTGCGGTCGATCCGACGTGCCGTTCGTCTGTGGGGACCTCGATCCCAGCCGACAGCAGGGGCTTGCCGCCGACACCCAGAGAGGCGCGGCGCGTCCGCTCCGGCCCCAACTGATTGAGCCACAGCCTCGCCAGGACGATGGCCTCGTCGTCGCACGGCGGAAGGGGTCCCCGACGTTCGCCTATGTGCCGGGCGAGTCGCAGGCGGTCATGGAGTGGGGGCATCCGCGTCGTCGCGTGCTTCAACTCGGCGCGGAGGTCCGGGGAGGCCATGATCAGCGCGGCGACCTCGGCCACGTCGGCGTCGAAGAGCCGTTCGATCGCCGGCGCAATCTCACGCTGGAAGTGCGCCCAGGCGTAGAGCGCGAGGGTCTGGACCACCTCCTCCCGGGGGGAAACTGCAGCCTCGAATACGTATTTCGCGCAGAGTTGGCGGTGTTGGCCAGCCAAGTCGTCCGGGTCGGTGCCGTCGTCGTCGGGCAGGTATCCGTCCCGGTACTGTCGGCGGGCGTCAAGGGTGTTCTGGAGTTCCTGAAGGACTTCTGGGAGCAGCGCCCCGGTCAGCGCGCGTCCGTTGGTGTTCTCATCGATGCAAGCGCCCACGCCGAATTGGTGATGCCGCAACAGCGGCAGGTCGTCGGAGTCCCACTCGGCGAGCAAGAGCCTGTTGGCCTCGTCGATCCAGCGGCGAACACCGGGGTAGCGCCGCGACATGTACGCTTCGACCCTCGGGTCCTCTACGGCGTTCAGCCATTTGGCCGCGTGGACGCCGCCGCGCCCCAGCTTCGCCCCAAGCAAGTGGTAGCGACTGATGAGCGAATGCCCCACCTCATGCGCGATCACGCCCGCGCAGCCCTCGATCCCCAGCGTCGCGAACGACGAACGGCCGACCTTCAGGATCCGCGTTGCAGGGCTCCACGACCAGGTGTCCCCCTTCGCCATCTCAACCCGCGCAATTCCGGCGTCGCGGCAAAGGCCCGCGGCGATCCTCGCGAGCACCGCGAACCGAACTGTCAGATCGTCGTTGGCGGCCCCGCTGTCGCCGGTCATGCGCCCACCGCAGCGGCGAACAGCCCGGCGGCCTCGGCCAGCCGGAGGATCGCCTGACGATCGGCGGGTGTTGCGACGCGGGCGACGTAGTAGCGATCGACGGCCTCGTCGATCGCCCGCTGCAGCCCCACTTCTGGCGACCGCAGGACCAGGTAGTCGAGCACCGAGAGCAGGGTGCGCCGGGACAGCACGACCCCGCCGCGTCGGCCCGCCCCGAGCCGCTGGTCTTCGGACTCGGCGTGCGCGGCGGCGTCGACGCTCGCGTGGAACCGCGCGATGCCCTCGAGCACTGAGCGGATGCCGGGCAGCCCGGACAAGCTGCCATGCGTGACCGGGTGATCGGAGGACCTCGCCCAGCCGACGCCGGCGATGCTGATCACCGGCTGGAGCCCGAAGACGAGCCGGATCAAGAGATCGCGGCCGTCTGCTTCGCTGGGCGTCGGGCAGAGCAACTGGCCGGGGAATCGGTCGCGGAGGGCCGGAGAGAGCGCATTCCGTCCGCCGTATTCGCCGTCTGAGGGGTTCATCGTCGCGAAGACGTGGAACGCTGGGGCGACGGGGACGCCGCCGGGTCCGAAGCGGGTGTTGTCGCCCTCCGTGATCAGCAGCGACGGCGTGCGTTCGAGGACTGGGTTCAGCCGCTCGATCACGGCGGGGTCGGCGAGATTGATCTCGTCGAGGATCACCCACCAGCCCTCGCGCATGGCACGCGGGATGACGCCCTCCTGCCATGTCCAGCCACCGTCGCCGGGGGCGTAGCGGCCGATCAGCTCGCCCGTGTCCGTCTGCCCGCCGAGGTTGATCCGGCACAACGGCTGGCGGAGCAGCGCGGCCAGGAACATGACCGTCGACGTCTTCCCTGCTGCCGTCGGCCCTTCGAGCAGGACGGGCTCCCGCAAGCGGACGCTCGCAGCGATGTGCGCGAGCAAGGCCGCCGTCGGTACGTCGATGCAAGTGTGAACAAACAGCTCTGGCGAGGGTGCCAACGGGTGTCCCGAGCCACGAGGCAGGGTCTGCCCGCCGATGCGGACAGCCTGGCCGCCGACTTCGAGAAAGGGCCTGGCATCCCGGCTCACAGCGGGGCCCGGCCGGTCGGCGATCGGCTCGAGGCGCAGCTGCGCATCCTCAGGCAGGAACACCCGGACGTCGTCGTCCTCCTGCCTGCCCGCCCGGTACACCGGCAAGCGCGCGCCGGTGAGCGACGCGACCGCGCCGGCGACAGCGTGAGCGATCTCCAGTGGCGCCTGACCTACGGACACCTGTGGAAACGGGTGGTGGCGGTCGTCGCCAGAAACGCGGGGGCGCGCTCCCCCGACGGCGAGCGCCCTCTCCAAGCCGCGGACGACTGCGGCGGGCTCTCTGAGGTTCGACACGCGAATGTGCCAGCGGCCGGCGGCGCCGAGAAGTTCGCGCAGCAGTGACCCATCGGCCGCGGACCGCAGGGGGACGTCGATCTCGATCTCGTCTGCCCGCGCGGCCTCGTCCATCGAGTAGACGTTGACGAAGTGGCGGTCCCTCGCCCCGCATCCGTCGATCGCATCGCTGACCAGACGCTCAATCTCCCGAGTCAGCTCGGCCGGGTGGCTCTGGTGCTGCCGGACGGCAAACCCGCTCGCGAACGTCTCCGCTGACCGGACGCGGACGGACGGCACCCCGAGTTCCCGGAGCGCGCGAACGAAGGCGCGCACGTCATCGGGTGCGTCCGTACGCAACAGCACGGTCGGGAGCGCCGGGGCCGGGTCTCTCAGCTCCGGGAGCCGCACCTCCACCCAGGGCTGGGCGTGGGTGCCGAGCGCGGGTTGGCCGACCTTCCCGAGGTCTCGC
This sequence comes from uncultured Pseudomonadota bacterium, assembly GCA_903844155.1. Classification (GTDB taxonomy): domain Bacteria; phylum Myxococcota_A; class UBA796; order UBA796; family SXON01; genus CAIUMM01. The sequence goes on along the minus strand of CAIMSU010000306.1, from coordinate 2,687 downwards.
AGCGAGTGGGCAATCTGCCCGTGAACGCTTGGATCGAGGTCCTCCGGGACGAGCACGCCGAGCTTGCCCGCCGGAAGTTCGGTCTCGACCACCTGGACGTTCCAGCCGTCACGTCGCAGACCACGAAGCTCTCGTCTGCAGACCGCAGCCGTCCCGGCGTCGCCGAAGATCCGCATGACGCGGGCGGGCTGGATGCCTCGACAGGCGCGCTCGTTCACGCGCAGGGAAAGCCCGTCGCCGTCCTGCCAGCAGCCAGAGTCCGGAAGCCCGAGGATCGCGAGCAGCAAGTGCGCCGCGGCGGAGACGCTCGCAGGGACCGAGATCACGGCGACATGAACGCAAGGTGTCTGGACCGGGAGCGCTTCGAGCGCCACTGCGTCGCGCCAGGCGGGCGGGACACGGACTCGCAGCGGCGTCGCAAGACGGGCGACGCTGCCGATGTGCAACACCATGCCCTCGACGGTGTCGTCGCAGACGACATCGACGTGGACGGGGTGGAGTTGGGTGAGCAATGCTTCCACCACGGTGCCGGGCACGTCGCGGTGAACGCGAAGCTCCGTCAGCCCCTCGGGTCCCCGCGCGGTCGTCGCGCAGAGTTGAGCGGCGAGGTCCGCGAGGAGCTGCGGGCGAGGGCTGGTGAGGAGCAGAGGGGTCGGCATGGGCGTCGGTCCGGGGTTCGGAGGGGGGACGCGCGCCTGTGGCCGCGCCGGACAGACGGCCCGCTACTGGCCCCGTTGGGCTACGATGCCGCGAGCGAGTGACACATGCCGTCCTGTCCGGACCATCCGAATGAAGCCCTGAAACGTACAGGGAAACACTGGTACTGCGACGAGTGCGATCGAGTGGCGGCCCCGCCAGGCCATCCGCCGGGCGATGACCTCGCGCACGTGCCCTTCCCCGTTGCATACCCCCTAATGTTCGCGCGAGACGAGGGCCAAGCCCCCGCCGACCGTCTAACCAACACGATATTCGCGGCGTATCAAGCGATGCGAACGACGGCGTTGCTTCTGCTGGCGGACTATCTTGCGATCGACCAGTGCGACGCTTCCGTCAACGGCGCCATCCGCGGCCTCCGGCAGCCGCATTGGGGCGAGTGGAGCGGGCTCTGTAAGGTGCTCTGTGCCTTTTGGGGGAAGCGGCGAGGTGATGGGCCTCTGCGCGGGACCCACTTCGAAGTACTCGCCCGTGGATGGCGCGCGGTGGGGGTCGAATTGCCGGATCGTGAGCCGCTGATCCAGGGCATCCCAGGTCAGAATGGACCTGCACAAAACGCCAATGACGCCATTTGGACGCTCCGCAATCATTGGGCCCATCTTCGCCAGGGGACACGGACCCCGGAGCATGCCGTGACCGATACGCACACACTGCAATGGGCACTGCCTCTGGTCGAGCAGATGTGCACCACCCTGTTCCCATCCGGTGCGTTCCGACTGGTGCGACGTGTCACGCAGGCCCCGCTCCGGGTGATCTACCTTCACGGTCCTCACCGGGGCCTCGCCTTCGAGCCCGCGGAATTGGACGCCGCTTGGTCCGGCGTGTTCGCCGAGACCGGAGTGGCCGCGCTTGTCGGAGACAGGGGCATCTCGGTCTATCCGTTTTTCGCACCGGATCCCGAGCCGTTCCGGTCCCCTGGCGAGGGGGTGACGCTGGTTGACGGAATCCGCGCCAGCCAGGTGATCCTGCAGGGCGTGCAAAGTTGGTGCCTCAGTGAGACTCACATCGCGCCGCTCGCGGCCGCGCTTGCCCGCAAGCAGGTCGCGGACTTCGGGTTGAAGCGCGGGGACATCAAGCGCTGGTCGCTCGCAGATTGGTCGCGCGCAACCGCTCGGGATGTCGTCAGCGACCTCCGAGGCCGCAAGTACTTTCCCGAGAGCTACATTGAGCGCGTCGGCGTAGACGAGCGGGCGGAGAGCATCGCTGTCCGCGGCGGGCACGCGCTGCTGATCATCGGAGAAGCCGGCAGCGGGAAAAGTTCGCTTCTGGCCCGAATGGTGGAGCGAATGGTCACGGAGCGCGGCGCGGGAGAGCCTGGACCCGGAGGAGCCCTGCGATCACCAGGTCTGGATGGAGACGATGTGCTCTACCTCGCAGGTCGAGCAGCCTATGCCGACGCAGAGAGCAACTCCCTCACCGCGACCAAACTGCTGGCCGAAATGCTCGCGAGGCAAGCGGGGCTGAAAGCTGGCGAGTTCCCAAGCACGAAATCGCTCCTCGCACACCTCCAGGAGAGCGCGCCCCAAGACACGCGCGCTGGGAGGCTGCTTTGGATTGTCCTCGACGGGTTGAATGAAGCCGATCGGTTTGCGGACCTCGTCAAGGCGGTGGATGACCTGCTTCCGCAGGTGCCCAAGTATCCCTGGCTCCGACTCGTCGTCACCATGCGCACGGGCGCTTACTCCATGCTTGAGCGACGGAACGCCGGGGAGCACCGACAGGGCGGCGTGTTCGCGAACGAGAGACACCTTGCGCGGTTCTTCGACGACACGCAGAAAAAGGAACTGCCCTATCTTGAGGTTCGCGCCTTCAAGTTGGTCGGTGAGGGCCCGAGCCCCCATTTCTGAGGTCTCACGCCATCGCTGAGTTTTTTCTAAGCCACAAACCTTGACAATCGTCTGACGTCCGCCTGACAGACGTCTGACAACTGTCTCGCCCGGTCGCGTGAAATGGGCACATGCTCACCGACGCCG
>CAIMSU010000305.1 GCA_903844155.1 uncultured Pseudomonadota bacterium | reverse complement strand
TCCGGGCGTGTCTCGACTACGTGCTCGATGAACGCGCGGCCTTGCCGTGCCAGAAATCGAGCAGCGTCGAGCGAGGGCGCCGAACGGACACGGGCGAACAACTCAACGTAGAGTTCCTGGGGCACAAACAGCCGGTGATGCCCTTCCTCCGTCGTGCAGTCCCGTAGAACGACCTCGGCCGGGGCGGCCTCCACGAAGAGATCGAGCATGGCGCCATGGTCGCGCAACGTTTGGTGCATTGCGTCGATCATGCTCGGATGATGCACCTGCCAGGCGCGGTGGGTGCCGATGACGCTTAGCTTCGTCAGGCTCCCCTTCAGGTTGTTGAGCGCCCGCCGAACGTCTGCGACACTCACCCCAAAGGCCCGCTTCACGGGATCAGGCACTTCCTGGACCGGGTCCGCGAGGTAGTTGTTCGAGAGAAGCAGTAGTGAAATCGTGGCCTGTTCATCCGCGCCCAAATCGTGGATGACGTCCGAGAAGAAGTGAACCGGACGCTCGACGAAGTCGGTCAGGCCTTCCTTGGAGTAGGACAGATGCGAATGGAACCTTCCCGACCCGAGCCGCCGCGCGAGCTCCGGGCTGAAGCCGGGAAGTTCCGCCAGCATCCGAAGGTGTTCCTTCAGATCCTGCTTCTGTGCTGTGGTCAGGTCCCCGAGCTTGACATGGTTGTAAAGGATGCGGGCGCGTTCCGCGGGGGCCAGGTTGTCGACACGAACGACGACGGCGCGATCCTCAAAAAACTCAAGCTTGCCCTTCTTTATCTCTGAATGGGCTTCTTTCAGGATGTAGTCCCGAGTGGTGAAGATGAACTTGTTACCCGCCTTCCAGGCGGTGACGATCTTGTCGAACACGGTCGACCATGGCTTGGCTTTATGCTTGTCAAACGTCGTTTCTCCAAGAAAGTCGTCCACCCAGAACAACTTTTTCGTGTCGAGGGCCGACCAGCTCTCTGCGAATTGCTCCGCTGAATCGATTTTGAGAACCTCGAGATCCTGGTCTTCCGCGCCGAACACTGCGCATAGATTGAGAGCAATCGCCGACTTTCCTGAGGCGGGGGCTCCGACAAGAACCACGAGTCCGCGGTCCTCGATCGCTTGGACGGCGTCGCGATAGCACGGCGTCCGAACGAAAACAGCTTGTTCCGTCCTGAATTCCTCCAGCATTAGCCTTGTCTGCTGCGATATACCTACAGAGAGGATCTGCGACAGATCCCCGATGCCGTAAAGACGGGGAACTCGCCGAAGCAGCGGAAACTGACCATCGATGTGCGACTCGATCCAGTCTTCCCCAAACACTCGGCAACATTGGACGCCCGGAATCGCCTCGAAGGCCTCTCGTATCTTCCGCTCGTTTTCACCTCTCAAACGGCGGTTGGTGAAGATGACGAAGATGTCGGCATTGCCTTCGGCGGCGTGAATGGTCACCTTCGGGATCTCGTCTTTCAGGTCGGAGAGCGTGATGCCCTCCTCGGCGGAGGACGTGTGCTTGCACTGAAAGACGACGGATTTGGCGGACGGGGCGACCGCAAGGTACTCACCCTTGAGCTCCCCCTTGAAAAAGCCGTCCCGGCCTTCGTCGGCGCCGACCTGAAACGGGGTCACTGTGGCGCCGAGAATAGTCCGGTTGACCTCGATGACGAGATCCTCGAACGCCTTCCAGCCCAACTTCTGTAGGTTGTACCTACCCGGTGTGCGATCCATTTGCTCCTCCTCGTCGGCCGAAAGTTTCACGATCCGCTCGCCCCTCGTCGCGCCCGGGGGCCGGCTCCTGGCGTGACCCGTCGTACAGCTCAGGAGTGGCGAGTCCCATCAGTAATACTGCCTCACATACCCATACGCCCGCTCAAGCAGCTCCACATCCTGGTGCAGGCGGAACCCGAGCAGCGTCTTCCGCAGCGCCTTCTTGACCTCGCGCTCCCCCGCGCTGGTGTGCTGCCAACCGGGGAACCGCACCAGTCTGACGATCTCGTCGATCGCCGTCACCACGTTCGCGACGATCACGGGCGTATTCGCGTTCCTCGCCTGCTGGAACAGCTCGGTGAGCGCCGCCCGCCCGCGGTCCTCGTTTTCCTCGGGGGGCGTCTCCTTCTCGGTCGCGACGAGCTCCTCGGCGAGCTGGAGCAGCTCCTTGAGGAAGGCGACGCTGTTCATCAGCCCGCGCTCGTGGCGGTCCTTGAGCGCCTCCAGGCGCTCGGAGAGCTTCTTGTACTTGGGGTTCCCCATGTGGCGGCGGAGGCGAGCGACCAGCTTCGTCTCCAGCTCCTTGGTCTTCTTCTTGGGGTCGCCGGACATGACGGCTTCGAGCAGGTCGGCGTCGAGGACGAGGGTATCGAGGTCGTCGCGGACCTCGTCGACGTGGACGTTCTGGTGGATGAGCTCGATCGTCTTGGCACCGAGTACGTGCCAGATGAGCTTGCCCGTGCCGCTCGTGGGCTTCACCGAGACGTACACCTGGGTCAACCAGCGGTAGTCCACCTCGAAGGGCTGGAGCATCGTGTCGGGCGAGATCGCCTCCCACAGGCGGCCGAGCACGGAGTACTCGGCGGCGAAGGCGTCGCGGACGTCGTTGTTGGGCAGGCACTCCTGCGCCGCCATGAGCCCTTCGTACCCGGTCTGGGTGCGGTCCACGCCGGGGAAGAAGGCGAGGCACTTCTGCATCGCCTCGGGGAGTTGGTCCTTCAGGACGGCGATGTTGTTCACTACGTCGCGGAACCCCTTCTCGTCGAACTCCAGCGCCTTGGCCACGTCGTCGAACACACCCAGGTAGTCCACGATCAGACCGTGCTTCTTCGTGTCGCCGTACGTGCGGTTGGTGCGGCAGATTGCCTGGAGCAGCGTGTGGTCCCGCATCGGCTTGTCGAGGTACATCGCCTGGAGGATGGGCGCGTCGAAGCCGGTCAAGAGCTTGGCGGTGACGATGAGGAGCTTGAGCGGGTCGTTCTTGTCGCGGAAGCGGTCGAGGAGGCGTTCCTCGTCGTCGCGGGAGCGGGCGTAGGGCTTGAAGCGCTCGTCGCTGCCGCTGGCGGAGATGACGATCTCGGATGCCTCGGGGGGCAGGAGCTGGTCGAGGGCGGCCTTGTAGAGGAGGCAGCACTCCTGGTCGAAGGTGACGACCATCCCCTTGAAGCCGTTGGGCGCCACGGCGGTGG
>CAIMSU010000304.1 GCA_903844155.1 uncultured Pseudomonadota bacterium | reverse complement strand
CTTCGACCGGCAGCCTGCTACCCGGCGCTTCGGCGCCTACCGGGATGGGACTTGCACCCACAAGGTAGATGCAGCCCGCCGCCGCGCTCGTCCCCGCCTGCGCGGATTCGGGCTCGGAGGCTTCAGGACGCACCATGCCGCCACGTAGCGCGCCACTCCAGCCCCCGTCAGCCTGCAACGGGGTTTGGGCGGCTCGCCCGGCGTGGGGGCCGTTCCAGCATCTGCTGTGGAACGCCGCGTTGAACCGACGCTACTTCCACATGCTGCGACAGAGCCTCACGCCCACGTAGGGAATCCGGCTCTCCCCCGAATCCCCAAGGCGGAACGCCACACCCGCGCTCCGGCGGTACGCGGTGAAAGCACCCCCGCGCAAGGTTCGGTTCGCGCCCGCCTCGACCCCCGGCGGCACGAAGCGCCCGTCCACGACCGCCGGCCCGCCCAGCCGGTAAAGGTCAAGGCACCAGTCCCGGACGTTTCCCGCCATCCCGCGGACGCCGTACGGGCTCTCGTCAACGGGAAAACTGTCCACGACGGCGGGCATGGGCCGGTCTGGAAAGCTGTCACGCATGTTGGTGAAGGTGGGATCGAGGTGGTTTCCCCAGGGGAAAGCGCGGCCGTCCACGCCGCGGGCGGCCTTCTCCCATTCCAGCTCCCAGGGCAGTCGGTACGCCCGACCCGTCCGGGCAGCCTCACGCTCGACGAAGGCCATCGCCGAGCGCCAATCGATGAGCATCGCCGGCCACTCCGGGTCCCAGAGGTCGCCCTCGCCGTCCGGTTGCAGGAAGAACCGGCCATCTTCGCCTCGCCCGTACACGAGGTTGCCCACAGCGCCAACACCGCCCGGCCGCTCGCGGGGGGCCCAGCGCAGCGCGTCATCGTCCCGCCCCTCGGCCGCCAACGCGTCCAGGAACGCGATCCACTGCCGGTTTGTGGCCGGGAAGCGGCGGATGACGAAGGCGTCGAGCCACACGCGCCGGCGTGGCAGTCCGCCGGTCGACTCGGGATCGCCGCCCGACCAGAACCAGCCCGTCGGGACGTAGACCTCGTCGTCGTCGATCTCGCCGACGCGGGGCAGGCGAATCGGGGCGGGCTCGGTGGCGCCGGGAGGGATGCCGTCCCAATGCGCGCAACGCCCGATCTCGACCGGGTAGCGGACGGGGACGTGCCCCTCCTTCCGCAGCACGACCACGTAGCTCCCCATCGGGAGCGGCCACGCCCGGAGCGGCGTTCGCCCTGGGTTCCGGAGCGGCTCCAGCACCATCCGCCGGTCCCGCTCCACCCAGCGGTGGACCGCGATCGCCGCGCCCGGGGGCTCGCTGACCACCGTCAACGCACCGTCGCCCCGAAGCCAGACGGCGTTCTTGCCGTCGTCGTGGGCCCGCAAGTACCACTCGTACTGGCGAACGAGGAGCGGGTCACCGGTGATCTCGGCCTCCGCCATCTTCTCCCGGTAGTGCTCGGCGAGGCCCGCGTGGGCCTCCGGGCACTCGCGGTCCAGGGAAAGTGCACCCCGAAGCAGTTGGATCCGCTGCACAGCGTCCACCGCCGCACGGCGCTCCAGCTCCCCGGCCTCGTCCTCCTTCTCCCACCCCGCACGTTTTTCGGCGACGGGCGCGTACCCCCGAACGCTCGCGGCCATCGACCGGGCCAGCGCGCGCAGGGCTCCCGCTCGTTCGGAGAGGGCGGCGATCCTCGGTACGAGGGCGTCCGCATCCGCCACCAGCGCGAGGGCCTGCTCGCGGGCGCGGGCACCCTCCAGAAAATCGAGGACCGCCCGTGCAAACTCGCCGGCGTTGGCGTACCGATCGGCAGGGGCCCGCGACATCGCCCGCTCGCACACGTCCACCAGGGGCTCCGGGGGCAGCGGGGAGGCCGTCGCAGCGCGGGCGCCGGGGGTCCACGTGCGGCCCGCCCGGAGCAGGCGCGGCGGGGGCTTCGCCCGTACCTGGTCGAGCACTTCGTCGCCCGTCCCCTCAAAAGGCGGGTGTCCCGTGAGGATCTCGTAGAGCACCGAGCCGAGCGCGTAGACGTCGCCGCTCGGCAGCGGTGGCTCGCCGCGCGCCTGCTCCGGCGGCATGTAGTTGGGCGTCCCCGCGACTACCCCCGCGCGCGTCGAGTGCGCGCCAAGGAGCGACCGGTCCGTCTCGACGAGCGGGACCTCGTCATCGGGATGTCGGCCGACCACCTTGGCAAGGCCCCAGTCCACCACCAGGACCTCGCCGTGGGCGCCAACCATGATGTTGTCCGGCTTCAGATCGCGGTGGATGACGCCGCGGGCGTGCGCGAATCCGACGCTCTCGCAGACCTGGTGGAACGCGTGGACGAGGCGGTGGAACGTCCATCCCGAGGGCGTCGGCAGCCATTGGCCATCCGCCGCGCAGCCGTGCACCTCCGCGATGCGCACCGTCAGGGTCTTGCCTTTCACCTCCTTCATCGTGAAGAACGGCCGGCCATCGTCTGTGCGGCCGAGCGCATGGATGGGGACGATGCCGGGGTGCTCGAGCTGGGCGGTGGCCTGGGCCTCCTCCACAAAGCGGCCGTACATCGAGGGCTCAGCGACAAACCGGCGATGCAGCAGCTTCATCGCCACTTCGCGCCGTAGCCGCGGGTCCCAGACACGCCGCACCTCGCCCATGCCCCCAACGCCTATCGCGCCAAGATCCTCGTACATCGACGCGTCCACCGGCCCGCTGTCCGTCGCGCCAGCGTGCATCATCCGCGCGCTGTCAGCGCTCGCCATCCGGGGGTCTGCGATCCAGGTCAGGCGGGGCGGCTCCGGCGCGAGCAAGCGCTCAACCTCCTGTCGGCACGCGTCGGACCACCCGTGGCGACGCGCGATGTCATCGATGCGGTCGGACACCCTGCACCCCGGTCGGCAAGTATCCGATTCGGCGGCCGGCGACCCGACGGCGTCGTACAATTCCGTCCCGGCGCGTCACAGCCTGCCGCAATTTGACGTATGATGCAGCGTCCCCAGGTGACTCATGCGCTCTATGTCCCCGCGTCTCCCCGCCGCCCTCCTCCTCCCCCTCGGCATCCTCGCGCTCGCCGCAGGCTGCAAGATCGACAACGGCCTTAGCGGCAAGCAGGCCCAGTCCGTCCCGTTCGACACGGGCACGACGTACACGCCCGACTCCGTCACCACCGGCGACTCCGCCGCGGCCGGTGACTCCGGCGGCACGGTCACGACGAACGAGAACTGCGTGGACAACACGTTCGCAGGCCACTCCCTCGCCGCGCTGAGCGACTGCAGCTCGCCCGCGACCGGTACGCCGTCCTGGACGCTGGTCACCAAGTTCAGCGACATGACCCTGGGGATGACGCTCTCCAGCCCCGCCTTCGGCCCGGTCATCGACACCAACGGCAACGGCATCATCGACGACGGCGACACGACGGACGTCGTGGTCGCGCCCTACTCGGGCGGCGTCACCGTCTACAACGGCGTGGACGGCAGCGTGGTCTGGCACTCCAGCACCGGCTCCATCGAGCAGACCTCGCCCACGATCGCGGACCTGGACGGCGACGGCCTCCCCGAGATCGTCATCGGCGGGCTCTACGGCAGCTACGCGTTCCACGGCAACGACGGATCGACGTACTGGTCGGGCGCCGCTTCCTCGGGCATCAAGGCGTACTGTGGCGCGGTCTCGGTCGCGGACCTCGACGGCGACGGCAACCCCGAAGTCCTGCTCGGCAAGGAGATCCTCAACGGGCAGACCGGCGCGCAGCTCGCCACGGGCGCGTACGGCGAGGGCTCCAGCTACTCCGGTGAGGCGCCGGACAGCATCGCCGCCGACATCGATCTGGACGGCCAGCAGGAGGTCATCGTCGGCAACGCCGCGTACTCCATCGACGGCGGCGCGATCTGGCACAACGGCGGGCCGGACGGCTACCCCGCGGTCGGCAACTTCGACGACGACCCCGAGGCCGAGATCGTCGTGGCCGCGATGGGCACGGTGTACCTGTACGACACCGATGGCAGCACGATCTGGTCCTACAACAGCGGCGGTACCTACCAGGGCCCGCCCGCCATCGCGGACCTCGACGGCGACGGCAACCCCGACATCGCCGTGCCGACCTCCAACGGCGTCATCGCGCTCGACATGAACGGCAACTTGATGTGGAAGTACACCTCGTCCGGCAGCTACATGTTCGACGGCGTCAGCACCTACGATCTCGATGGCGACGGCGCCTGGGAGGTGCTCGACAACGGCGCCACCAGCCTGCGCATCCTCGACGGGACGACGGGCGCCGTGCTCTCCGAGTTTGCCCACGCCACCCAGCAGTACTCCTGCGGCCAGGCCCCCGTGGTCGCGGACATCGACGGGGACAACGCCGTGGAAATCGGGTACGGCGTCTACTCCACGCCGGGCGGCTTTGGCGTCCTGCAGGACGGCGACGACGGCTTCTCGCCCGGTTTGACCTACTGGAACCAGGACCCCTTCGCGATCACGAACATCAACGCCGACATGACCGTGCCGACCGACCCGGACCCGAACTGGGCGACCTACAACAGCTTCCGCGCCGGCCCCCCGATCGACACCTTGTTCCCCAACAAGAACCTCACGATCCAGATCGACGACGTCTGCACCGTGGAGTGCAACTCGGGCAACGTGACCGTCTGGTGGAGCCTCGGCAACAACGGCACCCAGGACATCGCGGACGACGTGACCGTGGACTTCTACGGCGTGTCGGACAGCGGAGACGTGCTCCTCGGCACCACCGTGTACAGCGGCAACAAGCCCGCTGGCTGGCTCGGAAACTCGGTCCAGACCGAGCTCACCGGTGTCCCGAAGCCGCTCTACGACATCTACGTCACGATCGACGGCGGCAACAGCTCCGACGGTCGCGTCGGCACGGTCGGTGAGTGCGACGAGTCCGACAACGAAGCCCGGCTGGGCGCGCCGATCTGTCTTTGATCCCTCGCGGGTTTTCTCAGATCTCGGCGCGTGCCGGCTAGCTTGCTTGCCTGGGGGGGCGCGCGGGCGCCCCCCAGACCCCCCGGGCCGGGCCCT
>CAIMSU010000303.1 GCA_903844155.1 uncultured Pseudomonadota bacterium | reverse complement strand
GCGAGGCGTGATGCCGTTTGATTTCCCGGGGCTTGGGCCGCCGGGTGGGACGGGCGGGCCCAAAGGGGTGGGCGATCCGAGTGGGCACACGACGCCGCCGTTGAAGGGGAAGGTGCCGCCGGGGTTGAAGCCGCCGGGGCCGGGAGGCAGGGCGAACGGGCCGCTTGGCGGCAAGGTGCCGCCCGGCTTTGGGCCGCCGGGGCCGGTTCCGCCTTGGGAGTCGACGCCGGTTGGGGCGGGGAGGGGGGTGTTTGAGAAGGCCAAGGACAAATGCTCCGTGGACGACGTCTTCGCGGTGACTGACCTGGGGCAGGCCGTCATCACCAAGGAAAACTTCGCCTATTTTGGGACCGGGGTTACCTCAAGCTCGGTGATCGCAGACACCACCGCGCAGTTCACGAGTCGGAGGGCCTTCGGCGTCAGCGGCAAAGTGTACCCGGCTGGAACCTTGCGAATGTACTTGTCCGCCGGAACCGGCGAGGACGGCAGTGGCGGTGGGGCACCCTCAGTGAGGCCATACTCGCTCTTGTCTGCCGACGGTGTGGCGTTCGATTTGGAGGCCGATCACTCCGGCAGCGTGAGCGAGACCTTCGGTGGAGCGCTCGCTGGACAACTGGAGTCCTTCCGGGAGGAGGATGGGACCATCTGGATGTCCTACAATTCGGCGAATCACTATATCTATTCGTCGACGAGCAGAGCCGGGCGCGTGTTCCCGGTCGGGACTCCGACCGGAGTGGCCAGCGACGACACCTGCGCCACCTGCGTTCCGGACAACGGGTTCATCACAGGCATGAGCGTCGTTCGGGTCCCCGGTGGAGGTGACCAGGAGTACCGCGGGTATTTCGGACTTGAGATTCTGCCTCCGTCGTTCACCCCGACCGGCAAGGTTTTCGTGGCCACTGCATCGACCCTCACCGACTGGGGGAGTTCTGTCGTCACGGAGGTGATCGCGCCCGACCCAGCGGACAGCCCCCAGCATTTTGCGGCGCAGCCGTTTGCGTTGGCGCGGAATGACAGCAACAACCCCGGTTGCGTGACGGTGTTCTACTATCGACCGCCGGACCCGTCTGCGGCGGCGCAGATTCCCAGTACCCTCTACTACCGTACGTCGCTCTCGGGGTTGGATTTTTCCAGCAGTACCGAGCGCGAACTGATGACAACCGACGGGGTCGTGCTGCGCGATCCCGCGGCTGTTGTGGGTGGTGGCCTCGCCCTCGCCGGCCCCACTGTCGTTCCTTGGCCGGACGGCACTTACAGGCTCTACGCTGACGGGGGCACGACCTCCCCCCAAGCTCACTTCACCCAGGGGTACACGATGACGTTGACGCGCCCTTGATGCTGCGTACCGGTGGGGTCTGTCCTCGAAGAAAAGGCGGTTGCTGTGATTCAGGTATGGCTGAGCCTTTCACTGGTGCGCGGCGTGAATGCGGCATGCACACCGGACACGCGACCCGAATCTTGGGGAGCGAGGTCGCGCTCGGCAGGCTCCGTACTGACCGTTCGGACTTTGGACTGGGGTCGACCTGGTAGCCTGCGCCCGCCCACTCGGTCGGTGCCGGTGAGCGAGTGGCGCGACCCGCGGTGGCCCGATCACGCGAACGCCGAGCCTGGCGACGGGCTGTCTGAGTGGTGGTCGCGGACAAATCGGGGCGTGGAGCAGTCATGGCGCCTCGATTTTCGCCCCGACGGGGCGGGCCCGGTGGCACTCGACGTGCTCACTTCAGCGGCTTGTCCATCTGTGCAGTGGACCGTGGGCGGACTGCGGGCGTGGGACTCAACCGGGCGAGATCTCGTGGTGCGCGGCGTCCCCATCCGCGACGGGTTCCGAGTCGAGGTCGACGACGACAGCGCAGTTTATCCGGTCTTCGTCGACCCGCTGTATCAGACGCCGGAGGAGGCGATCGGGGCCGGAAGCTCTGCGTACGGTGTCGGGGATGTGAATGGCGACGGGTTCGACGACGTCCTGGTTTTCGAGAATCGCGCTGGAGTAAGCCTATACTCGGGTTCTGGCGATTCGCTCGTCCCGGGGGCGACGGTTCGGTACGGCGGCTTCGGCGTCCTCGGGTCTCCCGCTGCGGGGGATGTCAACGGGGACGGGCTCGCTGACTTGATTCTGCCGGGCCCCTCGCGGGATGCGACCGACCCGGCACGGTTTGCGGAGGTTTTCGGAGATCGTGACGGACTCCCGAGCGCGACTGATGGGATCCTTACTGATCGCTGGCTCTCCGGTGGGTCGACATCTGTCTATCTTTCCGCCGCTGCTGGCGATGTGGACGGCGATGGGTTCGGCGACGTGTTGACAGGCGGGTACGGAGTCACGTCCGGCGGCACCGATGGTGGCTACGTTCATCTTTTTCGAGGGTCGGCTGGCGGGCTACGGGAGGCGTCGGAGGTGGCGTTGGGCGCACCCGATGGGGACTCGCTTGATGGTTCCGACTTTTCGGGCGCGGGTGACTTGGACGGCGATGGTCTCGCTGATGTCTGGGCCCGGGGGGAGAACGACGCTGGAGACCACTGCCTGGCGATCACGTACGCGGGAGCGGGCGAACCCGGCGATCCATCGCTGGGCCCTGTCTACGATCTGACGTCCGGCGGATGCGGGGCGTTCATCGCAGCGGGCGACCTCAACGGGGACGGGTACGACGATCTGGCGGAGGGGGCGCCGAACACGGCGGTCGCCGGCGAACCCGGATCGGTCTCCTTTTACTTGGGCTCTGCCGCTGGGCCGAGTGGATCTCCTGGCGGGTCGGTCAGCGGAGGCGCCGGGGTCGTGCATCTCGGTCTCAATGCCCGGCCTTGCAACGACGTGGACGGCGATGGATTCGACGACGCGCTCGTCCTCGGGGAAGGCGCGGATGGCGAGGAGCAGTGGCAGGTGGTCCGCGGATCCTCGAGCGGGCCGATAGACCCGCCTACCCAGACGCTCTTCGCCGGCGAGTGGTTTGGGTTTTCAGCCGTTGCATTTCCGAGTTCGGCGGGGGATATTAACGGAGATGGCTACGAGGACGTCGTCGAGACGATCGACGGGTTTTCCACCTACTCCGGAGACTTTGGTCTGGGTCAGTACCTCTATGAGGGCTACCCGGACGCGTTGACCGCGCACGATGAGGATGGGGACGGCGTACCCGCGGATGACGACTGTTCCGACTCCGACGCGAGTGTCGGGGCGGCCGGCACGCGCTACGTTGATTCCGATCGAGACGGCTACGGCGGTCCCTACAGTGGGGTCGCTTGCCCCAACGCCCCAGGCTACTCCGACCTCCCCGGCGACTGTAACGACGCCGACCCCACCATCCACCCCGGCGCCACCGACATACCCGGGGACGGCATCGATCAAGACTGCGACGGAACGGATGGCAGTGGCGGTGCGGACAGCGATGACGCCCCCGAGTCCGGGTCCCCAAAACACGGCTGC
>CAIMSU010000302.1 GCA_903844155.1 uncultured Pseudomonadota bacterium | reverse complement strand
GGGGACCCGGACTCGGGGGCGTCATCGCTGTCCGCACCGCCACTGCCATCCGTTCCGTCGCAGTCTTGATCGATGCCGTCCCCGGGTATGTCGGTGGCGCCGGGGTGGATGGTGGGGTCGGCGTCGTTGCAGTCGCCGGGGGTGGAGGCGGTTTTGGCGGGTTGGGTACATGCGCCCTCTGCCATCGCGCCGCCCCAGCCGTCACCATCTTCGTCCAGATACCAATCGGTCGGGGCACCGATGGCAGGGTCGGCGTCGTCGCAGTCGTTGCTCGCCGGTACGCCGTCGGCGTCTTGATCGCCCGACTTCGGGTAGCCGCGGTAGAGGTAGGCAGTGCCGGGTCCCCAATCGCCGGTGTTCGGGATCAATGCGGGCGCGCCAACCAACACATCCCCATAGCCATCGCCATCGACGTCCCCCACGCCTGCGACTGAGTACCCGAAAGACGAGTTCACAGGCCCGAATACCTCCGTGTGGGAGCCCGCGGACACACCGTCGGCCGACCCCGGATAGAGCACGATCGACGTCAGATCGGGGTAGGGCCACTCTCCCAACAGCAGGTCATCGACGCCGTCGCCGTCAACATCCCCGACCCCGGCTGCCTGCCCCCAACCCAAGGCAAACCCACTTCGGTCGTCCGTCAGCGACACAGTCGCGGTCTCCGAAGGACCAAGGGCCGATCCGGGGTACACGGCGACGGTGGCCGGCGAGGAGTCTGCGCAGGTTTCGAGGACGATGTCGCCGAATCCATCCGCGTCGAAGTCCGCGATACCCCCTCCCGACTCAACCTGCCCTCCCACTTCAAGCGTCGCGCTGGGCGCCGTGGATAGACCCTCACCTCCCCCGAGATAGACCAGGGCAGTTCCCGTGAAATTCGCAGCGAGGACGTCGTCGTAGCCGTCGCCGTTCACGTCGCCAACGCCGGAGGGCCAGCTCAGAAACGCCCCGCCCTCGGAGCTGAGCAGGGTCGCACAACCATCACCCGAGACACCGGCGTCCGACCCTTCGCACACCACCGCGGCCCCGGGGCCGTCGTACCCCGTCCCGTTTCCGCGGCCGACCACCAGGTCGGCGTAGCCGTCGCCGTTGACGTCCCCTGCCGATGCCGGCGGTCCGGAGTACAGGAATTCGGCATCGAAGACGATGTCGTAGGGCGTGCCCGCAAACCCGTCTGCCGACCCGGGCCAAACCGTCGGTACAGGGTAAGCCTCCGGGTCGTCGGCGCCCGGGAATGAGTAGCCCGCCAAATCGGGGTGTCCGTCCCCATCCAGATCGGCTACGCCGACGATGCCGTAGCCCGCAACCGTGACGGCGGATTCACTCATAGGGCCTTGCGAGGACCCCGCGTAAACGTTCGTGTAAACGCCCTGCGCGCCCCCCGTGCCACCCACCAGCAGGTCGTCGAACCCGTCGCCATTCAGATCGCCGCCGTCCGAGACGTAGGCACCGAAGTTTGAGTCCTGAACCGGTGCCACAAACGTCGTGGAAGGCTCACTGTAGAGCGGGTCGACGAGCACCGGGTACCGGGCCCCGCAGTCGTCTACGCGGATCTCGAAGCCCGTCCGGTCGCCGACCGCCTGCACGGGGAGCCTACGCCCCGCGGAATCCCACGCATTGAATTCGTGGATGACCCACGAGCCTGATGCCGGGCTGGTGTCCGCACCACCGGCGGACAGCGCTTGGACGTCGACTTCGATCAGGAGCGGGCCGGAGCCAGCAAGCCGGGCGGAAACGACCCACAATTGCTCGAAGCCCCCGCCCTTTGCGGACCAGAGTTCGGTCGGACAGTCGCCGATCAAAGCTGCCCCGCCGGCTCCGGAGACTACCTCGGGCACGAGGTTCCGCTCGCAAGTCCGAAAGTTGCCGGCTCGCCCCCAACCCGCCGTTTCCACAGCAAGAAGCTTGCCCCCGGCAGACGCAAGTAATACGCCGGGCGGGTCCGCACTCAGGCTGGCGAACACGCTCGCCGAAGCCCGGCCCTCGCCGGCGGCCCATAGCAACAGGAATGTTCCCACAGCAATCTCAGCCCCCCGCAAGCCCGCTTCAGGCTCGCACCAGCGTGTACATACGGGTGTAGAACGTACCCGCCGATCTGTCGTTCACGTCCACGTAGATGCGGTAGGTTCCATCCGACCAACGCACAACGGTAGGTCCTGCGACGGCGCTGACCAAATCGACACCGGCCGTCGTCATGAGACGGCGCTCCTCCCCGGCAGAAAAATCGAGTCCGGTGGTACTCGTCTTGTACCAAATCTCGGTTTGATCGGGCACACCATTGACCACCGCCCGGTAGTAGAACAACGTGACGCAACCAGGGTGGGCCACGTCTTTGCGACTGAGCGCGAACGGTTGGGATGCCGCCCCCTGACCAGCCGGGAAGTCCGGGCCAAGCACCGCTTGGACGCCGTTCCACGTGGCGAGGCTCGAGCCGGTCGCCGCGAAAATCTTCCCGACGACGGGCGATTCCGCCGTATTGGGCTCGATCCCAAAGTACCCGCGGTAGCTCGTGGCGCCGAGTCCCGGGACCCGGACCACGCTCATTCCGTTGACGAGCCCGTCGTCGGTACTATCCGTGTGAACGGTGGCAGTTGCCCCGCTTGGGCCCACCCCGACCAAATCCGTGCTCCCCAAGGGGAACGTCCGGCCGGCGGCACTAGAACTCGCGACGATGAAGGCCCGGTTGGAGTTGTACGACATCCACACCGAACCGTCAGCCTCCTGAAACGACTCCGCCTGCCCAGCCGGCCATCCGCCGAAGGTCTGGCTCACGTTTCCCGTCTCGTCCACCTCAACATCAAAGTTGAGTCCATCCTCGGAGAGCATCGAGTACTCGTACGCGGTCGGCTGCCCGGAGAGGTCGGTGTCGTTGGGGTTGCCGTGTCCGGTGCCGACAGAGACATACATTCGCAACGTGGTGCCCGGGTCATACCGCTTCCCGCTCAGCCCGCGCGCGTGAAACCTCGTCCACTGCGCAGTGGTATCGGCGATCACGGTGGAAGCACTGATCAACGAGAACTCGGGGAGAAACCAGGGGAAGTTGGCCGTGGTGATCGCCGGTTGGCCAGCATCCGTCACCGCCCAAACATCATCGGTGGAACACGGGTCTTGCGTGGCCTGAGCCCCACGCTGAAAGCTGCCCAGATTGGTCGCAAGCGGATCCGTCACCCAAGGCCCCGGCGGCTTCAACCCCGGCGGCACCTTCCCCTTCAACGGCGGCGTCGTGTGCCCACTCGGATCGCCCACCCCTTTGGGCCCGCCCGTCCCACCCGGCGGCCCAAGCCCCGGGAAATCAAACGGCATCACGCCTCGC
>CAIMSU010000301.1 GCA_903844155.1 uncultured Pseudomonadota bacterium | reverse complement strand
GCCGGTGGCGACAACGGAGAGGCCCTACCTGTTCCCATTCCGAACACAGAAGTCAAGCTCTCTCGTGCCAATGGTACTGCACCCCAACGGGTGTGGGAGAGTAGGTAACTGCCGGCATCCCCCTACCCCCGCCCGATGAAAGTCGGGCGGGGGTTCCTCGTTCAAGCCCGGGTTTTGGCGCCGGAGCCGCGCACGCGAACGTCGCCACGGCGCCGGGTGACCTGGATCTGGTCGAGCCATTCGAGAAGCGGTATGGCCGTGCGGCGGGTGTGTCCGGAGATCTCCTTGAAGCCAGCGGGGTCGAGGGTCTCGTGGCTGTCGAACCACGCCGTCACCGCGCCGCCGAGGCTGGTCAGGGCGGAGGCCGCGTAGTTGTGGCCGTCGATCCGCACGAGTTCTCCCTGTTCTTCGAGCAGTTTTGCCAGCGCGGCGCCGTCGGCGTGCGGTGGGAGTTCCGGTAGGCCTTGCCACCCTGCGCTGCCGAGGGCGGACAGCGCCGCGACAAGCCACGCCTGCTGGTCAGGCGTGGGGGCGACGACCCAGTGACGGAGGCGCACACCACCGCTGGCGACGAGGTCGCCGCTGGCCAGGACGTGGTCGACGAGGGCGGCGAACGCGGGCTCGTCCAGCTCGCGGAGGAGGCCTCGCCGGGCCTCCTTGCGGTTGACGGTCATCGCGAGCGGGTGGATTTGGTGGAGCTGCGCGACGGCCTCAAGGAGTGCATCGTGCATGGCCTGGGCCTGGGCGGGGCCGTAGAGGCGGTCCCCGATCCAGGTGCCCGCCACGCCGAGCTGCGTCGCCAGGGCGCGGTCCAACCCGGAGGTGCCGGCCCGGTCGAGCCACGCGCGTTCGTCGCCGGAAGCCAGCGCCGCGAGCGCAGCCAACCCGGCCAGCGCGCGCGGTCGTCGAGACTGTGCGAACCAGGGATCCAGGACTCGACCGCCGCCGATGGTTCTTGCGGGCGATGGTTGACGGACGACGAGGCGATCTCCCGGGAGGGCGGCGACCGGGCTCGCCAACCTGAGCTGGGCGTAGCCCTCCGCCAGTGGCAGCAGGGTCGCCTCGACCTCGGCGGTGCCGTGCAAGACGACGACGCTGCGCCGCTCGCGTTCGCCAGCGCCTGCGTCCCCGTCAGGCGCCAACATCCCGTCCATCCCGGCGACCAGGCGGAACGCGATGTCGACGACCTGTGCGGGCCGCACGCTCCCCGGTGTCACGAGCCAACTTCCCCGCGGGACCTGTGCGACGTCCACGCCGCCAACGTTCAGTGCCGTCCTCGACCCAGCCCTCGCCCGATCAACCTTCTGGCCGTGCACCTGAACGCCCCGGAGGCGGGCCCGTCGCGGAGCCCCGGCGTCCGAGGACAGGATCTCCACTTCCGCCCCGTCCGCGATGGTCCCCGTCCACGCAGTCCCCGTCACCACCGTCCCAAACCCCTTCCGCGGGAAGCTGCGGTCCACCGGCAGGCGGAACGGCCCTCGGTCGTCCCGAGCCCGCCCCCGAAGCCCCGTCAAGAGCGTTCGCAGCTCCGGCAGACCCGCACCGGTGACGCTGCTGACCGCGATGGTCGGGGCGGACTCCAGGAACGTCCCCCGCACCGAGTCGCGGATCTCCTCCACCGCGAGATCGATCAGCTCCGCGTCGACGAGGTCGGCCATCGTCACCACCAGAACGCCGCTCTCCACGCCGAGGATGCCGAGGATGTCGAGATGTTCGCGCGTCTGGGGCATCACGCCCTCGACCGCGCTCACGCACAGCAGCACCGCGTCCAGGCCCGAGGCGCCCGCGACCATCGTGCGGACGAGGCGTTCGTGCCCGGGCACGTCCACGATGCCGGCGATGCGCCCGTCATCCAGGGTCAACGGGGCGAAGCCGAGGGCGATGGTGATGCCACGGTCCTTCTCCTCGGGCAGCGAGTCGAGGTCGACGCCAGTCAGCGCCTTCACCAGCGTCGTCTTCCCGTGGTCGATGTGGCCGGCGGTGCCGATGATCATGGTGTGGTGGCCGGGGAGAACGCGAGGGTGCCCACGCCGTCGCCATAAGCCGCTCCTCGGGCCATCGCCTCGTCAGCGCCCGCGCGGATGGAACTTCTCATGGACGGCCTGCAGGCGCGATCGGGCGACGTGCGTGTAGATCTGGGTGGTCGCGATGTCGGCGTGTCCGAGCATGGCCTGGACAGCCCGCAGGTCCGCGTCATTCTCAACGAGGTGCGTCGCGAAGGCGTGGCGGAGGCCGTGCGGCGTGACGGGCGTGCGGATGGCGGCGGTGCGGGCGTGGCCGCTGATCCGCAGCCAGAAGTTCTGCCGGGTCATCGCCGCGCCTTGCTGCGAGAGGAACAGCGCCTTCTGGCCGAGGCCAGGGTCAAGGGTGCAGCGGACCTCCCGAACGTAGCGGTCGAGGCGCTCGGCCGTGACGTTTCCTAGCGGAATCAGGCGTTCCTTCCCTCCCTTTCCGCGTACGCGCAAGTAGGGGGTGCCGGCGACGACGCCGTGCAGCGCCGTGAGCGGCAGGTTGACGAGCTCAGAGACACGCAACCCGGTGGCGTAAAGCAGCTCGAGCATCGCGCGGTCGCGGAGGCCGAGCGGCGTGTCGGGGTCCGGGGTTTGGAGGAGGACCTGGACCTCGCGTTGCGAGAGAACGTCGGGGAGGCGGCGGGCGGGGCGCTGGGGCGCGAGGAGTCGGGTCGGGTCGGAGGCGAGCAGGTCCTCGCGGACGAGGAACTTGAAGAACTGGCGGACGGAGGTGCGATGTCGCGCGACGCTGCGTGGGTCGAGGCCGGCGTCGGTCAGGTGGAGGACGTAGTCGGACATGGTCGCGTGGGCGACGCTCTCCAGCGGCCGGTCAGCGAGCCACGCGCCAAAGCGCAGGAGGTCGGCGCGGTAGGCGAGCAGCGTGTTCCGGGCGACCATTCGCTCGACGCGGAGGCTGGCGTCAAATGCCTCAAGCGCGTGGTCGAAGCTCGCATGGCGGCCGGCGTCGGCCTCCGCCTGGGGCATCAGGCGACGGGCTCGCCGAGCCGCGACGCCAGCTCCCTGAGCAGGCGTCCGCCTCCCGCGAAGACCTGCCAGCCATCGCCGACAAGCACTGCGTCCACGTCCGGCAGCGATGCCAGTCGATGAACGGAGCGCACGGCCGCCGCCCGGTCGGTGAGCTTGCCGTCCGGGAGCATCATCAACGCGCCCGCCCGATGGGCGCGCACCAGATCGCCCGTGATCAGCGTCTCGCGTTGCAGCACCAGGGCGAGCTCACCAGGCGTCTTGGACCCGTGGAGCACGATGGCGTCGAGCCCGGGGACGATCTCGCCCTCATCGACCCAGCGATCGGCCGCGAACGCGCCACGCTCGGCCGCCGGCCCGTAGACGAGCGCCCCGAACCGCTCCTTGAGCGCTGCGGCGGCACGGACATGGTCGGAGTTTGTGACGATGATGTGGTCGACCCCGCCAACCTCTGCGAGGTGCGCGAGGTCGTGCGGCGAAAGCGGGAGCGGGTCGACGACGACGTTGCCGTGCTCCCGAACCCAGCACACAGCGTGGAAGTCCACGTTCCGCGCCTCGTCGAACGTGGACCAGGCGTACAGGTCGGGCCGATGGAGCGACTTCATGCTCCCCCCGGTAACGCAAATCTCGCCCCGGGGGTTGCGCCCCACCCCGCCCCCGCATAGGCGCGGCTCGCCTGCCGGTACAGCCCGTGCTGGCCCGTCCCTTTCCCACGCCCCCCCTGGGCGAGCGTCTATCTGGAGCGACTTTTGGTCATCGTCACCGTCCGCGAGAATGAGCCCTTCGAGAAGGCCCTCCGCCGCTTCCGCCGCAAGGTCGAGCGCGAGGGCATCCGCAAGGACATCAAGAAGAACAGCTTCTACCTCAAGCCCGGGGAGAAGCGCCGCCTCAAGCAGCGCCTCGCGGAGAAGCGCCGCCGGAAGGCCGCTCGCCGCGCGAGCCGCAAGCCGATGATGGTCAAGCCAACCACGCCTCCCCCGGTGTGAGTCAGTGCCGCTGGGTCCCTGGGGACCCTGCGGCCCGGTTGTCCTCCAACGCATAGTCCGGGTTTGGCGGCGGGATGTGGTCCGCCGCCGGATCGTGGGCGTCCATGACCCGGGCGTACAATGCGTTGCCCGTGGCCAGCGCCTTTTGCCAGTCCGGCAAGGCGATGGAAGCGTCGCCCGTCAGCCACCACGCGCACGTGCCGTCCTCCCAGTCGATGAGCCCGGGTTCGGACGGGCCGACGAGCGCGGATGCCCGATCCACCATGGCGCAGGCTGCCTCGGCGTCCAGCGCCCCACCCGGTCCGCGGGCCTCCACGAGCGCCAGGCCGTTCGCCGCGCCCCAAAGCAGGCAGGGCCGCTCGGTCGGCCCCGCCGTGACCATCGATGCCTGCGTCACGCGCCAACCGTCCTCCCGGAGCGCCGCCGCTACGTCCGGCACGACTGCGAGGCACGCCATCGCGTACTCGCGTCCCGTTTCCCAGTCGTTCCGCGCTTCGGCCGGATCTGTCGCGAGAAAGCCGTCGAGCCAGCGCACACGCGCCATGCGCCACAGGACGCGCCCGTCGCCCGGATTCGCCGCGAGCAGCGGGGCGAGTTGGTCCCGAACGGGAGCCAGGCCGCCCGCGCCGCGGGATCGCCAGGCGACGTCGACCTGCTGCAGCGGCAGATCGAGGGGATCGGCGGTCTGCTCGGGCTGCAGCCAGCCGCAGCCAGGCAGGGTCGCGAGCCAGAGGCCGGGCAGCACCTGCCTCACTTGGTCTTGTAGTCCGACTCCTTGGTGTCCTCATAGCCATCGCGGGAGTAGTCGCAGGCGTCGGCTTCGCGGGCGAGGATCGTCGGGATCTGCGTGTGGTCGATGTGATCGACGGGCGTGACGGGTGGGATGGCCTCGGCCTTCTGCAGCCACCCGCGGCCCTCGACCTTGGAGGGCTCGTCGTTCTGCTTCAGCCCCTTGCAGATGAGCGAGACGCCGAGCTCCTTGAGCCCCTCGATCCGTCGCGGCTCGGCCTGGACCAGCTTCCGCTGGTAGTCGACGGACTTGTCGATGTCGCCGCGCGTGCCGGCGATCCACTTCATCGCGAGCCAGTCCGGGCAGAGCCGGTAGAACTGGCCGAGCGCGTTGTACACGTCGCCGGGGAACGTGGAGTTGCCGCTCGCAGACGCGTAGGACGTCGGCTTGGTGAGCGCGGTCAGCCAGAGATCCTCGATCTCCTTGGCGGTGAAGAGCTGCGAGAGGATGCCCTTGGAGGTGGCGACACGGCCGAGCGCTACGCCCTCCCAGAGGTAGCCGAGGCCGTCGTTCGGCGCGACCTCCTGGGCGTGGTGCGAGAGGGTCTGCGCCTGGGCGTAGAGCGGGAGGCGGTCGGCATCGGCCTTGCCGGAAGCGCTCATCAGCTCGCCCTTTTCGTAGAGCGCGCGGGCGAGGCGCCAGAGCGCGTCCGGGTCGTCCGGGTGGGCCTTCACGTAGGGTTCAAGGGTGGCTTCGCTGCCGAGCGGGTCGCCATTGGAGAACTGGTCCTCGGCCTGCTGCACCTCCGGGGCGAGGGCAAAGGCGGCCGGGGATGCGTGAAGGAGGGCGACGAAAGCGAGGAACATGGCGGCTCGGGGAGAAGTGGCCGGGGGCTATCAACAATTCAGGTGGGAGGCTGGAGGCGACAGCCTGGAGGCTGAAAATGCGCATCCCTTCTCGCCAGGGGGGGGGAAGGGACATTCCGGTTCCCCCACCTCCAGGCCCCAGCCCCCATCGGTTACCTTCCCCCGTGCTCCGCCTCGCTCCGTTCGCCCTCGCCCTCGCCGCCGGCTGTGCCCCTCAGCACGTCCTTCACACGGAGGCGGCCCCGGTTGCCCCCGCGGGCACCGATCTGACGGCGCCCCTGCGCGAAGATGTAGGACTGAACGCCGATCGGGTGCACGCCCTCACCGAGACCGACCTCGCCGTGCTCCTGCGCTCTGGTAGCAATCGCCCGCGCGTCGTGAACTTCTGGGCCACCTGGTGCGGACCCTGCGCGGCGGAGTTGCCCATGCTCGATCGCCTCGCAGCCAGCCGCCCGGACGTCGACGTGGTGCTCGTGAGCGTGGACGATCCCGGCGACGCGCCAGCGGTTGCCCGCGTGCTCGCGCCAACCCGCTTGCGGAGCTTCCTGCTGCAGGCGGACGCCGCCACCATCCTCCACCGCGAGGTCCGCAACTGGCCGGACGCCATCCCCGTCACGCTTGTCGTGAGCGCTGACGGCGCCGAGATCGGGCGTGTGGTCGGCGCGGCGGACAGCGCGCGCATCAACGCATTGCTTGGGGAAATTCGCCCTGCGGGTTGACAGCGCCGGCCCGGTCCCCTACGATTCAAGATTCAGAAATCTGGATACAAGACGGCTGCGCGAGGAGTGAGCAGGGATGGGAAAAGTCATCGGAATCGACCTCGGGACGACCAACTCCGTCGTCGCGTACATCGATCGCGGTGAGCCCAAGATCATCATCAACGAAGAGGGCGGGCGGGTCACGCCATCGGTCGTGGGATTCTCCAAGAGCGGCGAGCGGTTCGTCGGCGATATCGCCAAGCGCCAGATGCTCATCAACCCGGACGCGACGATCCACTCGATCAAGCGTTTCATGGGAAAACGCTACAAGGACGCCGGAAACGACCTCCCGCTGGTCAACTACAAGGTCAGCGCCGGCCGGAACGGGGATTGCCAGTTCGACGTGAACGGCCGGATCTTGAGCCCGCAGGAAGCGTCGGCGATGATCCTGCAGAAGCTGAAGAAGTCCGCCGAGGACTTTCTCGGCGAGACCGTGTCCGAGGCGATCATCACGGTACCGGCGCACTTCAACGACCCGCAGCGCCAGGCGACAAAAGATGCCGGCACGATCGCCGGGCTCAACGTCCTGCGCATCATCAACGAGCCGACCGCTGCGGCGATGGCTTACCTGCACGACCGGCGAAAGTCGGCGACGATCGCGGTGTATGACTTCGGCGGCGGCACGTTTGACATCTCGATCGTGCACATCGACCGCGAGCTTGGCGAGGTCCGGGCGACGCGGGGGAACAACGCGCTGGGTGGCGGTGACGTTGACCGTGTGATCATGGAGTGGCTCATCGAGCAGTTCCGCAAGGAGCACGGCGTCGATGTCGCCAACGACAAGGTCGTCCGGCAGCGCCTACGGGACGCCGCCGAACGCGCCAAGATCGAGCTCTCCAGCGCGCTTGAGACCGAGATCCAGCTCCCGTTCCTGATGGCGGACGCGACCGGTCCGCGCCACCTGCAGTGCACCCTGAGCCGCGCCACGTTCGAGGCCATCGCTGGCCCCCTCCTCGACGCGACGATGGAGGAGTGCCGTCGGGCGCTGCACGACGCGCGGATGACCGTCGAGCAGATCGACGAGGTCGTGCTCGTCGGCGGATCGTCCCGAATTCCGCGGGTGAAGGAGCTTGTCCGTGAGTTCTTCGGCCGGCAGCTCAACCAGCAGTTCAACCCGGACGAGGTCGTCGCTATCGGCGCGGCTGTCCAGGCAGGGGTGCTCGAGGGCGAGGTCAAGAGCGTCACCCTGCTCGACGTGACCAGCCTCTCGCTCGGGATCGAGATCGAGGGGAAGCGGATGGCCAAGCTCATCCCCAAGAACTCGTGCATCCCCGCCCAGAAGTTGCAGTTGGTCTCCACCGTGGTCGACAACCAGAAGACCGTGAAGATCCACGTCCTGCAAGGCGAGAGCGGCAAGGCGGACGAGAACACCAGCCTTGGCGAGTTTGAGCTGCAGGGCATCGAGCCCGCCCCGCGCGGTGTCCCGAGGATCGAGGTCAAGTTCGTGATCGACGCGAACGGGATCGTCAACGTGTCGGCGCGAGACTCGCGGTCCGGCGTCGCCCAGCAGCTCACGATCCAGGCCCCGACTGGCATGTCGCGCCTGGAGATGGAGCGGGCCAGGGACGAGGCGGCCAGCTACGAAAAGACCGCTGAGCACGCCGGTGAGTTGAAGGAAGTGCGGTTCCAGATCGAACGGCAGCTCACCCAGATCGAGACGCTCCTGCGCGACCAGCGCGACCAGCTCCAGCGCAACGACGTGCAGGAGGCAGACCACGCGCTCAAGCGCGGCCGCATGGCGCTGCAGAAGGCGCAGGACCGGACGAACCTCGAAGAAGTCCACGGGTGGCTGCGCCGCATGTTGCTCGCGCTGAACGAGAAGGTCGCCGGCAACGGCGTGCACTAAGAGGCTGGCGGCCGTGGGTGGGGCGCCCCGCGCCGCCAAGCAAGCAAGCAGCGGTGAACGCGCGGAAATGAACGCCCACGGGAGGGCCTGGACCCGGGCCCGGCCGGGGTTTTGGAGGGCGGCCCGGCGTACTCGCTGGGACGACCGAACAAAACCCACTTTATTCGGGTACTCCCGAATAAAGTTAGGCCGGCGGGCGGCGCCCCGCGCCGCCAAGCAAGCAAGCAGAGGGGAACGCGCGCGGGACTTCATAGCCACGAAAGTCTATTATTGATGAAAAAACGCGCTTGTCAGCAGGTAGTTTGCGACAAAGAACGCCAGTGAGGCGTGGACGACCGTGTCGTTCACCCCCTTGCCGACCCCGGCTGCGCCGCCCTTCGCGTAAAAGCCATGGTAGCAGGCTGTGATTCCGATGATGAAGCCGAACACCGCGGTCTTGAGCAGACCGCCAACGAGGTCGAACGGCTGTGTGAATTTCCAGAGGTGATCGAGGAACACGCCGGAGTTTTCGCCCTTGATGCTCACCGCCATCGTGTACCCGCCGGCAAGCCCGGCGATCGCCCCCGCGACGTCGAGCAGCGGGGTCGCCAGGACGAGGGCCGCGACCCGTGGCGCCACGTGCCAGCGGAGCGCGTCGACCGCCATGACCTCCGTCGCGTCCAACTCCTCCTTGATGCACATCGCGCCGAGCTCGGCCGCGAACGCGCTCCCCCCTTGAGCGGCCACGAGGACGCTCGCCAGCACGGGCGCCAGCTCCCTAAGGACGGCCACCGTGATCAGCGACGGGAGGAGGCGTTGGGCGCCGAAGAGATTGAAGATGGAGAGACCCTGCAGCGCGATGACCATGCCGAACGGGAACGTGACCGCGATGACGGGCGCGATGCATCGCGACGCCACAAGCCAGGTGTGGCGAAAGAAGTCGGCGTGGTTCCAGGGCGGAGTTGCCATGCGCCACACCACCCGCCCGAGGAAGACGCCGAACCGGCCGATGCGGGTCAGGAGCTCGGCGGTCGCGTTCGGCACGAAGGTGGGTCTCCGGATAAGCCGGCGCGCATGAACCGTCGTCCCCTGCTCCCGCTCGTCGTCCTTGCCCTCCTCGTACCGCTCCACGCTCGCGCTGCGACAGAGTGGGTGGTGACGCCGACGGACGCCACGCGGTGGGCGGACCCCCAGAGCCCCGTCACGGTGCACCTCGTGGTCGGCGACGAGGTGGAGGTGCTCGCGACGCAAGGGACGCTCGTCCGCGTGCGCAGGGGGACCGACTTTGGCTGGGTCGCGCCGAAGGTCTTGACGACCGACGCGCCGCCCAAATCCGCGGACGCGCCTGAGCCGAACTGACTACCGCAGGTTGAGCAGTGCGACCGCGACGGTGATCCCGAGGGCCAGTTGGAGGACGGTGTCGAGCATGGCCCCTTAGATGCCACCGGATCGGCACGGGCGCAAGCAAAATCCGCCGTTGGTGTCAAGCGCCGGCATCCGCGGGTGCATATTACTGGTCGCGGACGTCCATCTTGCCGTCGCCATCGTTGTCCTTGCCGGTTTTCACGACGTTTCCGCTCTCGTCGAGGTACTCCCAGAAGTCGACGCGGCCATCGCCGTTGGTGTCGCGTTCCTTCCGGCGAACCTTGCCGTTCTCGTAGTACTTGAACAGGTCAAACGTACCGTT
This sequence comes from uncultured Pseudomonadota bacterium, assembly GCA_903844155.1. Classification (GTDB taxonomy): domain Bacteria; phylum Myxococcota_A; class UBA796; order UBA796; family SXON01; genus CAIUMM01. The sequence continues at coordinate 17,201 of CAIMSU010000301.1, read as the reverse complement.
CCAGTCCGTGTCGATCTCCGAGTAGGACCGTTTGCCGCTGATGTAGTGGTCGACCCAGTCCACGCGCCCGTCAAAGTCGCCGTCGATCTCCTCGGTGGTGCGCAGCCCGGCGTCGTCGAAGGTGGTGCGGACGTCGATCTTGCCGTCGTGGTTCAGATCGGTCTCCTTGCGCACCAGGAGTCGGGGCGCTCCGGGACGGTCACGCCAGTAGTTCGTCACCTCGGCGGTCCCGTCGCCGTTCAGGTCGACCTTCTCGGCCGTCAACCCGTCGGCCGTCGGGGTGGAGCTAAGCACGGCGGCGGTGGACGCGGTCATGGCGGACGGCGTCGGCGTCGCCGCGGATGGCTTGGTCTTCTTCGCGCCCATCACGAGCAAACACAACGGGATCAACAGCAACGCGCGGGAACGCATACGGACTCCAAACGGATCGGCGCCGCGTATCATGAAACGCAGGGCGCCGCCTCCGCCCCCCCGCCTCGCGCCTCGCGCCTCGCGCCTCGCGCCTTGATAGACCTCCACCCTCCCCGAGCGTCCCTTGCCGACCAGCAGCCCCACCACCGAGCGCCGAAAGCACCTGCTGCTCGTAGACGACGAGCCGGTGATCCTGCAGGTGCTGAAGGCGGTTTTTGAGGGTGAACCCTATCGGCTGTCGACGGCGCTAACGGGTCGGGACGCGCTGGCCGTCATCGCCGCGGGCAACGTCGACCTCGTGATCACGGACAAGAACCTCCCCGACGTCGGCGGGATCGAGGTCTTGCGCGCGGCGAAGGGGAAGGATCCGCTGACGGAGGTCATCATCCTGACGGGCTACGGCTCGCTGGACACCGCGCTGACCGCGCTGGAATTGGACGCCTTCGACTACGTTCTCAAGCCGCTCAACAACGTCTTCGACATCCGGAACAAGGTCCGGAAGGCGGACCAGAAGCAGCAGATGGCGATGGAGAACCGCCGGCTCATCGTGGAGCTCTCGAAGAAGAACAATGAGCTGGAAGCGGCGCTGGAAGAGGCCCGCGCGCTGCAGGCGGAGCTCATCCAGTCCGAGAAGCTCGCCGGGATCGGCACGTTGGCGGCGGGGATCGCCCATGAGATCAGCTCGCCGCTCTTCGGCATCCTCGGGCTCGCTGAGGCCGTGACCGACGAGCAGGACCTGGGCCTCGCGCAGGGCTACGCGCGGGACATCGTGGAATATTGCAGGACGATCCGGGATATCGTCGTCGACCTGTCCTCCTATTCGCGGTCAGCAGCGCACGAGTACCTCACGTCCGTCGAGCTCGGCAAGGTCATCGCGGATGCGCTCAAGCTCGTGGAGCGCTCTGCGCCCGTCGAACATGTCGCGTTCAAGATCGACATTGAACCTGGATTGTTCCTGAACGCCCGGACCAACGAGATCCAGCAGATCTTCGTGAACCTCATCAAGAACGCTGGCGAGGCGGTTGTAGAGGCCCACCCGGGCGGTGGCGGCTGGGTCCACGTGGTGGGGGGGCGGACGGACAACACGGTCTGGGTGCGGGTGGAGGACAACGGTCCGGGCATCCCGGAAGAGCGGTTGCGGTTGATCTTCGACCCGTTCTACACGACGAAGCCGGCGGGGAAGGGGACCGGCCTCGGGCTGAACATCGTCTACCGCATCGTGACGAAATACCGCGGTTCGATCGGTGTGCAGAGCCGCACGGTGGCGCCAACCGATGCCGGTCCCGGCATCGGCACCGAGTTCCTGCTGCGCTTCCCCATCGAGCGGTGAGCGGTGCGGCTGGGCCTGCGTCTCGGGCTCATGCTTGCGCTCGTGGGGGTCGTTCCGCTGGCGATGCTGGCGTGGGCCGCGAGCGTCACGACCCGGTTGTGGCTCGTCAACTCCGCTGTGGACTTCCAGGTCGAGACCGCGCAGATGCTGGCCTCCTCCATCGCCCGGCAGCTCGCCGACACGCAGCGCGTGCTGCAGATGCAGGTGGCAAACTTTGACCTTGCCGACGCCTCGCCCGAGGCCCAGCAGGCCTTCCTGATCTCGACCTACCGGCTTTTTCCGGAGATCGACGTGGCGTTTCTGGTGGACAGGGCAGGGGAGGACATCGTCCCGCCGGTCTACCAGTCCTCGAGCGAGGCGATGCAGGTGCCGGGACACGCGCTCCTCTCTCCACTCGCCATCGCGCCGCTTCGCGCCGAACTTCCCCGCGAGGTCGCCGCCGGCACCGCGGCCTGGGCGGCACCTCGCGCGCAGACGGACCATGAGTCTGCGGCGTTGGTAGGCGTGTTTTCGCCGCCCTGGGGGGCGCAGGCGAGCCTCGGGGTGGAGCTCTCCCTCGCCGCCGTTGCAGCACGAATGCGGACGGTGGCGTCGGATGACCGGGAGGTTGTGCTCTTCAGCCCCGATGGCACCGAGCTGGTGACGGCGGGGCCGGTTGGGCTGGTTGACGCGGACTCTTTTCGTCCGCTCCTCGGAACCCCGGCGGCGGACCTTCGCTATCAGCCAACGGGTGGCGGCGACGAGGTCCTCGGCGCGCTGGCTCGTGTGCCCGGCCAGGATCTTGTCGTCGCCCTGGCCACACCCTTGCGATCGCTGGACGCAGCCTCCCGCGAGATCCAACTCCGAACGGGCTATATCGCCGGCATCACCCTCCTTCTCGCCATCGTCGTCGGCGGGCTCCTCTCCCGGTCCATCACCGACCCAGTCCAGGCACTGCGCGACGCTGCTGCGCGGATGGGGTCGGGAGACCTTGCTTCCCGGGTCGACCTGCGGCGGTCCGATGAGCTGGGGGACCTCGCGCGAGGCTTCAACCAGATGGCGGGGTCGTTGCAGCAGAACCAGGAGGATCTCGCCCGAAAGAACGCCGAGATCGCTGGGTTCAATGTGGAGTTGCAGGCACGGGTGGATCGTCGGACCGCACAGCTGCGTGCGGCCCAGGCCAGCCTCGTGCAGTCCCGGCAGTTGGCGGCGGTCGGGGAGCTGTCCGCGGGCCTCACCCACGAGCTGAACAACCCGCTGGCCGGCGTGGTTGGCCTCCTGCAGGTGCTTCGGGCGCGGGCGCAGGCCGGCGCGCCGGACGAAGCGGGCGCCTCGTTGCTGGACGCCGCCGAGCGCGAGGCCCTCCGCTGCACCGAGATCGTCGGTCGTTTGTCCCGGTTCACCCAGGGGCCGAACGCGACGGAGGCCTCCGCCGACGGCGAGGACGTCGACGTTCACCTGCTCCTCGACGACGTGCTGGCGTTGCTGGCGGGCGCGATGCGCGAGCGTCAGCTCACGGTGAGCCACACCTCCGGCGCTCTGCACGTTCGAGGCGAACAATCGGCGTTGGCACGAGCGCTCGGACAGCTGGTTGCGGCGGTCCGAACGCTGGCGCCCGAGGGCGCCAACATCGACGTGCGGAGCGAGGGGCGCAATCTGTACGTGTCGCTGGAGCCCGTCGGCACGTCCCAGGACGACTGGCGGGCGGCGGCGCTGGGGTTCTGGGCGGCGCGCAAGGTGTTCGAGGACCACGGCGCCATCGTCGAGGAGCCCGCCCAGCCCGCGCAACGCGGCGACGTCGCCCAGTGGGTCGTGCGGTTCCCCGAGGCAACGCCGTGAGCGTCGAGCTTCGCGCGTTGCTCGCCGTCGCGGTCATCGCGGTGCTCGGCTGGGTTGGCTACCAGTTGCTGTTCTCCGATAGCGGGGCAGTACGGGTTGTGCTCTACGATGTGCATGGCAGCGTGTCCGTTGAGTCCGGCGGGGTGAGCAGCCCCGCGGCCGTGGGAGGCCAGATCGGCGCGGCCGACCGACTCGTCTCGGGTGCAGACGGGGGCGCGGTCCTCGCGTTCGGCGACCAGAGCCGGGTCACGCTGGAGCCCAACACGAGCGTGCAGGTGACGAGCGTCGATTCGACCGGCGTCCGGCTTTCGCTGGAGGACGGGCGCGTGAAAGCGACGGTGCGCGCCGGAGGGCCGAGCCTGGGTGTGGCCGCGGGCGGGCGCTCGATCAGCGCGAAGGACGCCGACTTCACGGTGGCGAAGTCGGGCGATGGCGTGGGCGTGGAGACCTCCCGCGGGCGGGTGGCGGTCGACGGCACCGACGTGGCGGCCGGGAAGCGCGCCGTCTACCCGAAAGACGGCTCCCCGCTGCAGATGCCAGCCTCAGAGACGCTTTTGTTGCAGGTCGCCTGGCCGTCGACGACGCGGACGGCAGCGCCGAAGGTGGAGGTGACCGGCACCGCCGAGCCTGGCGCGCGACTGGCCGCGAGCACCGCCGCGGGGACGGCAGCGGCGGTCGCCGCCAAGGATGGCACGTTCTCCTTCCAGATCCCGCTTGGCGAAGGCGACAACACCGTCAACGTTGTCGCCACCAACGTGTTCGGGCAGGTCTCCAGGGCGCAGTGGCAGGTCTCGCGGGACTCCAGGCCGCCTTCGGTGGGGGTCACGATACAATAAGAGTATAACGGCCCCCGTGATCGTCCCCTTTTTGCTCATGCTCTGGTGTTGCTTGTGGGCGGGGCCGGCTCGTGCGGCGGCAGACAACCCTCCGGATGTGAAGCTCTACTTTCCAGAGGGCGTCCCGGTTGCGGGTGTGCCCACGGAGGTCGAGGTCGCGGTGAGCGTGGACGGGCACCCACGCGAACAGGCGGCGGTGGAGCTCGCCGCTGAGGCAGGCGTGGTGGGGGTCGGCGCGCCGTCCGGCCTGGGCCGGTGGCGGTGGCCGTTCACGCCGACCGAGGCGAGGGACACGCTCCGCGTCCGGGTAGACGGCGGGCCGTGGACCAGCATTCCGGTCGCCCCGGCGGCTGTTCCGAAGGGGCGTCTGGCGGGGGCTCCGGCGATCGAGGCCGGCGTCGGGGAGCCCATCGTCCTGCATTTTCCCCTGCTCGCGCCGGTGTCGTCGAGTGAGCTCGTCGTGCGGTCCTCGGAGGGGACGGTCTCGGTCGAGGCGGACACGCGTGAGGCGCGTGTGACCGTGACGCCGAGCCCGGACCGCGGCGCTCGCATCGTTGCAGTGGGGATCGCCGACCGCGGGCAACCGGGCGGTGCCGTCGTGTTCGGCATCGCGCGCCTTCGGGCGAGGCAGTCCGCGGCGTTGAACGTCGGCGTCGGCAGCACCGTGCAGATCAAGGTGGGAAGGCGCAGCTACGGCCCCTTCGTCGCCGACGCGACCGGCGTGGCGCACGTGACCTTCGACGTTCTACCGGGCGAAACCCGCTTTGACATCAACGCCTCGGACGACCTTGGCAACACCCAGCACGTCGAGAGCCCGCTCCCTGCCAACCTGAGCCCGATCCTGGTGGGCGTCGACGTCGCGGCCGGGCGGCTCGCCGGGGCCCGGCTGACCCTTGGCGTCTGGACGGCCGCGGGGGGTGTATGGGCGGGCGAGGCACCCTCCTGCCGGGGGCCGGTCGGCGAGCCGTTGGTCTCGCGGCCGTACGGACCCGGTGTCTGGCAGGTCGACGCGACGCTCCCGCCCGAGAGCCTGGCAAGCGCGTTCGACCTGCGGCTCGACTGCGCCGTCGCCGAGCAGGCCCAGCGCTACCGCATCCCGCTGGCCGACGTCCAACCTGCGAAAGTCGAGCTGCGTGCCTACCCGGACGCCATCTCCACCGACTTTCCCGTCGCGCAGGTGCAGGCCCTGCTCGTCGACCCCCACGGCGACCGCCTCCCGCCTGACGGCCTCACGCTCTACGCAGTCTCCGGTCACCTCGAAAGCGAGGTCGTCGACGGTGCATTGCGGGCGGACTACCGCGGTGAAGGTGCGGTCGCGTTCGGCAAGGACACCATCCACGCCGAGTGGCGGGCGCCCCCGGGATCGGGCGCCGTCTGGAGCCTGGAATTCCGCGGGGCAGCGGTCTCCGGCGGCATCGAGGTGCGCGCGCGTGCGTTGGATGTCCTCGGGCGTCCGCTTGGGAATGTGCCCGTCAGCGGCGACGTTGACGGGGAGCTCTTCAACCTCACCTCGGGCCCCAACGGCTGGGGTTCCGCGGTGGTCCCCCGGCCGGCTGGCACGCTCTGGCTCGCACACGCGCATGCCGCGAATGTCGACCGTGCAACCGCCATCTTTGCGGCTGGTCCCGGCGCATTGCCGGACCTGCAGGCGCCCGATCTCGAGGCCAGCCTCGTCCTCCCGATCCAGTCCGGCCGTGTCCGCCGCGTGCAGCTCGATGTCACGCCTCGCCCCCTCGTCATCGGCACCGGCGAGCAAGGCAGGATCACCGTGAAGATGCTGGACGGCGTCGGTGCGCCGGTGTTGGACGAGCCCGTCACCATCACCGCCACGGCCGGCACTGTCGTCCAGGGCGCGGTCCGCCCCGATGGCTCTGTCGACGCGCTCTACACCCCGCCGCCCGGATCCACCGCGCGCACGGTCACGATCACGGCAGCTACGTCGTCGAGCACGATCGACACCGATCTCGAGCTGGTCCCGCGGTCGGTTGTGGGCAGCCTGGGCCTCGACGCCGGCTGGATGTCCAATTTCGGCAGCATCTCGTCGCCAACGCTCTCCGTGACCCTCGAAAACCGGCTTCCCCTGCTGCCGGACCCCGTGGCCGATCTCATCCGTGGGCGCCTCTCCGTCGCCACCTACGCGCTGAACTCCAGCACCACCGACCCAGCCACAGGGCTGCAGGTAGACGTGGCAACGCGCTTCATCCCCGTCTCCATCGGCGTGGTGGCGGAGAGCCGCAGCGGAAACCGCACGTTGGAGGTCGGCGTCTCCGGCGTCCTCGCGCCTTACGGATTGACCGCCAATTTCAACGGCACCACCGGCATCGTCGGCCCGGGACTCGCCCCCCCCGGCCTGGAGCTCACCGCTGGCGGCGCGATCCGACGGGGCATCTCGGAATTCTACGGCGAGGGACGGTACCTTTTCCTGAACGCGCCGAGCGGGGTGGTGAGCTTTGAGGGGAGCGTCGGCGGGGTGTCGCTGTCCGCCGGTTATCGGGTACTCTATTGATGGCTTGTTCCAAGTGAAGTTCCTCTCCCAACCAGCGAACCCGTCGCGCCTGCAGGCCGCGTGCGCGGTCGTGGGCGGGCTGGTCGCCTGTGGGCTCGTCGCCGGATGCTCCCCGGCGCCGAGTGACCCCACGGTCCGGCGCCTCGTGCCCGATTTTGGCTGGACGGGCGAGGTCACGAACGTCACGCTCGTCGGCGAGCACCTCTTCCCCGAGGTCGTCGTCGGCGACAAGAAGGACGAGGCGCAGATCAACAGCTCCTTCCAGGTCGTGCTGGAGACCGACCCGCCAACGCAGCTCGATGCCGTGCAATTCGTGGACGCATCCACGCTGACGGCGGAGGTGCCCGCAGGCGTCGCGCCGGGGGTGTACGACGTGGAGGTGGTGACGCCGTCGGGGTCGGTCGCGCCGCTGTCCCAGGCCTTCCAGGTCACCGAGACCCGGGCGGCCCAGCTGCTCTTCGACGTCTCCGCGGTGGGGTACGACGTGACCCAGACCGCGGTCCTGGCGATGCATGTGGCCGATCCTGAGGGGGGCGCCGTCGCCCAGCCGATCCTCGTGGATGTGCGCGCCGACAGCGATCAAGGCGCTGCTGGCGTTCAGTTTGGCGATGGGCTGCTCGACAACCAGATCACCCTCCCGAACGGCGTCGGCATCGAAGGGAACCTCCACGCAGACGGCACGGCACCGCTGCTCCTGCAGTCCAGCGTCGCGCAGGACCTCACGCTCACGCTCGCCGCGGTCGACGAGCCGACCATCGCGGGCGACAGCACGCTGCTCTCCTTCGCGCCGGGCGTCCCCAACCACGTCGTCTTCACGTTCCCGTCGGACAACTTCAGCACCGCCGCGGGCGTCGAAGTGCCCGTGGGCATCGACGTTGTCGACGCTTCCGGAAATGTGATCAACGCGACGGGATTGAAGGTCGCCGTGCTCGAGGACAGCGGCTGCGGCCAGGGCTACACGACCGTTGATCTGCTACAGGCGGGGCCATACCCGTTCACGTTCACCAAGGCGTGCACGGGTGACCACCTGCACGCCGTCGCGTTTGGCATCGATGACACCGAGAGCGCGGCCTTCAACGTGGTCCCGGCGGCTGTCGACCACTACGGCGTGGCGGCAACGCCCAGCTCGATCGTCGCGGGGCGTGGGGTCCTCGCGGTGCAGGTCGATGCGCAGGATCCCTACGGAAACCTCGTCACCGACTACGTTGGCGTGGTCTCGCTCCACGACAGCGTCGGGGGCCTGGACAAGGAGGCGGGCGTGGGCACGCAGTCGTGCGACCCCGTCGTCGGCGGTCAGACCGTGTGCACCGCCACGCCCATTCGCGCAGCGACGGGGATCCTGATCACAGCGTCCGACGGGGCGGGGCTCAGCGGGGTGTCGAACGCCATCACCGTCACGCCGGACGCGGCGGACTCCCTCGCGATGACCGTCGGAACGGCGACGGCGGAGGCCGGCGTGCCCTTCGCCGTCGGCATCGAGCTGCTCGACGCCTGGGACAACCAGATCGTCTACGGCTCGGAGGCTCCGGTGTTTTCAGACGAGACCGGCACGCTCGCCTGCCTGCCGAGCACGGACGGCAACTACACGTGCACGATCACCCAGTCGGATGCGGCGGACGTCATCAGCGCGGTGCTCGAGGGCCTGCCGGCCAGCTCAGCGCCGTTCCAGGTCACGAACGCCGATCTCGGCCTCGCCGAGGTCACGCTCTCTGAGACGGCGATCGACGCGGGCCAGTCGTTCAGCGCGACCCTGCATGGGTACGACGCGTACGGGAACGCCTACACGACCGCCGTCAGCGGATCGGCCATCGGCCTCGCGGACAAGCTCGGCGGGATGACGCCGCTCGACCTCGTCCTCGACCCGTCCGGCTCGGCGACTGCCACGGTCTCCCTCACGACCGCGGGCTCGGATGCGCTGGTGGCGACGGCGTCGGGCGCCACGATCGGTCAATCCAGTCCGATCCTCGTCAGCGCCGGCACGGTCGTCGGCCTCTCGGTGACAGCACCTCCCTGGGCCGACGTGGGCGCTGCCGTCCCTGTCGACGTCTCGGGCGTGGATACGTGGGGCAACGTCTCGTTTGACTACGCGGGGCCGGTGGACGTCTCGCTCGCCGGGTGTACGACGACGACCGTGTCGAGCTTTCCGTCGGGGGTGGGCGAGGCCGACCTGACGTGCGCCACCCCTGCGTTCGCCGTCGTCGCGAACGGCAGCGATGGCGCGCTCACGGCCAGCAGCGACGCCGTCGATCTCCTCGACTTTGACTGCGCCGACGGTCCCACCGCCGCGTTCACGCTCGACGGGACCTCGAGCGCCGTCGCCTGCCTGGTCGCCGGGTCGGTGACGATGACCCTGGACCCGTCGGGAACCAGCTCCGGGGCAGCGTCCCTGGCGGTCTGGCACCTCGACGGCGGGACGGGGGACAGCCGTACGACCACCGCCCCCGACGCGCTGACGTTCGAGGCACCAACGGCGACGACCGTGAGCTTCGTGGTCGCTGACTCCGAGGCCTGCGCGAGCGAGGCCACGGCGGAGGCCTGGGTCGGCGAGAACGATGGCAGCGCCGTGGGGCCGATCACCTTGACGCCGACGAACGCGTCCGTGCGGAACGGCGCCGCGACGGCCGTGAGCGTTGCCGCGACGGACTGCGCGGGGGATGTCGCCTCCGGGGCTGAGGTTTATGTCTGGACAAACCTGGGAGACCTCTCGGGGGCGACGAGCACGGGTTCGGGGCTGACGGTCGGGTTGGACGCGGCCGGAGCCGGCACGTTTTCGGTCGCATTCCTCCACGGCTACGCCGGAACCGCGACGGTGAGCGCCAGCAGCGCGGACGCATCCGGGTTCGGCTCGGCCAGCGTGACCGTGACCGAGGACAGCGTCAAGCCGACGGTCGTCTCCGTCACGCCGGCTGGCGTCTGGACCGATGCCGTGTCTGCCGTGACGATCGGCTTTTCCGAGCGCATGCTCCCAGGGAGCCTCTCGGCCGCGAGCGCGACCCTGACTGGCCCGACCGGCATCCTCCCGACCACGGTCTCGCTCTCGACCGACGCCGAAACCCTCACCATCACGCCGACCACCGCGATCGACCCGACCTCCGGCACGTTCACGGTGGCGCTGAGCACCAACGTCCGCGACGTTGCCGGCAACCGGATCTCGGGCGACTGGTCCGGGAACACCGCGGCCTGGTCCTCGACGTTCGGCGCGGTCGCGAGCACCGTGGGGACGGTCTCGGCGGCGTGCGACTTCAACTTGTTGGCGTTCCGACCGGATGGGGACCCCGGGGTTGGCTCCGAGGCCGACGCCGTCGTGGTCGGGCTGGCCCCGGCGAGCGCGCCGACGTGGTGGGCGCTCACGGTGTCCGACGCGGACGGTACGGCTGTCCGGCGCACGCGTGTCACCGGGGCGAGCGCGACTGTCACCTGGGATGGGCGCGGGGACGACGGGATCGTGAGCGACGAAGGCACCTACACCGTCGCCGTGGCCGCGTTGGACGCGACGTCCAACGCGGGCGACGCATGTGCCGCTTCCGTGGCGTTGACCCAGCGCGGACGGGCGCCATAGCCAGCCGCCGATCCCGGCGCTCGGCGAACCTCGCGCCGGTATCGGCGTTGATTTTTCGGCGTTCGGAAGCCACGTTCGCCGCCAGCCGCCGAGTACGGCGCCCGTCACCGAACGTGCATGGAACGCCGCGCCGGGGGGCCATTGCTCTCGCCAATCGCGCGCTTTCAGCCACTTACGAGGTGAATGTTTGCCCAGCGCCAGCAATGGCCCCCCGCCCTGTGGTCGGCCCGAGCCGGGTACGGGAGATCTCGCCGCGCGAAACGCAGCGGCTGGCCGAGGTCGGCGTCCTCTCAGCCTCGCTCGTTCACGAGCTTCGGCAGCCGCTTTTTGCGGCGCGCGCGTTGGCCCAGCTCGCGCACGCCGCGGCCCGGCCCGATCAGGTCGCCGCCCACCTCGATGGGGTCCTCGGCCAACTCGAGACGTTGGACGTGCTCCTTCGCGGGTACTCGGAGCTCGCACGCAGTCCCGACCGGCAGCCGGTTGCGTTCGACCTGTGGACCGCGATCCGGGCTGCGCTGGTCATCCTCGAGCATCGCGCGCGGAGCGCCGGCGTGGCGGTGCAGGTCGGCGGGATCGGCGAAGTGCAGGTGCGGGCGCCGGTGCTCGCGGTCCAGCAGGTGGTCGTCAACCTCGGCCAGAACGCCATCGACGCGCTCGCCGGTCGGCCAGACGCCGCCCTGACCATCACGGTGCTGGACGGCCCTGTGCGGGTGCGAATCGCGGACAACGGGCCGGGGCTCGACGCGGACATCCGGTCCCGGTTGTTCGAGCCATTCCGGACGACGAAAGAAGGGGGCACGGGGCTGGGGTTGATGCTGAGTCGGGACCTCGCGCGCGGGTTCGGGGGCTCGCTCGCGCTGGTCGCAGGCGAGATGATCGGCACCGTCTGGGAGGTCGTGATTCCGGTCTGAACGGGCTATGTCTGCGTGTCATGGTCGGCGCGCTCCTCGTCCTCTCATCCCTCTCGACGGCCTGGGCGATCGACCCCGTGGTGCGCGAACTCTCGCACGGCACGGTCAACTGGACGACGCTGGAGCTCTGCGCGGCGGCGACCGAGGCCAACAGCAGCGGCTCGATGGCCGGCTACGAGGCGCTGGAGGGGCGCGCGCGCGCCAGGCTCGGGCCGCTCATGCTCACCCTCGCGCGTGAGGTGCAGCTCGACAGCAAGGGGACGACCGGCGATCTGATGCAGTCCACCGACGCGATCGCGGACAAGATCGACGCCAACGTGTCGCTCTGGGAGGTCACGGAGGCGCGCTACTACACGTCGGGGCGCGTGGACATCGAGGTCTGCCTGCCGATGCAGGGCTGGCTACGACCGGAGCTCTCGCGGCTTGCCACGGGCGTGGATCGGTCGAGCCCGCCGGACGTGCCGATCACCGGCCTGGTCGTGGACGCGCGCGGGCTGGCGCTCAAGCCGGCGGTCAACCCGGAGATCCGCGATCCGTCCGGCGCCGTCGTCTACTCGGCGGCCAGCATGACGTCCTTCGCCGCCTCACAGCGCCCGTTCGTCGTCTACGTCACCGACCCGGCCGACCCCATCGCCGTGCGCCGGGCGGGCGAGCAGCCGGTCATCGTGCGAGCGGCGGCGGTGACGGATGGCGTGAACCTGACGCTGGATCCTGCCGGTGCAGCCGCGCTGAAGAAAGCATCGGATGGGGCTGGGTTTATGGCCCAGGGGACGGTGGTTGTTGTCACCGACCGGTGAGCCGTGAGCCATCGTCTGCACCGATTCGCCGGGCGCTTGCGTAGCTCGGCGGGCGCGCCCGTCAGTCCGGCCTTCCGCGCGCCGATCCCCACGTTGGAGCCGCTGATCCCGGGGACGGAGCCGTTGGGGAGGGCCGCGTGGCTGGCATGGCTGCGCTGGGGCACGGTCGGCGGGCTTGTGTTCGGCGCGCTCTTCTGGGCGACCCACGACGTGCTGCCGATCGTCTTCGCCAGCGCCGTGGTGGCCTACCTGCTGGACCGGCCCGTCCGCTGGCTGGAAAAGCGGGGACTCTCGCGCGACCGGGCGTTCGCGCTGCTCGTCGCCATGGCGGCGACCGTCGTCATCGTGATCCTCACGGTCGTCGCCCCCTCGGTGTTCGATCAGGTGAACGCGCTGAGCGGTCGCCTCAAACCCGCGATCGCGGGCCTGGACGGCCAGATCCGGCCGCTCGCCGCCCAGTTCGAGGCGAAGACCGGCATCCATGTGCCGGTGAACTTCGACGATGTGATGGGCGCCGCGACGAACTTCGTACAGGTGCCGGACACCCAGGCAACGCTGAAGGCGTGGGGAACGGCGGCGTTCGGGAGCGGGCTTGCGCTCATCGGCGCGATGGTGAAGCTCGCGCTCCTCCCCTTGTTCAGCTTCTACCTCGTCTCTGACTGGCCGAAGATCCTCGTCGGCGCGGAGAGCCTCGTCCCGCCGCGCCATCGCCCGCTCGTCGAGGAGGTTTTCGGTGAGATCCACAGGCGGATCCAGGGGTTTGTGGAAGGCCAGCTTACACTCTGTGTGATCCTCGGGGTGCTGTACAGCATCGGGCTCTCGATCGCGGGCATCGATCTCGCCGTCACCGTCGGCATGGGCGCTGGCGTGCTGTTCATCGTGCCGTACCTCGGCCTCATCGTTGGCGTCATCCTCTCGGCCACGCTGAGCATCGTGAAGTTCGGCGTTGACTGGCACCTTCTGGCCTGTCTCGGGACCTTCGGGGCTGTTTCGCTGCTGGAGGGCAGCTTCCTGACACCGCAGATCGTCGGGCACCGCGTTGGGCTGCACCCGCTCGTGGTGATGGTCGCCGTCGTTTCCGGCGCCAGCCTGCTGGGGATCTGGGGCGTCCTGCTGGCAGTGCCGAGCACGGCGGCGCTCTCGGTCGTCGCGGGGGCGCTCTTGCGGGCGTACAAGGAAAGCCGCTTTTATGGCGGGAAGATTGGCTGAGGGCTGGCTTGGGACGGTCGAGTATGGGCGGGCGCTGGCCCTGCAGGAAGCGGCGCGGGCTCGGGCGATCGCGACCGGTGAGGGGGCGGTCTACGGGCTGGAGCATCGGCCCGTGATCACGCTTGGAAAGCGAGGGGGAACGGTCGATCTCGACGCCGCGACGGCGGACGGGTACGCGGTCTGGCGCACGCGCCGGGGTGGGCTCGCGACGTGCCATGAGCCCGGGCAGCTCGTCGGGTACCTGATCCTGGACGCGCGCGAGGTCGGCGTGCGACGGGTGGTCGAGGGGGTCGAGGACGCGATCATCGCCTGGCTGGCGACGATGTCGGTGCGAGCTGGGCGACGGACCGGTTTTCCGGGGGTGTGGGTGGACGACGGACGCGCGAAGATCGCCGCTGTCGGCCTGCACTTCCGCCATGGGTGGAGCATGCACGGCTTCGCCATCAACCTCCGGAATGACCTGCGCGGCTTCCGCCACATCACGCCGTGCGGCATCGCGGACGGCACGGTCACGAGCCTCCAGCGCGTCGTCGGCCACTCGCCCACGCCGGAGGATGCGTGGCTTTCTCTCTGCCCGGTCTTGACGCGGCCGGACCTTTTCGCTAAACCCCGGAACGCTCCAGGCACGTAGCTCAGTGGAAGAGCACCGCCTTGACACGGCGGTGGTCGCCGGTTCAATCCCGGCCGTGCCTACCAGTGTGGCCCGGGAGTCGTCAACAGACGCTCCCGGGCCAGTTTTTCGCCGTTTGATCCCTCCCTTGTCGGTAAACTTCACTCCCCGGAGCCGCATTGCGGAGTCCTCCTCGCGGTCAGCCTCCCTCTGCTCCTGAGCGCAATGAGCCTCGGGTCAACGAACGTATCCGCGTGCCCCGCGTGCTTGTCATCGACGACAGCGGCGAAAAGCTCGGCGAGTTCCTGACCGAGGACGCCCTCGCGCTGGCGCGGGAGCGCGGCCTGGATCTGGTAGAGGTCGCGCCGATGGCCAGACCGCCCGTCTGCCGCATCACGGACTTCGGCAAGTTGAAGTACGAGAAAAAGAAGCGCGACGCCGTCGCGCGCAAGCACCAGGCCATCGTCGAGATCAAGGAGATCAAGCTCCGACCGAAGACCGACGACCACGACTTTGCCGTCAAGGAGCGCGCCGCGCGCGGGTTCCTCGAGGAAGGCGACAAGGTCAAGGTCACCGTCCGCTTCCGCGGGCGCGAGATCGCTCACAAGGACATCGGCGAGGATCAATGCAAGAAGTTCGCTGAGATGCTGCACGACGTCTCCACCGTCGAGCAGATGCCCCGCATGGATGGTCGCCAGTTGTCCATGCTCCTCGCCCCGACGAAGAAGAAGGGCTAAGCCCCCGTCGTTCGCGGCCGCTCGCGTCGAGCACACCGCACCACGCCCTCCCCAGAACCCGTTTCGGAGTCGACAATGCCCAAGATGAAGACCAACCGCTCCGCTGCCAAGCGGTTCAAGACCACCGCGTCCGGCAAGATCAAGTACAAGAAGCGCGGCCTGCGCCACTGCCTGGAGCACGTCTCCAAGGACACCAAGCGCAACCTGCAGAAGGGCGGTATCCTCGCGGATGTCGAGACCAAGCGCATCAAGTTGATGATCCCCTACAAGTAGTCTTTTCTACGCCGGCGCTCGCGCCGGTCCAGTTCTCGCCACTACCGGCCGCCGAATCCCTCGGCCGCCTGGGAACCGGCAAGCCGGCCCCGTCAAACGGGTGTCCACAAGAGGTCCGCCATGGCTCGTGTCAAACGCGCAGCACTCTCCCGGGTTCGCAAGAACCGCCTTTACGCCCGCGTCAAGGGCTTTTTCCTCGGCCGCCAGCGCCTCCGCCAGGCGATGGAGCACGCGGATCGCGCGAAGCGGTTTGCGTTCCGTGGCCGCAAGGAGAAGAAGCGCCACTTCCGCGCTCTCTGGATCGTCCGCATCAACGCGGCACTCGGGCCCACAGGCCTCTCCTACAGCCGCTTCATCCACGGGCTGAAGAAGGCGAACATCCAGCTCGACCGCAAGATCCTCGCGGATCTGGCGCTTCACGACGCGGCGGCGTTCACCGCGGTTGTCGAGAAGGCCCGCGCGTCGCTGTAGATGCAAGCGGACCTGCCGGCACGTGCGTCCGCCCGGGGAGCCTTGCTCCCTGCGGCGGGTGTGTGCCTTGCAGGGCTGCTCGCGGGCTGCACGGGCAGCACCGGCACGACCTGGGTGCAGTACAACGCCGCTGACAACACGGTGAGCATCGACGTGGGCGCTGCCGCAGTCGAGGACCCGGTGTCGGTCACGCTCACGAGCAACACCGGCGCCGTCGAGCTTGGCACCGGCACCGTCGACCCCGGTGGCGGTCCGATCGGCACGATGCACACGGTCACGGTTTCCGTGTCGAGCGACTACGCCTCCGACATCGGGCGCGCGAGCGTTCGCCTCGACTCCGGTAGCCGCGGCGTCGACGAATACGACATGGACGCCGATTCCACGGGCGAGGGCTACTGGGTAGTCCAACTCCAGAGCGTCGGGGACGTCGGCGAGACGCGCACCGACTCGCTCACGTTCCGGCTGTGGACGGCTTCCGGGGCGGATTCGGGGAGCTCTGGTCTGGGGATCACGCTGTGACCCCTGCAGCGACCCCCGGAAGGCCAAGCCGCACGCTTACGAAAGCCGACATCGTGCAGAGCGTGCGCGACCAGTCGGGGTTGTCCTGGGGCGAGGCATCCAACCTCGTCGAAGGGCTGCTGGAGGCGATGAAGGTCGCGTTGGAGGCCGGCGAGAGCCTGAAGATCAGCGCGTTCGGGTCCTTCCTCGTGCGCGTGAAGCGGGCCCGGCGCGGCCGGAATCCGCAGACGTCCGAACAGATCATGATCACGCCCCGGCGCGTGCTCACGTTCAAGCCCTCCCTCGTCTTCCGTCAGGCGCTCAACCGCGCGCACGGGCACGAGTAGAGCGGTGGCTGACCCGGGCAAGGACGCGAGCAAGGACGCCGGCGACCTGCCCGACAAGCTCTACTTCCGGATCGGCGAGGTCGCTGATCTGGTGGGCGTCGAGGCGCACGTCCTCCGGTATTGGGAGACGGAATTCAAGCTCCGACCCCACCGCTCGTCCAGCGGCCAGCGGCTCTACAGGAAGCAGGACGTTTCTCGGTTTCTGCGGGTGCGACAGCTCTTGCATGAAGAGGGGTTCACGATCGCCGGCGCCCGAAAAGTGCTGCTGGATGGCCCCGATTCCCCGCAGGCCAGCGGCGTTGGTGTCGAGAAGGTCGCGCTCGAGGACGCGCTGAAGCGGGTGCGCGAGGTCCGGGCGCGGTTGGCACGGTTGTTGGCGGAGCTGGGGTGAGCACCGCTCCGCGCGCGGGCTTCCGTCCAGTGCTGGCGTAGGTCGTGGGGATCTTCGACGACGACGAAGGCGATCCCGCCGCTGAAGCCGCCGAGGCTGCGGAGCGGGCGCTGGAGGCGCGGCGTGTGGCTGAGGCTCCCGGCCGGCTGCTGAGAATGCGCGGGGCTCGTGGGACGGCGGTGGTGCTTTGGGCAGCCCCGGCGCGCGACATCGGGGGCGGCCAGGGCCTGAATCGGTTCGAGGTTCGGTACGCCCGACTCGACGTCGAACTCCCGAGCATGGACCCGTATCTTTTGGAGACGAAGGCGTCGATCCCATCGCGGTTTTCACCCGACGTGCTGCCGGGTGCCACCATTGCCGTGCATGTGCCGAACGACGACGCGTACAACGTCGTAGTGCTCGGGCCGGCGGCTGCGGCGCAGGCGTTGACGACCGCGGGCGGGCCGGTGACAGGGACGTGGTGGGAGCGGCTGATCGCGTCGTTGTTTGGGAGTGGG
>CAIMSU010000300.1 GCA_903844155.1 uncultured Pseudomonadota bacterium | reverse complement strand
AGCAGCGGTCGCGCTCGCCGATTCGCGCGCAGGAGTGGACACGTCAAGCGAGGTCACGAACACGCGCAGTTGCTCGAAAGCCAAGGCGCGACGAGAATAAACAGCCAACACCGGACCGAAGGGGCCGGTGTTGGCTGCCCGGAAGGAGTAGCAGAAAAAGATCGCTGAGAGCGTCACGCTGCCCGCACATCTCCGTTGTCCTGGTCGGAGGTGTTCGATGTCATCTGCTCTTCAGTTCTTCATGAACGGTGGTTTTCCGATGTTTGTCATCCTGGTTTTCGGGCTCGTCGGGGCAGTCAGCGCCGCGCGGTATGCCTGGGCGCCCGGTCCCGGTCGGCTGTCCTACCTTGGCGCGCTCGCCGTCGTCATCGGCCTCGCGGGGGCCACGGGCTTCGCGACCGACCTGATGGCGGTGTGCACCCAGGTCCCGAACCACCCGGAGTGGACGGAAGGGTCCAGCCTCGGGATGGTGCTGGTCGAGGGCCTCGGCGAGTCGCTTTCGCCCGTCGTTTTCGCCGGCGGCTTCCTGCTCGCGCACGGGTTGCTCGTGGCGCTGGGCCTCAAGCGCCTCGCGCTCTGACCTGGAGTCCGATCCGGGGGTGACGGCCGTCGGGCTGTCACCCCCGGACACTTTTTGGCCCAACGTCTCAGAAACGCCCTACGCGAATCTGAGCCTTTCGGACATTTTTTGGCAGGTCGACGGGTGCGTCGCGATGGCGCCCTGACGATGCGGCGGATTTGCGGTACACTTCGCTCCCAACCCGGAAGCACGATGTACCGCCTGCCGCTCGCCCTGCGCCTCGTCCCCGTCGCCGCCCTCGTCCTTGCGTGCCGCAGCAAGGGAACCACGAACTACGTCGTGGATGCCGACGGCGACGGGGTCCCCTCGGACACGGACTGCAACGACAACGACCCGTCGGTTGGCGCGGCGCAGACCTACTATGTGGACGCCGACGGCGACACGTACGGCGACCCGACCAAGGTCGACGCCATGTGCAGCTTGACCGCCGGCTATTCTGCGAACGCGGATGACTGCGACGACACCAACGCCGCCATCAACCCGGGTGCGACCGAGGTCTGCAACGGCGTTGACGACGACTGCGACGGCGTCGTCGACAACGGCATGGCGTCCGCGACCTACTACACAGACGCCGACTCGGACGGCTACGGCGACGACAGCACGGCGGTGGTCGCCTGCACACAGCCCGACGGCACCGTTACACAGGGCGGGGACTGCAACGATACCGACCCGGCCTACAATCCCGGGGCCTCGGAGACGGACTGCTCGGACCCGAACGACTACAACTGCGATGGTTCAGTAGGCTATGCAGATGGGGATGGCGACGGCTTTCCGGCATGTCAGGACTGCAACGACGCGGATGGCGCCATCAACCCGGACGCGACCGAGGTTTGCGACGGCGTCGACAATGACTGTGACACCCTCGTCGACGACGCCGACCCCTCGCTGGACACGTCGACGGCATCGCAATTCTACGCGGATCTGGACGGGGACGGCTACGGCGACCCGGGCTCGCCCGCGAACATGTGCAACGCAGGCGCTGGCTGGGTGGTGGACAACACAGACTGCGACGACGGCCGCGCGGACGTGAACCCCGCAGCAACCGAGGTCTGTGACGGCATCGACAACGACTGCGACACGCTCGTCGACGATGCGGACCCGTCCCTGGACACCTCGACCGGCTCTACGTACTACACAGACGCGGACGGCGACGGCTACGGCGACGACAGCACCTCGGTGATGGCGTGTGAGGCGCCCGCCGGGACGGTTTCGGTCGGTGGCGACTGCAACGATGCGGACACGGCCTACAATCCGGGCGCATCCGAGGCCGACTGCACCGATCCGAACGACTACAACTGCGACGGTTCAGTTGGCTATGCAGATGCGGACGGCGATGGTTGGGCGGCCTGCCAGGAGTGCGACGACAGCAACGCCAACAACTACCCGGGCGCGCCCGAGTACTGCGACGGCGTCGACAACAACTGCGACGGGACGGTCGACGAAAACACCGCGGTAGACGCCGCGACCTGGTACGCTGACGCCGACTCTGATACATTCGGTGATGCGTCATCGTCCACGGCGAGCTGCAGCCAGCCCCCCGGAAATGTTTCAGATGCGACAGACTGCGACGATGCGAACGCCGCCGTGAACCCGGCCGAGACCGAGGTGTGCAACGGCATCGATGACAACTGCAATGGCGTGGTGGATGAGGCGACGTCTGCCGACGCACCGACCTGGTACGGCGACGGGGATGGCGACGGCTACGGAAACCCAAGCGATGACACGGTGAGCTGTGCGCAGCCGGCCGGCACGGTGTCCAACGCAACGGACTGCAACGACGGGAACGCGAGCATCTACCCGGGCGCCCCCGAATACTGCAACGGTGTCGATGACAACTGCAACGGCGCGGTGGACGAGGACAGCGCGGTGGACGTCTCCACCTGGTACGGCGACGGCGACTCGGACGGCTACGGCGCCGGAACCGGCATCCTCGATTGCGACCAGCCTTCCGGTTACGTTGGCAATGCGGATGACTGCAACGACGCGGACGGGGCGATCAATCCGGCCGCGGCCGAGGTGTGCGACGGTGTCGACAACAACTGCAACGACGCCATCGACGAAGGCCTCGCCACGAACTGGTACGCGGACGCTGACAGTGACACCTTCGGCGACGCCGGCAGCAGCCTCTCGCAGTGTGATCAGCCCGCGGGCTACGTCAGCGACAGCACCGACTGCAACGACGGCGACCCGGACGTGAACCCCGCCGCAGCGGAGGTATGCAACGGCATCGACGACAATTGCGATGGCAACGTGGACGAGGGCGTGCTCTCGACGTTCTACGCGGACGCCGACACCGACGGCTACGGCAACCCCGACGTGAGCTCCGAAGCTTGCGCCCAGCCCGCCGGGACCGTCACCGACAACACCGATTGCAACGATGCCGACGCCAACATCCACCCGGGCGCGCCCGAGCGCGACAACGGGATTGATGACGATTGCAACGGCCAGATCGACGATGGCGCGTACCACGGCACTGGCGCGGATGGTGCGTTGGACGTGACCGGCACCACGACGATCGGCGATGCGGTCGTCGTTACGGTGATCTCCGGCGCGACACTCACCGTGTCTGGCGCTCCAGGCGTGTCGGCGGGCGACGAGGTCCTCGTCATCAACATGCACGGCTCTGACACCAGCCACGATCACGTCGGCAACTACCAGTTCTTGTGGGTCTCGAGCGTCTCCGGCGGCGACGTTGTGTTGGACAGCGCGCCGACAGTCACCTTCGGCCAGCTCACCAACGACGACCTCTCCGAGCAGGCCGTGCAGATGGTCCGGGTGCCACAGTACACGGACGTGACCGTGGAGTCGGGTGGCGTGCTGACCGCGCCGGTCTGGAACGGGGCGACGGGCGGTGTGCTCGCGTTCCGCGCTACAGGCGCGGTGACCGTACAGAGCGGCGGTCTGATCGAGGCGGACGAGGCTGGTTATGCCGCCGGGCAGACCGGCACGGCGTACAACGACGACGCCTACCAGGGCGAGTCGTACGCGGGCGCGGGCGATGGCAACACGACGAGCAGCTGCTCCGGCTACTACTGCAATGAACCCTATGGGTACTACGCCGCCAATTACGGTGGCGGCGGCGCAATCATCACCGGTGGCGGCGGAAACTACGGCGGCGGGGCGACGGCGGGTGACTCCTGGTACGCCGCTTACTACCACGCACCCGAGGCCGGGCTGACGTACGGCACCACCGATCTCTCCATGTTGTTCCCAGGTTCTGGCGGCGGCGGCGTCTGGCACGGCAGCGAGAGCGACGGCCCCGGCGGGACCGGCGCCGGCATCGTCTACGTCGCAGCGGAGAGCATCGCGGCGACGGACGCGGCGAGCTTCAGCGCCATCGGCGGTACGACCACGTCATGGTCGCACGGCTCCTGGCACTACGGCGCCGGTGGCGGCGCTGGCGGCAGCGTCTGGCTCGTCGCGAACACGCTCAGCCTGCCGGCAGATGGCGTGGATGCGATCGGAGGGCTCGGCGAACACACGCCCGGGGGCGAAGGCGTCGCCGCCTCGGACTACCGCGCAGGTGGCGACGGCGGCTACGGACGCATCCGGCTCGACTACAACACGATCAACGGTGTGGCATCGACGGACGTGACCGCCTCGGCGACCGTCGCTGCGGTCTGCGATCCCGACGCCGGCTACTCCGCGACGCCGTAGCGACGATCAGGCGTGCCGGACGTACTCAAACGCGACGTCCTGCCCGTTGATGCCCTTGCGAGGGGGCGCGATCCAGTGCGCCATCTGGCCCGGCTCGGTCACCGCGTGCATCAGGCTCGCCACGTAGGCGCGGTCCGCCGCGCTTGGCAGCCACTCGTCCTGCTGGCGCTGCCAGGCTTCCGAGCCGATGAGATCGCCCTCGCGATTGAAGTCGTGGCCGGCGTAGATGCCCTGGCGGCGGAAGAACCGTGAGCTCGGCAGGCTGACGCGGAAGTCCGTCCCCTCCTGCTCCAACGCCGCGTTCCAGCGCTTCACGACGCGCTGGCAGTCGGCGATGTAGGACTGGCGCAGCACCTCGTTCATGGCGTTGCGGAGCGGGACCTCGTCCTCGACAACGGACCCGTTCTTCACGACGGGGAGGCGGTAGTACTGGTCCAGAGCGCGGTGCTCGGTGAAGTCCTTCGCCTCGTTCCAGCGGCCCTTCAGGCCCGCGCCGAAGAAATCCGCAGCGTTGGACGACAGCTCGCTGCCAAAAAGGTCGAGGGAGTACGAGAACCAGTAGCTGATCCACTTCTGCACGGTGGGGAGGTCAATGCCGCCCTGTGCCCGGGCGTCGCCGTTCGGGTCGAGCTTCGTGAGCTGGGCCGAGCGCCGCAGGACGCGCTCAACGCCGAGCTCGCCGACGGAGAGGTGGTGCGCCTCCTCCGTGAGCATGAAGCCACACGTGCGCGCCAGGGGATCGAAGCCGGACTCGGCGAGGGCGCCAAGCTGGTATTTCCCGTCCCGGTCCGTGAACATCGTGAAGCAGAAAAACGTGAGCCAGTCCGGGCAAGGCTGGTTGAAGGCGTCCAGGATGCGCGGCTTGTCGGCATCGCCCGAGCGGCGGGCGAGGAGATCATCGGCCTCGTCCCGACCATCCTTGCCGAAATAGGCGTGCAGCAGGTAGACCATGGCCCAGAGGTGACGACCCTCCTCCACGTTCACCTGGAACAGGTTCCGCATGTCGTACATGCTCGGGGCGGTCTTGCCGAGCCAGCGCTGCTGCTCGACACTCGCGGGCTCTGTGTCGGCTTGTGTCACAATGATGCGTCGCAATGTGTTGCGATATTCACCAGGGACTTCCTGCCAGACGGGCTCGCCCGCGTGGTCGCCGCCGGGGATGCGGCGGTCGGGAACGGCGTCTTCGAGGAAGATGCCCCAGCGGTAGTCGGGCATCTTCACGTGGCCGAAGTGGGCCCAGCCGCCAGGGGCGGTGGAGATGGCGGTGCGCAGGTAGACGTCGTCCTTCTGGAAGCCCTCGGGGCCGACATCCTGCCACCAGTCCAGGAACGCGGGCTGCCACGTCTCCAGCGCGCGCTGCAGGCGCTTGTCGCCGGAGAGGTTCACGTTGTTGGGGATGCGGTCGTCGTAGTTGATGGCCATGGGAGCCTCGGTTGCTTGGGTTGGGGTTCAGGTACGGCGGTAGTCGAAGATCGCCCGTTCGGGAGCGCCAAACATCTTGAGTGCGCCACGCTCGCCGACCGCGTTGGGGCGCTGAAAGATCCAGTTCTGCCAGGCGGTCAGCCGGCCGAAGATCTTGTTGTCCATGGTCTCGGCGCCGCCGAACCGGAGGTTCTGCTCCATGCCCGTCAGCGCGTCGGGCGAGAGCGAGCAGCGCTCCTCGATCGCGATGCGGACCTCGTCGTCCCAGTCGATGGCGTCGGGGGCGAAGGTGACGAGGCCCATGTCGTCGGCCGTCCCAGCGTCGATGGCCTTGCTGCGGGAGGCGGCGGCCTCGGCGATCTGGCGAGCGTCGTCGTCGCCGGGGAAGCGGGCCTGCAGGCGGGTCTGGCCGTTGTGCATCGGGAAGCGGCCGGTGGAGGCGGGGGAGAGGACGATGGCGTTCTCTTCGGCATCGTCAGCCAGCATGTAGCTGCGATCGGCGGCGAAGAGGATCTCCGCGAGCGATCCGGCGAAACAATTTCCAGGTTCGACGATGGCAAAGAGCGTCTTCGCCATGTTGTCGAGGCGGCGCAGCACGCGCGCCTGGAACGCGCGAACCTCGCTGCTGAACCAGCCAGGGACGTCTAGCGCGGCGTCGTGCGCGAGGACCAGGGCAGGATCGCCCTTGGCGCGGACGAGCAGGAGGCCCACGTCCAGCTCGTTGAACCGCAAGCGCAGGAGCGCGTCGTCCAACTCACGGAAGCAACGAAGGGACCAACAGCCGGCGTCCGCCTCGGCCGACGGGACGGGCGGTTCGGTCGGACCGCGAACGTCCAGGCTGGCGACCCGGGTCGTCCGGTCGACGCGAACCGACACGTATTGATACGTCCATGTGTCGCCTTCCACCTGCGGGGAGACTGATGGCAGCGGGATCGTGCGGGCGTCCGTTGGGCGAGCGGTGGTGGCAGCCGCCGTCGCGGCGCTCCGGGCCTTGATCCCGTCGGCCCACCTGGACCGGGAAAAACTTCCGTCGACGAAGCGGTACTTCACGGCGTCCCGCGCCTTGAACCCCTCTGCCCTGGTGCAGAACACGTCTGCGATGTCGCGCCGGACCTTCCGCTTGTCCGTCAGCCGGGTGAGGCCGCCGGTGCCCGGGAGCACGCCGAGGAGCGGAACTTCCGGCAGCGAAACGGCGGAGTTTCCGTCGTCAATCAAGTAGATCTGCTCGCACGCTTCGGCGAGTTCGTAGCCGCCGCCCGATGCGGTGCCGTTCAGCGCCGCGATCCAGGTCTGCCCCGAGCTGGTCAGCGCGTCCTCGATGTACGTGCGGGTCTCGTTCGTGAACTTGCAGAAGTTGACCTTGAAGGCGTGGGATGCCGTGGCCAGCATCTTGATGTTCGCGCCGGCGCAGAAGATCTTGTCGTACCCGCCCGTGACCACGACCACGCGCACCTCGGGGTGCTCAAAACGCAGGCGCTGGACGGCGTCGGCGAGCTCGATGTCCACGGAGAGATCGTAGCTGTTGAGCTTGAGCTCGTAGCCGGGCCACATGCCGCGATCTTCCTGGACGCGCATGGTGAGCGTGGCGACGGCACCATCGATCTGCAAGCCCCAGTGCACATAGCGGGAGGGGTGGGTGTCGAAGGCAACCGGGGGAAAGGAGGTCTCGGCCATGGTCTCGCGGGTGGGGATGGGCAGTATACTGCGTTTGACGGGTGCGGCGAGCCCGACGCTGATGCGTTATACTGCATATGCGCAGGATCCCTTTGCCCGTCGTCGTCCGCAGCCGTCGCCCCTTCGCTCCGTCGACGGCCGGTCCTGGCGGCTTCCTGCTTCGGGTGTTCGGATCGGTGGTGTTCGGCGGTGCGGCGGCCTCGATCATCGTCGCGGGGCTGGTCGCCCTTACGCTTGATCCGTGCGCTCCAGGGGCGGCGCTGCCCGCCGTGCTAGTTGCCACACTCTACTGCGCGGGGCCGCTCCTTTCGGCCGTGGCAACCTGGGTCCTGGACGCACGTGTGCTTCGGGTCTGGGTCGGTGCGGTCGCCGCCACGGCTTGCGCGGCGGCGGTGTGGGGGGGGCTCTCCGCCAGCGCGGCCGAGCGATCCTGGGAGGACTGCACCTGGCTGGCGAATCCTCCGATACCGGAGGTGCGATGAGCGTTCTCGAGGACCTCGGCTCGCGGGTGCGCCTGGAGCGGGAGTCCCGCGGGTGGGCGCGCGGGGAGCTCGCGCGTCGCGCGGGGATCTCGCTCCGTTTTCTCGCAGACGTCGAGCATGGCAACGGAAACGTGAGCGTTCAGCGGCTGGCGGAGATCAGCCAGGCGCTCGGCCTGCCCATCGCCGCCCTCTTCGCCGGCCCGTCCGAAACGGCCATGGAGACGTCCGAGCCGTCCAAGCTCGCCCTCGTCGGCTTGCGAGGAGCCGGCAAGTCCACCATCGGCGCGGCCGTCGCAAACGCGCTCGACTGCCCGTTCATCGAGGTGGACGCCCGCGTGGAGCAGGTCGCCGGGATGGCGCTCGGCCACCTGTTCGAGTACCTCGGGCCAGCGCGCTACCGCCAGATCGAGCGGCAGGTGCTGACAGAATTGCTGGATGCCCCGGGCCCGGCGGTGCTGGCGACCGGCGGGTCCGTGGTGACGGCGCCGGACACCTGGGAGTTGCTGCGCTCGCGGGCACGCACGGTGTGGCTGCGCGCGTCGCCAGCGTCCCACCTCACGCGCGTGGAGGCCCAGGGGGACCTGCGGCCGATGCAGGGGCGCTCCAACGTGCTGGCCGAGCTTCAGGAGATCCTCGAGGCGCGCACGCCGCTCTACGCGCAGGCCGCGTGGACGGTCGAGACGGAGGGCCGGGCGGTCAGCGTCGCCACGGCAGAGCTCGTGGGCCGGGTCCGGGGACGGACTCCCGAAGCTCGGTGAGAGATACTCGCCTATCATCCATGAATATCCCCGGTGAACCCTCCGCGAGCTCCACCGGGTGGCCGAGCCGCAGCACCCACAGCAGCGCCATCTGAACCTCGGCGTCGCGCCTACCCACGCTCCGAACGATGCGGATCCGGGCGCCGGTGGTCGACCGGATGGCCCGACGGACGTGCTGGCGGGAGCCCCCCACGGCAACCCGGCGCGGGTCGTCGCTGGGTCCAAGGTCCAACAGCCGATCGAGCAGGCGCGCCATCGACCGAACGTAGCCCACGGCCAGGACTCGCAAGTTGTCCGCAGCGGCAGCACAAAGACGCGTGGAGCCCCCGCAGCCGGCCCCGAAACCCGGTAGCATGCGCGCATGCAGTTCTTCACCGGCCGGAGCGCGTACGACAAGCTCGTCCAGAACCTCTACAAGTCTCCGCAGGAGCGCGATGCGCTGATCGCGGAGCTTCGCGGCGGCTCCCTTCGCCCTACCCAAGCCGTCGCGCTCTTTCTCCACACCGACCCCGCGATTCGCACCGTCGGCAGCGACTCCCTGCTCGCCAAGGCAGACGTTGCCTCGCTGATCGACATCATCGACCGCGGCGTCGCGAACCCGGCCGCCCGGAACCACATCGCACGGCTGTGGCCCCGGCTTGGTCCGGAGATCGGGCAACGGTTGACCGATTCGCTCTTGAACGACAAAAACCCGATTCGACGCCGTCAAGCGTGGGAGATCGTGGTCCTGTTGAGCGGGGAATGGCGGCACCGGTATCTGGAGCGGGCCATGACGGACGCCCCGGCTGCCCTGCGCCTTCCCGTGCTGCAACGCCTCCTAATCGAGCGCCCGGCGATCCAGCAGATCGAGATGCTCCTGAAGTTCGCGATGGACGACGATCAGCGGGTCGCGGCGGCGGCGCTGGAGGCCGTGTCCAGGATGCACGACCCGCGCATCCTGGAGCTCATGGTCGACCGCCTCGCCCGGGGCGACGGCACGATGCGCGAAATGGCGAGGAACTGGCTGCGGACGGCCGCCAGGGAGAACCCAACCGAGCTTCGAAAGCGGATGATCGAGCTCCTCGCGGCGGGCGAGGAGGCGACCCGGCACGCGTGCGTGGACATCGTGCTCTCCAGCGGCGACCGCGAGGAAGTGCTGATGGAGATCCTGCTTTTTTGCAGGAACCTCGTCGGCTGGCTACGAACGCGCATCCTCGAGACGCTGCGCAGCTTTGGCGAGATGGTGTTCAAACCGGCCTGCGCGCTCCTCGCCCATCCCGACGCCGAGATTCGCACCGCCGCGCTGGTGCTGGCGGAGAACTTCAACGACCCGCGCCTCGTCGGGCCACTGTCGGAAATGCTGCATGATCCGGATTGGTGGCTGCGGATCAGCGCCTGCGACTCGCTCGGGCGCCTGCGCGACGAGCGTGCGGTCCCGGCCCTGGTGGAGGCGCTCGGCGACCCGGACACGCGGTGGGCAGCGATCGATGCGCTCGCGCAGATCGGGTCCTCGGTCGCCCTGAAGCCCCTCGTCGCGCTGCTCCAGGACACCCGCCCCGAGATCCGATTGGAGCTGGTACGGGCGTTCTCGCGGTTCACGGATGCCCGTCTGGTCCCGTTGCTGCAGCAGGTGAAGGAGCGCGACGGCAGCTCGGAAGTCCGGACGCGTGCGAGCGAGGTGCTGCGCGACATGCAGAGCCGTCTGCAGATGACGGTGGAGGAGGCCGAACACGGCACCGCTGCGGTGCTGGCCAGCTCGATGGCCAAGCCCATCGACCGGTTGCTGGCGGGGATTCGCGAGCAGGATTGCTCGGATCTGCACATCACCGTCGGCGAACCACCGTTCGTCCGAAGCAATGGAAAGCTCGAACGGATGGGCGCGATGGCGCCGCTCTCGGCGGCCAGCACCGAGCAGGCGGTGTTCTCCCTGCTCTCGGATCGTCAAGCGGCGACGCTTCGTGAAAAGGGCGAGTTGGACTTCTGTTATGCGATTCCGGAGGTCGGCCGGTACCGCGTCAACGCCTTCCATCAGCGGCTCGGCTGGTGCGCGGCGTTCCGCGTCATCCCGAACCTGCCGCCGACGTTCGCCTCGCTCCGGATCCCCGGTCGACTCACCGAACTCCTGGATTACCATCAGGGGATCATCCTCATCTCCGGGCCGGCCGGTTGCGGCAAGTCCACCACGCTCGCCGCGCTTGTCAACCTCATCAACGAGACGAAGGCCGACCACGTCATCACCCTCGAAGATCCTATCGAATTTGTCCACCCGGTGAAGGGCTCGCTGGTGAACCAGCGCGAGGTCGGCACCCACACCAACAGCTTCTCGAGGGCGCTGCGGGCGGCCTTGCGCGAGGACCCGGACGTCATCATCGTCGGCGAGATGCGTGACGCAGAGACGATACGTCTCGCGCTGACGGCGGCGGAAACCGGGCACCTGGTCATCGGTACCCTGCACACCACGTCGGCCTACGGCACGGTGGACAGGGTGATCAAGAGCTTTCCACCCGAGGAACAGTCGCAAGTGCGGATGGCCCTGTCCGAGTCGATGAAGTACGTCGTCAGCCAGTCGCTGCTGCCGCGGCGCGACGGAAAGGGGCGGGTGGCGATGTTCGAGGTGCTGAAGGGGACGACGCCGGTCGCGACGCTGATCCGCGACAACAAGCTGCATCAGATCCCGACCATGATGCAGTTGGGCAGGCAGGCGGGCATGCAGACGGTCGACCAGGCGCTGCTGGAGCTCGTGCAGGGCGGCCTGATCACGGGCGAGACCGCATGGCGCCGGGCCGACAAGCCCGAGGACTTCGAGAGCTTCTGCGACCCGATCTTCCTGCGGGACAGTGGCGTTGACACGGAGGCGAAAACGCAAGAGGTCGAGAAGCCGCCCTCCCCTGGGCCACGCACGGAGCCGGGTCGACCGGCGCAATCGCCGACCCAGTCCGGGCTCCGGGAGCCGGGTCGCCCAGCGTCGCCGCCCTCCCAATCGGGTCTACGCACACTCCCAGGCGCTGGACGGGGGAAATAGACCATGGCTGACGCTTCCAACCGCATCGACCGCTTCTTGAAGCTGATGAACGACCGGGGTGCCTCGGATCTGCACCTTTCAGTAGGTCGCCCCCCGATATTTCGCCTCTCCGGCCGGATGGACCCCGTACGCTACCGGGTGCTTGACGACACGGACATGGTGGCACTCCTGCGCCCGGTCACGCCCCCGCACCTGTGGGAGCAGTACCTGGTAGACGGC
Organism: uncultured Pseudomonadota bacterium; assembly: GCA_903844155.1. Taxonomy (GTDB): domain Bacteria; phylum Myxococcota_A; class UBA796; order UBA796; family SXON01; genus CAIUMM01. The sequence goes on along the minus strand of CAIMSU010000300.1, from coordinate 3,614 downwards.
GACGCCGATTTTGCCTACGACCTGCCCGGCGTCGCACGATTCCGTGTCAATTTGTATCGGCAGCATCGAGGCATGGGCGGGGTCTTCCGCATCATCCCGACCAAGCTGATGACCATCGACCAGCTCGGTCTGCCGCCGAGCGTTCGCAAGCTCACGCAGTTGGATGGCGGGCTCGTCCTCGTCACCGGGCCCACCGGCTCTGGCAAATCGACGACGCTGTCGGCCATCATCCACGAGATGAACATCCGCCGGGCCATGCATTTCGTCACGATCGAGGACCCGATCGAGTTTGTTCACCAGAACCAGAAATCGCTCATCAGCCAGCGCGAGGTAGGCCCGCACACGGGGAGCTTCTCGGCGGCCCTGCGCGCGGCCGTGCGCGAGGACCCTGACTGCGTCCTCGTCGGCGAGATGCGCGATCTCGAGACGATCGAGATGGCGTTGAAGGCGGCGGAGACCGGGCTCCTGGTGTTCGGGACGCTTCACACCAACTCGGCGGCCAAGACGATCGACCGCGTGATCAACGTGTTTCCCAGCGAGCAGCAGGACGGTGTGCGGGGGATCCTGGCGGGCGTGTTGAAGGGCGTGCTGGCGCAACAGCTGCTTCGTCGAAAGGGTGGAGGGCGTGTCGCGGCGTTGGAGGTGCTTTTTGGGACCAGCGCGCTGACCGCGCTCATCCGCGAAGGCAAGACGCACCAGATCCCGGGCCTCATCATGCAGGGTAAGAACGCCGGGATGATCGCGATGGATGACAGCCTGCGGCGGATGGTCGAGGCGGATGTCATCGAGCCGAGCGCCGCGCTGGAGAAGGCGCTCGACAAGGACGAGATGCGCAAATGGCTCATCGAATACGGCGCAGACGTCGGCGACGACTGACGCGAGCGGCATCCCGGGACCCCGGTTAGGCCCGCCGCCATGCGCGAACGACTGCTGGCCCTGTGTGACAATCTCTGGTGGTGTTGGGATAATCAGGCCACCGAGCTGTTCTCCTCGTTGCACCCGGAGCGCTGGGAGGAAGTTCACCACAATCCGCTGATGCTCCTTGAGGAGCTCGACGATCGGACGCTCACCCGGCTGCCGTCGCGCATTGTCCGGCAGGTCGAGCTCGTGGAGGCCCGCCTCGCGGCCTACCTGGCGGAGACGGACACCTGGGCGTCACGGGAGCTTCCAGACTTCGCCGGGACGATCTGCTACTTTTCCATGGAATTCGCCCTGCACGAGTCGCTCCCCATCTACTCGGGCGGGCTCGGCGTCCTGGCCGGCGACCACCTGAAGAGCGCCTCGGACCTGGGATTGCCGCTGGTTGGGGTCGGGCTGCTTTACCGCGAGGGCTATTTCAAGCAGGTGATCGCCAACAATCGGCAGGTCCCGGCCTGGCCTGCAACGCCGTTGGAGCAGACGCCGCTCAAGAAGCTCGATCTCGTCGTCGAGGTCCCGCACGGCCACCACCGCTACAAAGCGCAAGTCTGGGCGTTGAGCGTGGGTCGTGTACGACTCCTGCTGCTCGACTCCGACGTGGAGGGCAACCGGCCCGAGCACCGGAGCCTGTCGATGCAGCTCTACGGCGGCGACGCTGCCACGCGCATCCAGCAGGAAGTATTGCTCGGTATCGGCGGGGTCCGGGCGCTACGCGCGCTGGGGCTCACGCCCACGGTGATCCACATGAACGAGGGCCACGCGGCGTTTGCCGTGATCGAACGCTGGCGCGAGGAGTTGGCGGCGGGCGCCAAGCCAGTCGCGGCACTCGCGGCCGTGCGCGCCGGGTGCGTCTTCACGACGCACACGCCCGTGGACGCGGGCCACGACCGGTTCAATTGGGATCTCAAGAAAGAGGCGTTGGAGGGCCTGCGCGAGGAGATGGGGCTGCCCGAGGGCGCGATCATGGACCTTGGTCGCGTCGAGAAAGGCAACGTCAACGAGCCGTTATGCATGACCGTACTGGCGCTTCGGGGTAGCCGGGCTGCGAACGGCGTGGCGAAGCTCCACGGCGAGGTCAGCCGCAAGATGTGGCGCAACCTCTACCCCAACCTGGCGGAAAAGGATGTTCCAATCGGCTCCGTCACCAACGGGGTTCACGCCCCGAGCTGGATGAGCTCGCGCATGCAGCGGCTGCTGGACGAGGTCTCACCGGGTTGGCGCGACGGGAGCCCGATCTCGCTTGCGTCCGTCGCCGACGACAAGCTCTGGGAGGTCCGATGTTCCCTGCGCCTCAACCTGGTGGCCTGGGCGAACCGGGAGCTCGGGCGGGACTGGCTGGACCCGGACGCCCTCACGATCGGCTTCGCACGAAGGTTTGCCCCGTACAAGCGTGGAAACCTCATTTTCAGTGACCCGGATCGGCTCTCCCGGATCCTCACCGAACGCCCCGTCCAGATCCTCTTTGCCGGCAAAGCGCACCCGCGGGACGCCGCTGGCCAGGGCATCCTGCGCGATGTCCTCGAATGGACCCGCGATGAGCGCTTCCGCGGTCGCGTCGTCTTCCTCCCGGACTACGACATGGCCCTCGGCCGTCGGCTTACCCAGGGGGTCGACGTGTGGCTCAACACCCCGCGCCGACCGCGCGAGGCGAGCGGCACGAGCGGGATGAAGGTGCCCCTGAACCTCGGGATCAACTGTTCGATCCTGGACGGATGGTGGCCGGAGGCGTTCGATGGCACCAACGGCTGGGCGATCGGTGACGGGGAGGAGCGGCCGATCGTGGAAGAGCAGGATGCCGTGGACGCCGCGAGCCTGTACGAGCTCCTGGAAGCGCAGGTGGTCCCGGAGTTCTACGCCCGCCCCGACGGCGTCGTCCCCACCGCCTGGGTGGCGCGGATGCGCCGGAGCCTGGAGACGTGCGCCCGGCAATTCCACACCAACCGCATGGTCGCCGAATACGCCCGCGGGTACTACCGAAGCCCCGAAGTCGAAGGCTGATTGGCTCCCGCCAGGCCGTTGAAGGGGGGAGTCCTCCCCGTCCGCTCACCGCAATAGATGGAGGAGACGCTTGACGTTGCCGGGAAAGCCGGAACGGGGAGGACCGAGACTTCCCCGGTAGTGTACGCCGTCGGCCCGTCCGCACGCAAGCTCTTTCTAGCCTGGCACGCAACGGGGCGTCAAACCTGCGGCGGCCACGACCCGCAGCAGCTCCCGCATCCGGAACGGTTTCCGCACGATCGCCAGCACGAGCTGGTTGATGAGCCGTTCGCTGACGACCGACTCGCCGTACCCCGTCATGATGATCACCCGCGCCAGGGGCTGACGCGCCTCGATCTCGAGGATGAGATCTCGGCCGGAGACGTCCGGCAGCGACCAGTCCAGGATCGCGATGTCGAGCGCCCAGGGGCCCGCTATCCAGGCGCTGGCCTCTCGCCCCGACGTGCAGGCCTCCACCTCATGCCCCTGCGCGCGCAGGGCATCCCCGGTCACGTCCAGAAGATCGGCTTCGTCGTCCACGAGCAGCAAGCGCGCCATGCAGGGGGTGTATCCGAAATCGGGCAGCCAACACCGGCCCCTTCGGTCCGGTGTTGGCTGTTTATTCTCGTCGCGCCTTGGCTTTCGAGCAACTGCGCGTGTTCGTGACCTCGCTTGACGTGTCCACTCCTGCGCGCGAATCGGCGAGCGCGACCGCTGCT
>CAIMSU010000299.1 GCA_903844155.1 uncultured Pseudomonadota bacterium | reverse complement strand
GTAACTCCCTCCCACCGCGACCCGGCCGTCCCGCGATCCTCCAGGTCAGGGCGCGGCAAACGAGCCTTCTCCCGGCCTCCGTTGCGGATGGCGTCGTCGACGACCTCGTGGTCCGCATCAACGCGCTGTCGCGCGGGTCGGTCCTCGAGCTGGCGCGCGCAGTGGGGCGGCTCATCATCGACACGTTTTACGGTGGGGACGTGGGTGCGTGGCGGAGCCATCGCGAGAAGGATGCGTCCTTCCGCAAGCTCGCAGCGCGGGCGGACGCCGGGGACATGGAGGTCACCCGGTCCGGGCTTCAACGCGCGGTTGCGCTGGTCGAGTTGGAGTCCCGGCTCGGTGTCCCCACGTGGGGACACCTGTCGATGGGGCACGTCCGGCTGATTTTCGGCCTCCCGGAAGACATTCAGCGTGATCTCCTCGACCGCGGCGAGGAACAGCGATGGACGGTGCTGAAGATGGAGCGCGCGGTGCGTGACGCGGTGCGTGCAGACCGCCCTCGGCGCCGTTCTCGCCCGGCGTTCGTGCGAGGCATCCGGCACTTCGGGAAGCTGCTCGATGACGCCGCCTGGTTCGGCGACCTGGACCGCGCGGCGCAGCTCGGCGCGGAAGAGGCCGCAGCGTTGCGCGAGACGATCACCGCGGTTCGCCGGAAGTGCGATGAGGTCGAGGGGAAGCTCGACGGCGGCGAGGGCGAGCGGGCGGCGAAGTGAGGTCGGGGGGCATGCTGCATCGCCGCCTGGAGTTGCGCTTGACGACCGCGCGCATTTTCTTTGGGTCGGCCGTGGCGGAGCACGCCGGGGTTCGGTAGGGTGCTTTCGTGCCCCGAGCCTGGGGCGCTCACCCGAAACGCTGCCTCGATGAGGATCTCCCCATGGCCACGATCAACACCACCAGCCTCGGCTGGACCACCGTCTGTGTGGACAGCACGTCCGAGGTCGCCTTCCCGGCCTCCGGCTGGATGTCCGCGAAGGACATCAACAAGTACCGCGGCAGCTTCGAGGCGCGTGCGTTCAGCGGCCTGATGAACGTCGCGCTCGGCTACCAGACCGCGAACGTCGAGAACAGCCCGGACGCCCACAACACCGTCACCAGCTTCCAGACGACCGCCGCGATGGTCTACGGCTCCGCGTTCACCGACATCAGCGCCAACACCCTCGGCAAGCAGCTCGTCCGCGCCGTCTGGGTCTGCAAGCTCACCTCCGGCTCCACCCTCGCCACCGTGCGCGTCGCCGGCTCGGTGGACTGGATGTCGCCGTAGGCTGACCCTCCCATTGCGCGCCTCTGGGACCCAGAGGCGCGCTCGGCCATCCGCCCTGGAGCTGCCGCCATGCGCGTCACGTCACTCACGTTCGAACCGATGTTCACGCAACAGAGCGTCGCGGGCAGCGCCTACGTTGAGCTACCTGCGGGGGTGGCGCGGGACGGGCGACCGATCTCACTCAAGATCCGTGCGCACGCGCGAGGGCCTGAGAAAAAGTCCGGTGAACCGGCGAAGCCCGAGGAGTCGCGATGAGCGCATCCCTCGGGTCGAACTCCACGTCGCTGATCCACTCGCCCGTCCGCGGACAGATCGGCAACGATTCCGACGGAGCGTGCTGCACGAGCTGCGCCGTGCCGTCCTCCGACTCGAGCTGCAAGTCGTCGACGAAGACCGCGAGGGTGAAGGGGCTCGCCCAACGCGGCATCGGGACCGGATCAGACGGCAGCCACGAGGGTGTCTCCCGCGCCAGCGTCGTTCACGCACCCCGCTCCAAGCTCGGCTCTGGTTCCGACGCGGCCCACGAAGGGGTCTCGAAGGGGAGCGTGATCCACGCCCCGCGCTCGAAGCTCGGACAGCAGTCCTTCAGCCCAGGATGTGGCGCCGGAGGCGGGTGCGCAGGGCGATGTGCCAAAGACGGGCTGGGGGCCTGCAGCACACGCTCGACAGGGCAGATCATCGATGCCGACTCCATGACCCGGTTGCCGAAGGGGTGGCATGGACGGAACGGAGGAGACGGCACTGATCAGAAACACTTCTCGCCGATTCTCGGCGCGAACTCCAAGTCCGCGGCCATTACCGCCTACCTGATGTCGGATTTCTCTAGATGGAAGCGCCGCGTTGCGGAGGCGCAGGCGGAGTACGCAGCGTCGGGACGAACTTGCGAGCTCGGCGCTGGCTATACTGACTTGCTGGGCCAAGCGGTGGGGGACATCGATGTGGCGTTCTCAGACATCGAGGACGGGTTCGCGTCTGCGCTCGCGGCACTGACCTTCGTCGGAGCGACTCCAGACGATGAGGATCTGCTCGCGTTCGCCTGGGCGTTCCTGCGATCCCAAATTGACATTGTAGGTTGGGCGCTCTCCGTGATTCCCGCACCGTACGAGGCGAGCATTGAGCTGATTGAGGGCATCCTCTCTGGCACGTACAAGTACACGCTGGCGAACTTGGCTCCTGGAGGGGATTATTCCTCATCGATTTGCGTGACCAACCATCGCACGACAATCGACCAAGCCACATTCGAGCGCACCTACGGCCGACGTCGTGATGAGGCGGTGAAGTTTGGCCGAACGTTGGAGCTGATGCTCGTGATTGCCGACTTGGCGGGGAACCTGCTCCACGAGGCGTCCCACTCCTACTGCGTCTCCATGTCAGATAATGACCCACCAAACTGCTATAATTCATATTTGATTGAAAATGTCTTCCGCTGGGCGGTCCTGACTCGCTTCAGCGAGCTTGGTAGTCAGCAGTGCGTGCTGAATTGGCTGAGCCACCATTCGGCGCGTGACGGTGTGGATTTCTTGTACGGATACGACGGTACGGTCTATCTCGCGGAGGCGTGCTAGCGACATGCGGACGATCATCATGCTCGTATTGTTGTTGTCGCCCGGCCGCGCATCGACGAAGTGCGCGGAGCAAACCGCGGGCGAATTTGACTACATTGAAGTGATGGAGGATTCGTCCCAGCCTACGACCGGCACAGTAGTTCTCTCACAAATGGATGGCAACATCCAGACCGCAACGTTGAGACTGACGGACGGCACGGATGTTTCGTGGTCGCAGTAACCATGCTTCTTCTCGGTTGCGCGTCCGTGTGCTGTGAATGCAAGCCTGCCTCAGCTACCCTGACCGACGGGCAGTTTGATGTTGAGCAACGGACTGATTCAGGGCCAATGATAGGGACGGTGAAGGTGGACGGCGATCGGTTGCTCTTGGTGTACTCTGACGGGCGAACACGCAACTTCGTCCGGCTGCCGCAGTAGGGCGCCTACCGGCTTTCTGGCGGGCTCAATCACTCGCGCGCCGAAGGGTACAGGGGCACCGACACGCCGAGTCCGCTGTGGAGAGTCGCGGCACCGGCTCGGCTTGCGGCTGGCGGTTGCGAAATGGCCAAGTCGTCCCGGTAGCACCAGTTTTCGGCACGGCTCCGCTCCCCCGACGCCCCCACGGGGCAACGCCCGCTTCTGCAGCGCGCTTCCGAGGGGTTTTCGGCACGGTCCCATCACCCACGCTCCGCCGGATAGGCGGTCGGGTGCCCTCTCGTCCGATCGATGCCGTCCGATCCCGTCTCTCCGAGGCCGGGTTCGCCCTACCGCCCGCGCACGAACCGGACTGGCCGGCTGCGGACAGCAGTGAGCTGACCGGGTGGCTCGCCGCTTGCATGCAGGCCCTTCCGCAGGCTTCCACCGAGCGCATCCGCGAGCTGGCATCGGCGATCCAGGCGTCGAATGAGCGTCAGGCCCAGATCGCGCTGGCGGTGCCCGGAGCGATCACCCTCGTCGAGGATCGTTGGCGAGCCGCCGGGACGGGGATCGTGCGTCGCCGGATCACGGTCTTCCTTCGCGCCTTTCGAGCGGAGACAGCCCGTCGGCCGACCGACGCGGCGTGGCGCGCGGCGCTCGCCGCATTGGATGCCGAGCAAGTCGCGATCGATCCGTCGCGCCGCGCGTTGTTGGAGGGCGCGCTCCGGCTTGCCCGATGGCACCAGGCACAGCGCCCGCCCCGGGACGTGGACGCGATCGATCTGCTCATGCTCTCGATCCTCGGGCTCCTCCGTGCGGTTGATCGGTACGCGCCCGATCAAGGGGCAACCCTGGGGTCGTACGCCTCGATCCACATGCGGGCGACGACACAGCGGGCAAGCGCGCAGCAGATCGGCGGGGTTCAGGTGTCCGCCCAGATGGGCGAGCGGCTACACCTGCTCCGCTCGGCGCTACGCGAACCCGGCGCCACCCACGCTGAGCTCTGCGATGCGAGCGAGGTTTCCGCGTTTGGCGTGGACGCGCTGCTCGACGTCCTCTGGGGTGCCGACCTGTCCGCGGCGCCGTCCCTGGGGCAGGCGCTCGGCGACGGCCTCGTCGACCCGGGCGCGCCGACACCCGTGGACACCGGTCGGTCCCGGCGGGTCCGCGCGTTGGTCGAGGCCGGGCTGGCGAGCCTGGAGCCGAAGCCACGGCGGGTCCTGACCGAGCGATTCGGTGTCGGCCGGCGCGCACCCGAGAGCCTACAGGTCATCGAATTGTCTGCGTTGGGCCTTGCAGAGAAGCTGGCAGCGCTCGTGCCGCCGCCGAGGGCCAACACCGTGATCTACTCGGGCATCCTCGCCGGCCACGCGGCGTGGCGCGCGGAGGTGGTGCCGAAGGTCCCGACGTC
>CAIMSU010000298.1 GCA_903844155.1 uncultured Pseudomonadota bacterium | reverse complement strand
GGGGTCGTTGGCCGGGGTCTCCGGCGCGCGGGTTTCGGAGGGAGCCGCGGCGACGCTCGCCGCGCGCAGGAGCACATCGGCGACCCGCCGTCGCGCGTCGGCCGCGCCTGCCCCGGCGGGGACGAGCACGACGCGGACGACGAGCCGCGCGCTACGCGCCACGGGCCACCTCCCTTTCGGGTTCCTCGGGCGGCTCTCGCCAGAGGTCGTCTGGCGAGAGCTCGGAGAACGGCGCGTTGGTGAGCAGCCGTCGCCGCACCTTCGGGGAGAGCGACCGCCGACCGGCGAGGAGCTGCGAGAAGTACGAGCGGGATACGCCCAGCTTCTGCGCGCCTTCGGTGATCGTGAGGTTGCGGCGGCCGAGCAGCGCGCGAACGCGGTTGCCGCGGAGGAGCCAGGCCGGGCGGGAGGGGTTGAGACGTGAAGTGGTAATCATGTGTCCTATGTTGCACATCGTTTCCGACCCGTCCACCGAATTGAGACGACGTGCGATGAAGATGTGTACTTTTCGGTGACCGCAGGGTAAGGTGCCCCATGCCCATCCGCTCCCCGACCGAGATCGTCCTCAAGAACGCGCCCCCCGACGCGCAACCCGTCGGCGTCGCCGCCATCACCTGGGAGAAACGCGCGTCGTTCGGCCCCTACCTGCGGGGCCTCCGCGACGCTGCCCGCTTTTCGCTTCGCGCCGCGTCGGAAGCCAGCGGCGTCTCCTTCAGCTACCTCGCGAAGCTCGAGACGGGCGAGAAGCCCACGCCGCCCACGCTGAAGGTGATCCAGCGGATTGCGAACGTCTACGGCCGGGATCTCCGCGAGATCATGCACGAGGCCGGCTTCCGCTTCGAGACGCCGGCCGAGATCGACGCGATGGAGGAGAGCCTCGACGCACGCTTCCTCCGGCTGGTCACCCACCCGGACCTCCGCCCGATGCGGATGGACGCGCTCGTCATCGAGATGATCCCGCCGCTCGTGAAGCGCCAGTGGATCGAGTTCGCCCGCAAGCTGGAGATGTACCTCCTCGATTCCTCAGAGGATGTGGACGACATCCTCAACCAGAAGCCCGACTGGCGCGCGGTGGAGGTCGATCACTCGCGTACCCCCCGCAACCCGCGCGCCCCGAAACCCGCAAACAAAGGAAAAGCGCCATGAAGTGCGTCATCTACTGCCGCGTCAGCACCGACCGCCAGCGCGAGGCCGGGACGATCGAGTCCCAGCGCGAGTCGCTGCTCCAGTTCGCCCGCGGCCAGAACTGGACGGTGGTGTCGGTCGAAGAGGACGACGGCTTCAGCGGTACCGTGCCGGCATGGGAGCGGCCGGGCATGAGCCGGGCGCTGAGGCTGATCGAGAGCCGGAGCGTGGACTACCTGCTCGTCGTGGACCTCGACCGGACGTCCCGCGCCGAGGACCCTTTCGAGCGCGCCATCGTACGGAAGGCGCTGCGCGACCACGGCGTGCTGCTCGCCACGCCCAAGGGCATCCTCCGCGACATCACGCCCGAGGAGAAGCTCACGCAGGACATGCTCTCGTCGGTCGCGTCCTACGAGCGCTCCAAGACCCGCGAGCGCACCGTGCGTGGGCGGAAGGACGCGGTGCTCCGAAAAGGCGGACGCCCGCTCACCCAGACGCCACTCGGGCTGCAATGGTCGCCGGAGACCCACGGCTACATCGCCTCGCCCGTCGAGGCGCCGGTCGTCCGGGAAATCTTCCGGCTGGCGACCGAAGGCATGGGGCCGCTCCAGATCGAGCGCGAGCTGGTACGCCGCAACATGCCGTCCGGGCGCATGCAGCGATACCGCCCTCGCGGCACGCCGAAGGGCACGGCGAAGGAGCTGGGGACGAAGTTCATCGTCCGCCGTTCCATCCAGGACATGCTCGCCAACCCGGTGTTCTGCTCCGACCGCTGGGCGCCGAACCCGGCGTGGGACCCCAACTTCACGGTGTGCGTCGAGCCGATCGTCACCCGGGCCGAATGGGAGGCCGCGAACGCCGCCTTGCGTGGCCGTCCCCGGCCGGTCGCCCGCCCGCTCAAGTACGACTACCTGCTGCGCGCGGTCGTGTTCTGCGCGCATTGCAAGCGAAAAATGCGAGGTCAGACCACGGTTAAGGACCGGAACATGTACTACCGATGCGAGTTCGCCAACCGGCCGCAGGTGAACTGCGACAGGTGTACGGCCCGCGGGAGCATCCGCGCTGATCAACTCGAGCAGGTCGTCTGGAACTACGTCAAGCAACTGATCACGGAGCCGGGCTACTTCCGCGCCGAGGTCGAGAGGGCTGTGGACGCCGACGCAAAGAAGAATGCCGTCGGCACCGACGTGGCGCGCACCCTCCGCGCCGAATTGGAGCGGCTCGCCCTTGAACGCAGCAGGATCCAGACGGCCTTCCGCAAGGGGCTGTACACGGAGGACGAACTGGCGACCGAGCTGGAGACCATCGAGCGGGAGCGCGCCCCGCTCCTGAACCGGCTCGAGTTGTCCCAGATGGACGAGCGCCATCACGGCGCACGCTCAGCCCGGCTCGCCGCGGCGGACAAGCGGCTCGCGTCCATGCGCGCGGCGGCCGAGACGGTGGACCGCGACCAGCAGCGCGCGATCATCGCGGAGCTGATCGAGCGGGTGACCGTGGACACCGAGACGAGGGAGGTCGAGATCCGAGTGCTGGTAGGCGACGCCCCGGCGACGGACGACACCGGCGGTGACGGCGGAGCCGGGCCGCAGCCGCACAGCTCGAAGGGCGGGCGGCGGAAGGTTTCGGCAGGTTCACAAAGTTACGGGAACGGACTCTCTCCTGGATCAATCCCCTTTCCTCGGGGACGGGGAAGCCCGTCGGGAATTTCGCGGTCGCACCCTGGATGGAGAGGCCGCCCCAGCCCGAGTAGCCGGCGATCACGGTGCGCTCGTCGTGGGTCGGGGCACGCTTCTGGGCGTACAGATTCGCCGCGGTCGCCATCGCGGCGACGTTGCCAGCCGTTCGGCGCGCTGCCGTCCAAAATTCCGGAATGTCCTCCTGCACGAAGCTCGCGTTGTTCGCGGCTTCCATGCGACGGAGCATCGGGCCGAGGTTCTGCTCGATGACCTGTTCGAGCAGCGAGCGGTTGCGATCGACGAAGTCGTCGAGGTAGTCGATGTCCACGCCGCGCGGGAGGCGAGTGCGGACGATGGGGACGACGGCGTCGAGGAGTTGGGCGGCGGCGGTCATGGGGATGCCTCTGCTTCGAGGGCCGCGTGACTCGGGTCGAGGCGCGACGGGTTACTGAACGAACGGTCGCGTCCGGAGGACCCGCCATGCCGAACTTCTACTCTCTGGGTACAACCTCGATCACCCGCAGCGATGGCTCGCGGTGCGCCTGTGCCATCAACGACTCGGGGCGCATCGTGCACCTGCCAATCCGGGGCACCCAGAACTTCGAACCTGGGCAGATCGGCGTTGAGAACGCGCGCGGCGAGATCACCCCGACGAAGGTCATGCATCCCAATTTCCTCGGTCTCTGCGAGAAGTACGCAACCGACTGGGAGGTGGACTTCGACGAGGGCGACGGTGCCGTGGCGGGAGTCAGCTTGCTTTGGTACAGCAGCCCAGAGATCTTTGGTGGCGGGTTGCAATGGTTCGACTACCGCCCCGGCGCTACGAAGTTTGAGAAGGATGTTCCGATGACACCGGCCCTCATCGAGTCGCGGTACTTGGCGATTCAGGCGCTGGGAGAGCCGACTCAAATCGTGCGCACGACGTTTGAGCTTCGTGCGAAGCAAGAAAGCAAGGGGATGTACTTCACGTCCAACCACCCGCTGCCTCGCGGGCAGCCCGCTTGGAAGTTCAAATACAACGGCACCGAGGAGTTTGACCGTCGCTTCACACTGCCGGCGGGTTCGCTGCTCGCGGTGTTCGTTGCGCCGCGGGGCCAGTACTCGGAGCGGACTTGGCCGGAAGACGGCTCGGTGGCAAACTTCTATTTCCTGAAGCTTGGGACGGTGCTGCGGCGGGGACCCTGACGGGGCGGGCTGGTCCGTCAACCGCGCCGACCCCGTCGCGCCCCTGACGATCTGCCGCTCGACCACATCACACCGCAGCCGATCCAGCACCTCCGGCTCCCCCGTCACAAGCGCGACAACGCCGGGCACAACCGCCCGCAGCAGATGCCTGAAGGTCATGGCGTCCCCCCGATCCCCGCCGCATCCTGCAACCCCGGCGTCAGCGCCTTCACCGCCTCGGCCGCCCGCAACGGGTCCACCCCGCGCTCCATCGCCAGGATCGCGATCACGAACATGTTGAGCAGCCAGAGCAGCAGCATCGACCACGGCACCCAGCGAAAGGGCGGGTTGTTCCGGATCTCCCGGATCTCGGTCCGGAGCTCGCCGAGCGCGACGACCACGGCCGAGCCGTTGCCGCGAATCTCGGCGACGAGCGCGGCCTCGAGCGGCGTGAGCAGCCCGTCCGCGAGCTGGGCCTGCGCGGAGCGGGGCCGAACAGGCGGTATCGCCGGCGCGATCTGGCCGTTGGTCACCGGCTCGGAAGCAGCGACGGGCGCGGCGTCGGCGTTCACTGGGCACCTCCCATCGACTGCGCGGCCTGCTTGATGGCATCCGCAAACGCATTGACCAGCAGCTGGTCCTTCGCCGGGTCCACTGCAGGGGCCGTCGGCTTCCGGGCCCTCGTCGGCCTCGACGTGGCCGGCACGGACTGCGGGTTCGCAGCGGGCGGCCAGACGGGCTGCATCGACACGGCGGGCGCGGGCTTCGCGGCGGGTGCCCGCTTGAGCTCCGACGCCGCCACGGTCTCCGCGAGGTCGCTCCCTTCGCGGTGCATGTTCACGGTGCCGTCCGCGCGCACGTCCTGGACGATCCAGACCTGGCCGTGCCAGGTGACCCGGTCGCCCCAGACCCAGCCCGACTCACGCTGGCCGATGCCCGTCGCGTTCTGGTCGGGGGTGCGGTGGCGCACGTCGAGCTTCTGCTGCCCACCGGCGCACTGCTTCGCAGCTCGCGCGGCTGCGAGCGACACGCGCTCGGAGATCCGCCGGAGCGTGGTCACGATGTCGGGCTTCTCGCCGCGCTCGATGGCGTCGCGGGCCTGGCTGTAGGCGTCGGCCGCCCGTCGCAGGTCCTCCCACGCCAGCTTCTGCTCCTTGCCCGAGCACAATGGCGACTTGACGAGCGCCTCGGCGTGACGGAGCAGCTTCCCGGCGCGGGCGAGCAGCTCGGTCGTCTCGGTTGTCCCCCACAGCGACTGCCCGAGCTCCTGGAGCGCCTCGGCCTCCTTCTCGGTCGCAGAGGCGATCTGGGCGACCGACGTGCGACACGCCGGGGACTCCGGCATCGGGATCTCGGACAGCGGGACGATGCTGACCGCCGGGTTCCCGTTCAGCCCGAAGCCGTTGGCGAGGTCCTGCGAGACGGTCGCGGACGGGGCCTGCCCGCGCGTCAACGCGCTGGCGTGCGAGGTGGCCTTGCCCTTCTCGCGCAGTCCGAATTTCGCGACGACCGCGCCGACGTCGTTGACGACGATCCAGCCGTCTGCCCCTTCGATCGCCCGGAAGCTCGACCTGCCCTTGTACCGTTGCGTCGGGTCCTTGGGCTCGGTGGGCGGCCGAACCGGGTGCTGCGCGCCGTAGTCGGCGTCAACCGCACCGCGACGATGGGTGTCGCGGTAGCTGCACGCCTCGCTCACGAGGCCGATGACGAGGCCCATCCCGGCGGCGATCGCCACGTTCAGGCCGTCGCGGGTGATGGATTCCTGCTTGGCCGTCGAGAACCACTTCTGGGCACGCTCGAAGCTGGCGGTCCAGCGGCCGTCGTTCGTGGACTTCAGGTGCAACGTCCCATACGACGCGACCTTGCGTTCGAGCTGGACGGACGGCGTGCCGTCGTTGCAGAGGAGCACGCCCTTCCACAGGCCCTTGAGCGTGGCGGGACCGGCCGGGGGAGGGTTGGCCTTCATCCGATGGATCTCGGCGACGGCCTCGGAGGGCGCGGTGTCGAGCTCCGGCGCGTGCGAGGGGGCGAGCCCGAGATCGGTGCGCCAGACCTTCGCGGGCTCCTTCTTGACCTGGTGGATCAGCAGGGCGGTGTTGTCGCGCGGGCGCATCACGAACGCGACCTCGCCACCGCAGCCGTGCCCGTACGCGAGCAGGATGCGCGGGACGTCCTCGTCGGCACCAACGATGTTGAGCTTGAACTTTTCCATGTTGGATCACCCTTTCCCGAGCTTCGGGAGGACGTAGACGGCGGCACCGGCGACGCCGAGCGCGAGGAGGACCCAGCCCCAGCCCGAATCCGTTGGAGTCGGCGGTTCGGGGAGCCTGGAGCTGGGAGAGGTCTGGTTGATCTTCGCGAGCTGGTCCGCGATGGACGGGTCACGCTCGACGAGGGCGACCTCGTCGGACAAGGTCTGCGCCTCCTTGTAGTGGACGACGGCCCACGCGATCCCCATCAGCGAGACGGCGATGACCGCCCCGGCAATCGCCAGCGAGATGATGATCATGGGCGCGATGCCGACCTGGATCGCGTTCGACTTCTCGGCGTCCGTCGCGGGACGTTCGTAGGCCGTGTAGCCGTGGGCGTGCGCGGCCCAGGTCGTGAGCAGGGCGATGATCCTCCGCTGCAACGCCGCGAGCGCCGGGTCGGTCGGGTTCTTCGACAGAGCGATCGCCACGTTCGCCTGTGCCCGGATGATCCGCGCACCGGTGTCCGCGAGCAACGCCCGGTAGGCGACGACGACGCGGGCGAGCGGCTCGGCGCTCTTCGCGGCGGCGGTCTCGATGCTGGCGACGGAGGCCGCAGCGGAGATCCGCATCGCTTCGATGCGCTCGGCGACGGAGTCGGAGCTGACGGCGGGGGTGTCCATCTCAGCGCCTCGGCTTGCAGTCGCAGCCGACGCCGGATGTGTCCGGAGTGGGCTGATCGACCGGCGGGGCGGGAACGGCGGCGGGCGGGACGGCGCCTGGTGCGGGCTTGGGCCCGACCAGCTTCTGGATCTGCTTCTTGACCATCGGGTACAGGAGCAGCGGCAGGATGCCCACGTTGTCCCCGGCGATCTTGTGCGCGGCCTCGTCGGAGACGATCTGGACGATGAACAGGCCCGGGTTGACGGTGGTGATCATGGCGCTTTGGCCCGTTCGGGTCTGGATCCGCGCGCTTGCGCCAAGATGGTCGAACCGTCGCCAGCCGACCAGATCGGCCGCCCCCTGCTTCACCCGCTGGGCCGCGCTCTGGATGAACTTGCCGACCGGCGCGAGAGCAGCCCCGCGCGGCTTGACCTGCGGCGCCACGATCAGCCGTGGCTCGACGCCGACGTAGGCGTCCAGCCAGTTCTCGTCGCCCTCGGTCTCGGGGACCTCGGCAGGCTCGGGAACGTCCAACTCAGCGTCGGGCTCCTCGGTTTCGCCGGGCTCGGCATCGGGGATGTCGTCGAGGACGGCGTCCTCCGGATCCTCGCCCGGCTTGCGCGGGCGGGTGGGCTTCTTGGGTGTCCAACCGAGCGCGCGGAGGTCGCTCATCACATTGCGCAGCCGGATCTTCGTCTTCCGCAGCGCGACCTTCCAACCGAGCGGGTGCTTGTCCGTCAGGTTGCCGACCCGGCGCTTGAGCGCACGCGCACGGCGGAGCTTGAAGCGGATCTTCCGGTCCGTCGCGTTGGGCCCAGCGATGTCGGCGTCCTCCTCCGGCTGCTCCTCCTGTCGGCGGTGGTGCGGGTGGCGGGCGCCGCGTCCACCGCGGCGTCCGGCCACGAGGTCGCTCCCGAAGTTCACGAGGACGGCGGGGATGAAACGGTTCATGCGGTCTCCCGGCGAAGTTTCTGGTGGGGTTTGCGGTAGAAGTCGATCTCGCGCTTGACGCCGCCCAGGCGCACGCGCTCGACGATGCGGGCGTGGCACTCACGCCCGGTCAGGCGCTCGGGCAACATCCCGAGCCGCGCGCTGGGGTCGTCGAACCAGATCGTCTTGTCGACGATGTAGCGGACGACGCAGTGGTACAGCCCGTGCTCGCCCTCCCGGAGCTGCGTGGTGAGCGCGACCTCGGCCGGGATGGTCTGCATCTTCAGGGCTTTTGCCTGGACGTAGCCGGGGTCCTCGGGGGAGAGCGCCTGCCAACCTCGCGCCAGCAGCTCGCCCGCTCGTGCGGCGGCGAGCGCGTCACAGTCCTCGTCGCCCTGCGCCAGGAGCTGGATGTAGTCGGACCAGGTCTCGACCTCCTCTCGCTTGTAGATGACCTTGGACTCGTACAGCTTGGGTAGCTTGGGCTGGTCGCGGATCAGCCGAGCGTCGCAGCGGGCGAGCCAGTTGAGGAGGCTGACCGCATCGCGTTCGTTGAAGGTGAGGGCGACTCTGATGTCCACGGTGAATACTCCAGGAGGGTGCGAAACTTGGGCAAAGCTGTCGCCGGGCTTCGGCGAAACTTGGGTGCGCTGGGCGCGAAGATCAGGTCGGGGAGAGTTGGAAAGGCCCCGTCGAGACGATGTCGATGCTGGCGTCGATGCTCGGCGGCGTGGTCCCGGCGATCACGACCTTCGCGCGCACCCACGGCATCAACAGGCCGTTGGGCGTGTCGATGATCTCGGCGTAGTTGCCTCCCGCCGTCCGGTTGGTGCCGGGGGAGACGTCGAACCAGAGTACGCCATCGACCGAGCCCTGGATGATGAGCAGCGCGGCCGGGCTGCCCGATCCGCCGGTGAAGTTCATGTTCGACACAAACCGGTAGTCCTGCGCGGCGTCCGTCTGCCCGTCGGTCTGGTCAGGCAGAATCCGGTACGACTTGCCCAGCGCGGTCACGGTGATGGGCGTTCCCGAGGGGATGTCCAGCAGCTTCGAGGCGAAGCGGTTGCAGTAGCATTTCATGGGGAAGGCCCTCGGGAATCAGAGGTGGAGGAGGAAGACGACGCGGTAGGCGTAGGTGCCGGTGAGCAGCACGCAACGGACGGTCGCGGCGTCCCCGAGGGGCACGCCGGGTGCTGGCTGTTTGTCGACGGCGTAGCGGGCGCGGGGGGTGGCGTTGACGTCGAGCAGCTCGACGAAGGTCGTCGCGTTCAGCGTGGAATCGGAAAGTTCGAGGCGGACGAATTTGGCCCAGGGGGGAGGGACGACATCGACGTTGCCGCCTCCTCCCCCGATGAGCTGCGCGCTGGATCCACGCACCGTCCATTGGTTCTCGGTGTCAGCCTGACCGTCTGCTATGGCCGCGCGAGCGGCGATGTCCGACGAGGTTGAGAGGTTGGCACCGAAAACCTGGAGCATGGTGGCGTGGACGCAGACGCGCGTACACTTTGGAACGTCGAACCAGGCCGAGCGTTGGGCACCGCCGCCGCCGGACCAGACGAGACGGGCCTCCCAGGAAGAGCCCTCGTCGGACCAGAGGTCGATGATGCGCCAGTCGCCGTCGCCCGAGCCTTCGGATTGGGCCGTGAGCAGCTCGCTTTCCGCCCCAGCGTTCCCGGCGACCAACGAAGCTGCGAGCTTCGCGGTGCCGGATCTGCGGGAGAGTCTGCAAGTCGCCACGGTCTTTTCCTCCTACGCTCGGTTCGCCTGGTCCCGGCCGATCAACAGTTCGGGTTCTTGACGCGGGCCTTGCCGTAGAAGCTGAGCTTCAGGGCCGCCGTGGTCGATCCCGCCGTGTAGTTGATCGTCACCGGCACACCGGCCCGGAGCACGCGCCCGCCGAAGCTGGGTCCGTGGTAGGCGGTCGGCGCGATGAGCGCGGCGTCGAGGTTGTCGAGCACGACCGGGTCATCACCACTGATGATGGTGTTGATGGTCGCGGCCGAGTCGCCCGTCGCGAAGATCTTGAGCAGGTGCAGGCTCGTGCGCGGCGTCAGGGTCATGCTCATCGACTGCCCGACGGTTGTGGCGACGATGCCGGAGACGGTGACGTTTCGCTGCACGATCTTCCCCTTGCGCGCGTGGTGGAGCTTCTTCTGGAGGCGCTTGGCATGGGCCTCAAGCTGGGCCTCACGCCGCGTGAGCCGACGCTCGCGACCGCGCTCGCTGCCGAGCTCGTCGCCCAACTCGTCCCCGAGCTCGTCGCCAAGCTCATCCCCGAGGTCGTCGCCGAGGTCATCCCCGAGCTCGTCGCCCATGTCGTCGCCCTCGAGGTCGTCGTCATCGTCGTCGTCCCCGCCGAAGCTCGGCGCGAAGCGATCCCGGTGGCCGTCGAGCAGGGACTGCACCCAGGGGGGCAGCGAGGAGGCGTCAACGGCGACCTTGCCGTGGCGGATGGAGATGCGGGCCCAGATTTGTGCCATGTGAGTGTCCTCGGGGTTGAGCGGTGAGACTTGGAAGCGGTGGTTGGAAGCGGGAGGTTTGGGAAGGTTGGAGGCGCAGCCCGGCGGTCAGAGCCGGCGCGCCAGGGTTGGATCAGTCGCGCCGGACGAAGGGACGGCCCTCGCGGCCACCGCCACCCTGCCGACGACGGCCCTCGATGCGCTCGCCCTCGGTGCCGGGCGTCATCCGGACCATGCGGGCGATCTCGCCGATGTCGTCGCCCTTGATGGCGGGCTGGGCAGGGGCGGGAGCAGGAGCAGCCGCAGCGTCAGGAGCAGCGGGCGCGGCCGGGGTGTTCTTCTTGTCCGCCAGGGCCTTACCGGCGTGGCGACCGATGCGTCCGATGCCGGTGGCGAGCAGGCCGTTGCCGAGGGCGAGCGCGTGGGCGCCCCCTTTCCCGGACATCGTCTTGTAGAGGCCGTAGCCCCCGAGCAACAGCCCACCCGCGGTCCGTACATCGACAGGTCCAACGTCCATCTTCTCCTCGCCGAGGTAGCCCTCAGCGAACGAAGCGGCGAAGACCACACCCTGCGTCTCGGCCGACGCGATGACTGCGTCGGCGAGCTCCTCGGAGAGCAACTTCATCTTGGAGAAGCGGCCCCCCAGGCTCTTCACCTTGTCGAGCGCCTCGTTGAGCACGCCGTTCTTCTTGGAGTCGGGGATCTTGTTGCCTTGGACGGCGCTGGAGAGGGCGGTGCTCATGGGGAAAGGCCTCGGGGGTGGAGGAGGGAGAGGTCGCCGGGACCGACGGAGAGAGGTTGCCGGCGCGGTGGCCGGGGAGGTGGCGGTGTCGGGGTGGCCCGGCGATGTGATGGAATATGGGCCGGAAATGAGGCGTTGGAAGGGGTGAACGCTTACAACGTCTGGCAGCGCGAACCTGGAGAAGTGCTGTAGGTGGCGGGCGGTCCCGGTCGGCGAACGTGGTAGGCTTCTCGCGAACGGAGTGCTCCTTGCTCATCGCTTTGCTGGCCAGCTCGTTGGCTCGGGCCGACGAATCGCAGCGAGCCAGTCCAACCTCCGCGTCGAGGTCGACTCCGGGTCGGTGGCGAACGGGCAAGTGCCGTTGGACGTGCGGGTCTGGGAGCGGAAAGGCAAGGGCGAACGGCTCATCGCGGAGCCGAAGCTGCTTGTGACGCCGGGCGAGAAGGCGACCTTCAAGATCGGGTCGAACGCGGCGGTGCTCGGCGAGGATGGGCAGGTTGCGTCTTGGAAGTTCAGCGGGGTGAACTTGGCCCTGACGTACCAGCCGGAGGGGTGAGCGTGTCGTCGCGTCCGCGCGCGATCGGGTTGGCTGCCGGCCAGCCGGCCGAGAAACCTTCCTCCCACCCCCGGTGGGTCACGCAGCCAACGGCGAGCCGCATTGGCCTACAGGTAGGCCACCACGCTTCGCACCTCAGGCAGGTTGTGAACGAATAAGTCCATCGGTTCTAGTATTGCTTTGACGTATTCTCCAGCCCCTGCGATCTCGATCAGCACATATCCGTCGTCTCGCGCCTCGAAAACGACGATGCACTCGCGCCGCACGCCGAATTCGTCGAACCAGTGGGCAAGCCTCCTCTGTCCGAGGAAGAGTTCATCAGTCAACCGCGAACATCCTCGCCGAGTGGAAAGGGCCCAGGCCGGTCCGTGAAGACCCCGCGCTCACCCGAAGTGCGCCTGAATGATCGGCAGCAGCTTTTCCGCGAGTGCGGCGAGTCCCGAAGATATCGACACCACTGTCCCGATGTCCCGCAGAGACGCCATAACCGCGGCCTTCCGTCGCCTCTCTAGCGGCGCCGTGGCCTCCTCGGCGACGACGCTGAGTTGTTCCAACACCGTCGCCTTCTTCTCCGGCGACAGCGAGGGATCGGAAAGAACCGCCTCGGTGAGCGCCTTTATCGCCTCGGCTGCCCCAGTTGCCCCCGCTTGACCCAACGAGCCCACGGCGTACCCGATCGAGTTGATGGTGCCGGAGTTCACCACTCCGGCATTCGCGACGTTGATGTTGTTCGTTGTTGGCGCGTGGATCACGGTCTTTCGCGGGGCCGGGGGTGCCGGCGGGGTATAGTAGCCGAGTACCGCACCAATCTGGCTTTGAGCGAAGTGGACGGCACGGGCCGCCTGGTCAAACTGGTCGGCAATCAGCGCTTGGTACTGCGTCGAGCAGCTCAGGCACAGCGGGAGCCCCTCGGGTCCCCAGGACATCAATGCGGGCCGCGAGCACTGCTGGCACTTCATGGGAAGCTCTGGTTCAACCACGTCTAAGCAGTCCGACCCGCCGCCGCCAGTCCATCGCGGCCCACCCCGGAAACTAGTGGTGGTACAGGAGCGTGGCCGTCTTGCCCCGCCCCGCTCCCGCCCTGCCTGTTCACCATGCGGAGCGCGTTGTGCATCGTTTGGAACCGAGACGTCCAGAGGGCTCCGGTGGCGGTTGACATCCGGGCGGAATCAGCGCGGCTGCCCAGCAACCAGCCAACGTCCCAAACGTCGAGCCAAAGCACCTTTGGCCCCCCGACCGAGCCGCCCGTACAGGCTCACCCGCCTGACACTCCGTTCGAGTGTTTGCAGGCCTTGGCCCAGAAACATGGCGCAGACGAGGGCTGCGTCTCGGGTCGGTCCCGTGACCGTTGCGGGACGGACCACAACGAGGAATCGGTCGTGGTCCAGGTCCTGCCGAGAGTGCTGATTGGTGTTTCCGAAAGCGGGGAGTCCGCGAGGTGCATCGTCCGCATGCACGACAACGAACCGGCTATGACAGCCGGGGCGGCCGAACCCCGCGGCAATCATGGGATCGACAAGAGCGGCACGCAGCGTCGGCGCGGATCCCTCTCGGCCGGCGAACGGGTCGAGAAGGTAGACGTCAGCGCCCATGGAAACAGCGACGCGGGCCATTGCCGACACCGCTCCGACGAGTCCGGCGTCGGCGCTGCCCGGGAGGCGAACGACGGCCTGTGCCGCCGGCAGGAATAGATGCCGGGCTTCGAGCCAGCTCGCCGGCCACCACAACGCGTTCCCAACGCCGAGCTTTCTGGCGTGGGTCACGCGGGTTGGCTCCACCACCCACGGACGCGCGTTGGGCGGCAGGAGCCTCGACCGTCCCAGGCGCTCGTCCAGCCACTGCTCGACCTCAAGTGCCGCGTCGGGACTGTCGTAAACGGCAAGTCCGACACCGTCCCACCACCCGTCGAATGCCTCCAGACTATCAGGCTCGTCCTCACCCGACCCAGGAAATGCAACGGTCAGATCGTGCCTGCTTGGCCCGACGAACTCGCGAAATAGCTGAGCGGGGTTGGCCGGGCCGGCGCGGAGAGGTTCCAGAAAAAGGCTGGGCAATCCCTACTCGCGCGCGGATTCGGGACCGGGTCCACGCCCCGGCCAGAGTAGCGAGAGGCCCCCCGTCCGAGACACCGGCTGCAGACTTGCGACGCTACATCCCGTTTCGGCGTCTTTCTCAAAAACGCAGATTCTCAAGTCCACATCCGGATCAAGCATACCGTTGGTCACGGCTTGAGCGGCGGCGGCGAGCAGGGCCTGAGAGTGCGTTTCCAAGACGACCGGCCCCATCATCAACCTGGCATGGCCCTCGCTGAATTTCACCGCCTCATGTAGTTCTTTCGCCTCTCGAACCCCGGAAAGCACCTGTCGACGTGCGTCGTCCTCGGTCGAAAATTCACCATCTATGGCGCTACTAAGTGCCTCATTCCACTGCTCAAAGAGGTCGAGCCGCGCGCCGACCGCGAGCCGAAGAAACGCACCCTGTGCGACTGGATGCAGGTGTGGCTCGGGTTCCTCAATAAACAACGGGTCCCAAGGCCAAGTGGTCTCGTTCCAGGGTTCCAGCGTGGCGGCGTGGCGGACCACCTCGCCGATCAGCCGTGCCATCTTGCGTTCCCCGAGACTGAGGCAGTGCTCGGCGACGGGGTGCCCGGCCAGGGTCCAGAACAACCTGAGCTCTTGTATGGGGAGCGCATCCGCGTCGCCTTCCTGCCACTCGGGATTTGGAGATGCCCTCAACTCGGGGGATGTGGGCAAGGCGAGCTTCCAAAGGCGCTCCATCTCCCGCCCGAGAACCGCCGCAGACCCGAGGTTCGCGCCAGACATGCTTACCGCGCTGACCTTGAAGTCGATCAGATCCTGAGCAGAAACGAATCGCGGACAGCGAAGCGTGGCCATCTTGAGGACCACGTCAAGTACCCCATCACCTGCCGCAGGCGTCTCAAAGGTCACGCGCGGAGCGAAATCTCCGAAACGGGGCAAATCGCCCTGCCGCCATGGGTCTTCGGCGTCGGCGCGACGTCGCCCGTCCATGATCAGTACATGCCCTGGAAGATACGAAAGTGTCCAGAGTCGGGGAGAGCCCGGCGACCCGAGATCGCTCTCCACCTCGACCTCGTAGCTTTCTTCGTCGTATCCGGTGGCTTCGGGGGTACCGAAGAGTCGGGCTTCTTTGTCCTTCACCCGCGAGCGATATGCATCCTCGGGCGTCTCGGGTGCCCAGCGAACGGTTACGAAGTTCGCCCGGATATGTTGCCCGCTCTCGTCGTTCATGCGGTCTTCGACGACCCACGAGCCGTGAAAGTTGAACCGGACCTCGCTGACTACAGTTCGGTCGAAGTTGTGCCTGAGTTCAGCGGGCAGGGATGGCAATGTGTACGATACACCGCCTTTAAGCAGGCCATTTCGACGTCCTGGATGCCAGTCGGACCGGGTCCCGGGGAAGAGGTGCCTCAACAGTCGAAAGACGCCGGACTTGCCGGAGCCGTTCTCCCCGAACAGCAGGGTGAGGCTACGCCCGAAGGCCACCTCCACGGGGTCGTCGCCGGCCGTCAGGATGTTCCTGTAGGAGATTGAGGTGAGCGTCCTCGGCGGCCGGTCCATTGCCATGAAGAAGGATAACTCGCGTCGGCCCTATCGGAGATCGGCCCCAGCCTCCACCCCGATGTCACCCCACCGCCCGAGCGGCACGGCCTTCCGCATCCCCGGCCGGAGCCGGATCGCGAACTCCGCGACCTGGACCCCGGTCGCTCCGGTCCACAGCCGCGAGCGCGCGCCCCCGCTGGCGATCTCGCTCGCGAGCTGCGCGGCGACGACCTCGGCCAGGGCGGGCGGGACGACGAGCACGAGCAGGGAGCTGAGGTTGCGGAACCCGACCTCGCCGACGAACTTGATGGGGATCGACAAGCCTTCTCCGTCGGGGATGGCGAGCGGGTACACGTCCACGGTGCCGGTCGGGCCGGTGCGCTGAACGCGCGGCCCGATCATCATCGGCGCGAGTGCGTCAGCGAGGTCCATGCCGATCAGCGCCTTCACGCCGTCGAACTGGAACGGGCCGACGCGGACCTGCGTGCTCGGCGCGGTAAGGTTGACCCGCAGCGCGCGCGGGTCCTGCGCGAGCGCGGGGTTCATTCCGGCTCCCGCGAGGGGCGCACGGCCCCGGCCGGGAGGATGAGGTCTGGCGCTACGGCGTCGCCAGACCCGGTCCCGTGGTCCTCGGTCTCGACGAGAACTGCCTCTTCCTCGTCGTCGATGGGGTCGTCGTCGTCCGAGTCGCCGTCGTCGTCATCGTCATCGTCGTCGCCCCGGACGGCCTCGGCGAGGCCGCCCTGGGCGACCATCTTGAGGAGCTGGTTCTGGCCGCGCGCGATGCTGACGAGGGCCTTCTTGCAGACGGGCAGCTCGCGCAGCCCGGCGATGGCGTCGGCGTCGAGTCCGGCGAGTCGCGCGTCGATGCGACGGAGGACGAGGTGTACGTCGCCGAGGGCCTGCACCTGACGGAACGTGAGGTGCGCCTGGTGGAAGGCCTGGTCGTCGGGCGAGAGCTCGGCGAACGACTCCGCGCCGATGGCGAGGGTGTCGGCGGACGTGGCGTCGAAGCCGTGCTTGTAGACGTCGATGGCGTCGAGCCAGACTGGGTTTTGGCGAGTGCGGGCGCGGGGCAGAGCAGTAGCGGACTCCGGCATGGGAGCCTCCTTTGGGTGGGTCGGGTGAGGTTGTGTTGGGGGCGGATCAGGCCGCGGTGGACTGACCGGGCGGGGCGGCTGCGGGCGCAGACCCGGCCGCCATCAAGAGCATGGCGGCGAGCTCCTTCCGCGTCTTCTCATCGCGGAGCATCTGCCGGACCTCGGGCTTCTTCATCGCGTCGAGCAGCTCAGGCGACCCGTTGACCAGCTCGGCGAGCTCCACCATCTCGGGGGCCATGCCGAACTTCGCGGACGCGACGATGCGACCAAAGGTGCCGATCTCGCTGATGAATTGCTTCCCAAGCTCTTCGCGGACGCGGGACTCGCCGTCCTCGACGCGGCGCGTCTCATCGTTGCGGGTGACGCCGACGGCGATCTTCGCCCGGTCGGACGCCATGTCCTCGATCACCTTGCCCATACGCAAGATCTGCGTGTTCTGGTTGTTGATCGTGGTGTTCTGGAGCGTCGCAAGGTGACCGTAGGTCTTCTGCGTCAACTCGAGGAGCTGTTGGTGCCCAGCCCCCAGCGCCGCCCAGGTCCGACCCGTCGGGAGCGCGTCGAGCTGCGCCTCGCGCTCGGGCGTCATGTGCACGTTGGGCAGCAGCTCCGTCGCCGTCTCGATGACGCCGAGCTCCTTGACCGGCCCCGGCGCGACGTACCCGAGGTCCGTGCAGGAGAAGCGGGCCGTGAACAGGATCGTCTCGCCCTTTGGCCGCCAGACGAAGAGCCGGAACCGGCCTTCCTCCTGCCCGTTCATGTTGGCGGCCACCATCTCCCGCACCCAGCGACAGCCGGCATCGGCGTGGCGGAGCGCCTGGTCCACGGGGATGGGCGCGGCGACGAGGTCGGGGAGCTGCCCGGGCTCCTCGATGTCGTCGTTGTCCTCGTCGTCGTCGAGCTCGTCGTCCAGCATGTAGGGCGCGAGGTCGCTCTCGGTGAAGTCGATGCGGCCGAGCGACTCGTAGTGCTTGCGGTCGATGACCTCCGAGATGGAGATGTACCCGATGTCGTTCCGCACCTGGCGGATGCGTTTCTCAATGGGTTCGAGGGAGTCGTAGGCGAGCGTGAGCGGCATGGCGGATCCGGTAGCGGGTGACGTCCGGAAGGGGCGTCGACCACGGTGGAAAGGTATCCGCGAACGTCGAAAAAGGGAGGGTTTTGCGCTTACCACCTCCTACAGCGGCTGCAGCGATTCACCGGCAGCGGGATGGCAGCCGCGGGTGGAGCGATGGCAGCGCGGGTGGCAGCTGGGGCGGGACGCTTACCAGCGGAGGGGGGAGCGTCGGCAGCGGGCGGTGATGCCGGGACCGGTGGATTCAGCGGGGGTGGTTGGTGGTGACAGCGTGGAGGTGGGGGCTGACAGCGCGGACCCTGACGCTTTCACCAGGCGCGAACCGGCTACAGCCGCGCCCTGGGAGTTCCGCCGGTCGCGAGCGGCTTGAGGTCAACCGGCTCGCGGTGACGGCAGACCGCCGGTCACTCGCTCGCTCGCCGACGGGCGCCCGCCTCGGCGGCGGCCACACCGGCTACCACAGCTTGCCCACGCCCGGAGTCACCCACCCGCCCAGAGACGACCCCGTACGGGTCCGACACAAACCGCACATCACACACGATGCCCTCGCCGACGAGTCGAAGGGCGACGGGCAGGGAAACCCCGATCTGTACGGCCCCGATGCTCGGGGCGTGAGCTTCCCAGGCGAGGAGAGGGGCGAACACCGGCGACAGAGCGAGCTTGACAACGGCTTTGCCGGTTACGCCGAAACCAGCGTACGTCCAACCGTTCCGCTGCGTGACCTCGCTCCCACACTCAACCTCGCGCCCGAAGGCCGCACGGGGTGCCTGTTTCGGCCCCTTCAAAACCCGCAACTCTGCGAGGAGGCCGGGCGCGATGGGGACGAGGAGCCGTCCATCCCGGAGGGTGAGCGTTCGACTCTCAGCGATGCCAGCTCGCAACGCATCCCAGGCCAATGCGAGGGATAGGTCGAGTTGCTCCCAGTCCGGCCCGGGGAGGGTGTTCACCCTCAACGAGCATCGCTTGATGCCGTCGCCGTCTTGATGCCCGTCCCCCGGACGGTCGAGCGTCGGTCGTCGGCTCCGGTTGTAGTCTCGCTCGTAAGCCGACACCTTGGCGACATCCCGGTCGTAGGCCTCCATAGCAGCCTTTCGCGGGGCGACCTCGCGAGCGACCTCGGCTCCGTGACGCCGCCGCAGGTGCTCGGCAGGGTGGTCTGGACCGCGGGCCTCATACGCATCGAGCCACGCATCGTCATCCAGCGGACGAGCAGAGGGGAGCGCAGCTTCGCCCTCCCAAACCGGCTCGGCGAACGGGTCCACTTGAGGTGCGAGGCCGTGCATGACGTGCGCGTGTGCCCGCTGGCGTGGATCAGGGAGCCGCACCGGCCCCTCGTGATCGATCCAAGCGACGGTCAGGAACTCTTCGCGGGACTGCCAGAAAGTGCTGCCCACCGACGGCACCTGGCACCACACTTCCTGCTTCAAACGGTCCGGGACCCGTGTGGACAGGAGGACTGCGGCGCGCACCTCCTTCGCCACAGCGAGCTGCGTCACCCGAAGCTCGGCGTTCGGGGCTGGATGCGACAGCAGGCGCGAAAGCGCACCTGCGGCGTCTGAGACGGAAACGGCCGGACTGACCGAGCAGTGCCCGCCGTAGACCAGCCAGCTCCGAGCGTGCCGTAGCGCCGCAGCATCGCCGCCCACGCTCGCCATCGCGGTCTCCAAGCGCGGATCCAACTCCCAGTCCGCTGAAGTGCGAGCGGTGACAGCCAGAGAGAGGCGTTGCAATGCGGTCGCGCCTGCCGTTGCGGCGTGGAGCCTGACACGGGCGTGCCCGGCGAGGCTGGCTGGTGCGGGAGCGTTGAGCAGATGCCAGACCCCATCCGCGAGGTAGACCGCGGGCGCCGTTGGTCGCAGTTCCGCGCGAGCCAGCGCCCGACCGAGGTCCGGCGCATCGACACAGACCTCGGGCGGCAGCCCCGCCGTGAGTAGGGAGGCGCGGACTCGCTCGTCATCGGTCGATGCAGCGTCGATGCCGAATGCCAGCGCTTCGCCCAGCCGGACCCCCGGCGGAGCGGCGAGGGTCCCATCGTTGATGGCGAAGAGCCGCTTTCGAAGCGCTGCCCCGTGAAGTCTGGCTTTCGGCGTTTCCGGCGGAACGCCGAGTGCATCAAGCCGATTTACAGAGACTATGCGAGGAAGATCGGCCAGAGTCCCGTCTCGTTTGAAGGTCACAAGCGCATCCTCGGGGTCCAGCTTCAACTTCCCCTTCTGCCAATCAATCGCGGCCCATCGCCCGATGACCGCACCACCGGTATCGGGATCCCGGGGCGGCTGCGACGCCAGGACGAGGGCGCACGGGTGCTCTGAGAGGGCAGTCGCACCCGCAGCGTCGTCCGGGACCTTCACAAGCCGTAGCTGTTCCTGCCGCTCGCTGTACGCCATCGGGACCTTCCCGTATTGTTCGGGGCTGAGGAGGACCACGGCTGGAAGGAGCGCTGAGTCGGCGAGCGCCACGCGGTCGATCTCTGCGAGCATCGCGACGGGATCCCCGGTCAGGTCGTGGATGTCGATGGCCACTCGCGCCGCTCCCGTCGTCGAGAGCCGCTCCGCAACGGCGAGCAGGAGTGCGTCTCGTTCTGCCGGGGTCGCATCCAGCACCTCAAGCAGGATCGACGCGCGAAGGGGCGTCCCGAAGTAGAACTGCCAGCCGTCAAGCTGATCGCTGAGTGCGTTGGACAGGCGTGGGCTGACCGTGGTCAGGGCGAGTGACCGGGTAGCAACCGCGTTCCATCGCTCCAGCCAGGAAAGGGCGATCGCCTTCTGCGGTTGGTCTTTACGGTCGATAAGTTGCTTCAGGAGAACGGCGGCGGACGGCGACATGGAGGACCTCGATTGGCGGGCTGGATGCCCGGTTCACCATCGGATTAGCTGCAGATCGGGCCGGCGGATACGGCCCAACGGTTGCGTACAACGGTTCTTGCGTGCGCCCTGTGCAAGCGGGGTGCTTGCGGCCGGCTGGTGCAATTCGGTGCAATGGCGCCCGGTGGGCCTACCTACCCCTCTCCCATCTCCTGCCCCCTCGCGGGCATCGGGAACATCGAGATCTCCTGGGTCGGCGGCACCCCGATCCAGCCCTTCCCCGGCTCCGGCGACGGCATGGGCACCAACCAGAACCTCGGAGTCTCCAGTGTCCCGTCCGGCTTGAGCTTCACCGGCATCGCTCGCTGCGCGCGACGTCCATCACGGACCTCGGCGACGGCGATGATCGCGCGGGTATCCAGCCCTTCCAGGTTCATGATGCCCGGGACGATCGCGGCGATGGCGTCGGTGTCGCCCTGCTGGGCAATCGCCCGGATCAGGTCATCGACGTCCAGGATGGTGCGGCCGCGGATCAGGAACTGCTCGACCGTCAGTCCGCGAAAGGCGATCACCTGCATGCCGTTCAGCCCGCTCTTCACGATCTCCCCGTCGGTCAGGTGCCCGACGACCTCCAAGGCGACGAGCGGATCCTGCGCGATGGGCTTGAGCATCCCGGCGACGGCCATCAGGATCTCCGGCATCGGCAGCTCGGTCGGCGTCTCGGACATCTGCGACGTGACGACCTCTCCGCGCGGGAACCAGTCCGCACAGGCCTCGGGGAACATGAGCGCGCCGACGCCCTCCGCGACCACCCAATCGCCGTGGAAGACACCGACGCGACCTTCGCGCTCGCCCATCATCCGCCAGGCGAGCCACCATGCGTCGGTCAGGCCGTTGGCGTCCAGCTCCATCAACACTACGGCCCGACGGTGCGCGCCGTCGACCTCGATGAGCAGCTCCCCTTCGCGAAACCGGCGAAGGACCCCGGGACGCTGCCCGAGGTGGCGCAGGAAGATGGCGTGGTGGCGCTCCTCGCCCAGCTCGGGCTCGCCGACCTCGAGCAGCTCCTGCTGTTTGTCATGGAGGTATCGGAACTTCGGGGTGAGCCGGCCCTCGTTGCGGACGCGATGCTCCGTGAAGTCGAGCAGCCAGGTGCGGACAGCGGCGAGGTCGGTGGGGTCCACGTCCGTGAGCGGGGTGCGGGTGACCGGGAAGTTGAGGCGCTTGTTTTCGATCTCGGGCATGGGGGCTCCGTGTGGGAGCGTAGGAGCGTAGCGCGACGGCGGGGCCTTCGACGCGGCGCTACTTTGGCTGGCGGTGCCCGAGTAGCAACGGCGCTACCTTGATACTTCGGCGGTAGCAGGGGGTAATTCGGTTAGCGACGGCGACGAGTAGCCAAGAAGCGGAAAGCGGAGGACCGCGGAGCCGGGCGGAGGGGCGCGGAGCCGGATCGGAGATCGGAGGGTCGGAGCCGGAAGCCGGAAGCCGGGAGCCGGAGCCGGGAGCCGGAGCCGGAGCCGGAGCCGGAGCCGGGCTGATTCCGTTGTAAATCTGGATCCGGAATAGTCCCCATGATTCCATGGAATATTTGGAATATACCCGGTCTTCAAAGCCGCCAGCCGGAGCTTGACGCCGTCGGCCGCGCGCCAGCCGTGGTGCCAGCCGCCCGAATCCCAACTCCCAACGCCAGCCTCGCGCTTCGCGACGTCGGCCGCGCGGTGAGGGTCGCCAGCTCAACGCCAGCCGGGAATCTCCGACGCCGGACGCGGGACCGCAACGTCAGCTCGGTTCCAGCCGCCGCTCATCGCCCCCCAGCCACTCGGCCCGAACGTCGGCCGCACGCCAGCCCCGCGTCAGCCCCGTCCTCGAACCTGAAAACGCACGCGCCACGACCCACACGTCATCGGCCGCTGCGCCCGGTCGACGCTGACCAGCACCTCGTCGCCATCAACGACGGTCTCGCTGGCGCGCACCCCCTGGTGTCGGAGCAGCTCGGGCAGCCACCGCTCCAGCGCGGGCGCGCCGCGTTCCCGATCCTCCAACGGCACGATGACGTAGAACCCGCGGCGCGGCGAGACAACACGGCGATGCTTCGCCAGGCGCAGCACGGCCTGCTTCACGGCGTCGCCAGTGACACCCAGCTCGTCCTTGACCTCGTCCCGGCTGAAGGTCAGTCGTCCGGAGAGCTGACGCTCATCCACGAGGAGGGCAAGGGCACCGCGCTGCGACATCCGCCCCCCCTATCGCGCTGAGTGCGAATCGTATCGGATGCTCCTCCGGCTCACCGTGACGAGTGCGGATCGTCTCGCATCATCGTCAATCGGTCGAGACGACGAGTGCGAATCGTATCGCTCACCCGCCCGATACGCGCTCAGATTGGCGTGCACTGAGTGCGAATCGGAACGCATATACATACGATCTGGGAACGCGGACAGCCGCGATTCGATGCAGATCGTATCGCTCGTCGCGCCAGCGATACGATCTGCACTCGCCCGCTCACGTTCGCCGCCTCCGAATGACCCCAGCCGCGACCGGCTGGCCGACCGGTTGGTCCAGGCGGCGGGCTTCCGGTGCCGCCGGACCTCGCGCGCCGAGAATCACCCCGTTGAACCCGAGTATTGAAACCTGCGCCTCACGACGCCCGCCCCGACCCGCTCCCCGAGCGGCGTGGGCACCGGTGCCACGACTGCCGCGACGGGCACCAGGTCCACCCTGTCCACCGCCGCGCATTTGACGCGGGGCACTTCCGGCTCGGCGGGGACCGCGTTATGTCCAGCGGGCTTGACATCCTGCCGCGCACACCCACGGGTTTCCAGCCCCGTCCCAGAGATCATCAGCTTGAACTGATCCATCTGCACCCTGACCTCCGGATCCGGGGCGAAGCAGAAAGTTCGAACCTGTTCTCTTAGCCCCCACCAGCACAATTGAACCCCCGTTTTCGGCGAGTCCGGAAGCGGGGGTTCGGCGTTTCTAGACGTGCGAGGCTAAATCTCAAGGTTCAAGCAGCCGGCGTCTCTCAACCGATGTGGAGCCGCAGCGAGCGATCCCCGAAGCGGGCCACGACCTCGACTTCCCCGCCGAGCGCCTTCACATATCGCTCGATCGTCGAGAGCTTGGTGTCCGTCCGGCCTTCCAGTCGGGACACTTCGGCCTGGGCGACTCCCATGGCCTCCGCCACCTCGACCTGAGACCGCCCGGCGAACGCGCGAAGCTCGCGCATCGTGACTGCGAGCTGGTTGGCGGCGACGTCGTCCCCCGTCCGAGGCGGCTGGAGTTGGTGTGCGCGGGCGTAGAGAAACTCGGGGGCGATGTCCAGTTCGTCGTTCCAGGTGACGACGCCTCGTTCGACGTGCGCGAGCTTCCAGACCTCGGGGTCGGCAAGCTGGCCGAGGGCACCATCCAGGTCCCCGGAGAGGTCCGCTACCCCCTGGGTGCCGTCCGTGAACGAGAGATCCAGCTTGCACCCGGCCAGCGCCTTCACGGTCGTGACTTTGATCATCATCCACCTCCGAAAGCGGCCCAGCGGGCAAGCAGCGCTTCGACGTTCGCCGCGACGTAGTCCCGCACCAAACCCAGCTTGTTGCTGGATAACGCGCCGGCGTAGACGGACCCGTCGCGAATGACCACCAGAACCTCTTCGTCACCGTGGAAGGCGTGCACGTGGGGCGGTGCGTGGTCCTTGAAGTACATGTAGATGTCGACTCCGTCGAAGGAGGCCAGCCGTGGCATGCGTTGACTATATCGTGCAGGCCATATAACGTCTACACTATAATCCCCTCGGGACGGCGGACCAGCGTTGCCACCGCCGTCCGGTCGCTCGCCGCGCACCTCACACGCAGGATTTCTCGGCTGGCCTCAATCCCGGTCCCCGAGAACACCAGCTTGAACACATCCATCTGCACCCTGACCTCCGGTCCCGGCGTGTAGCAGAAAGTTCGAACCTGTTCTCTTAGCCCCCACCAGACCTGCGAACGCCCGCTTTTCCGATGTGGAGAGGCGGGCGTTTCGGGTTTCAGGGCGTAGAAGTGGTCTTGTTCGAGTTCAAGCGACAGGTCCGAGCCTAACGGCTCCCCGCGCTCCGCTTCAACCAATAGCCAGGTTCGCGGCTTGTATGTGCGACCGCGACGAACTCGATAGCGTCGTCCCTGAGCTCGTACACCAGGATGTACGGGAACCGTTCCATGACGCGGCGGCGGTGCCGACGGCTGCCGGGCCAGGCAGCGGCAGCCAAAGGGGCATTCGCCGCCGCGTTCATCGCATGTTCAACGGCTCCCACGAACTCCGCCCCGAGCCCCGGGCGACGGTCCTCGTACCACTCGGATGCCTCAAGGAGCTCCTCCGCCGCCTCTGGCAGCAGCACCTGCCGGAGGCTCATCGCTCCGCGAGCCGCTTCAGCACGCCGGCCCGCACCTCCGACCAGGGGATCCCGCGGGGCTCTCCGCGAGCCTCCCGGGCATCCGCCGCGGCGGACCGGCGGTCGAGCTCAGCGCTCCAAGCTCGCTCCCAGCCGGGATCCGCCGGTCCCTCCACGCTGTCGATCAGCTCGGCGGCGAGACGCAGGCGATCGGCCTGATCCAGGTTGAGCGCTTCGATCGCGACGGTGTGGAAGGTGGAGGACATGGTCGCAGTATAGTC
The DNA here is from genome assembly GCA_903844155.1 of uncultured Pseudomonadota bacterium. Classification (GTDB taxonomy): domain Bacteria; phylum Myxococcota_A; class UBA796; order UBA796; family SXON01; genus CAIUMM01. Next base: position 60,418 of record CAIMSU010000298.1, on the reverse strand, counting down.
GCCGCCCACGCCCGCGGCGATGGCCCCGCGGCTCAGCAATCGAGCCAAACCCACGTCCCACCTGCGCCGCGAGGCTCGTCGGCACCGCGGCACTTCCGGTGGTACAGTCCCGCGATGGTCCTGCTTTGGCTGCTCGCATGCGCTCCATGCCCGACTTTTGAGGAGATGACGGTCGAGGATCCGGATGGCGGCGTGAGCGACGACGTGCTGACCGAGATCGGCGACACCATCAGCGACTTCGCGACATGGACGGGCCGGGAGGGGGTCTGCGTGCCAGGGATCGAAGCACTGGACGAGGTCCCGGACGATGAGCCTGGCTCGGATACGGTCGGATGGTACCAGGGGGACCGCAGCCCGATCCTCGTGCAGGCCGACAGCAGCTCGGTGCACGAGACCGTGGTTCACGAGCTGTGCCACGCGGTCGACTACCACGAGGATCTACGGCCATCATGGCCGGCAGGTGCGTTTCCCCCAGACAGCGTCGAGGAGAGTCTCTCCTACCCAACAGAGACTGTTCGCGCCCATGAGGCGTTCGCGCGGGCCTGTGCGAAAGGCCCCCGCGACCTTGCCGTGGCCGCGGCGCTCGACGACGCCTGCGGCATGGTGACGGGGATCGACGCGGGCGATGCCTGGCTACAGGAGGTCGTGTACTCCGACTTCCCGACGACACAGTTCGATCCTACGCCGTTCACGGTGAGCATCGACGCCCGACCGATAGAAGTGGACCCTCTGTACGTCCTTTCCGCCGATGGCCAGCGGCTTTATGGCGGCCACATCACCGGGGCGACCGGCTTCGACGGAGAGGTATTGCTGCTCGCCGACGTGTACGATCCGGACGTCGACAACATGCAACCCGAGGTGTTGCGCTTCGATCCCCTGAGCGGCGATTTCATCGCCGGGATCAAGCTCCCGACGCACAGCGCGTACGCCAACGGCGTCGTACTGGCGACCTCGGACGACGCCCCCGTGGTGTTGATCACCAATGAGGGCGCCGATGGGTTGGCCTCCGAAGCGTTCCGCATCGATCCCCGGGCGGGTACGTCCACGAACCTCGGGCTCGCCGGCCTGCCGGAGTACTACGCGACAGCCGCGGCCGTGATGGACGGTCGGCTGTACGTTGCCGATGGCTTGACCGGCGGGCTGCGGGCGTGGGATCTCGACACCGGAGTCGCGACGGACATCCCCAACGACGCGGAGATATCGTCGCTTCAACCCACGACCGACGGACTGCAGGTCGGTCGCTCCGATGGGGTCTATTTGCTCACCGCGGCGGGGGAGTGGACGGAGCTGGCAGGCGAACAGGACTTTGTGTCGGGCTTCGTGACGATCCCGGACGTGGGCGAACTGTGGCTGAGCGACACCGAGGACCACACCCCCGTCCTCCTCGACCCGATCGCGGGTGAATGGCGACTCCCGAACAACCCCTGCGACACGCCTACGATCACCTTCGGCGGGAGCGTAGGCGCGCCAGGCGACCTCCACCCCCTCATGATGTTCATGGTCGACGGCGAGCCGATGGTGCTCGGCTCCTCCGCGGACGACGGGCATCCGGTGCTCTACGCGCTGCACGTGGGTGCGACATAGTCGTGCGAGGGATTCCTACCCGTCCCCGAAAACATCAGCTTGAACGTTTCCATCTGCACCCTGACCTCCGGATCCGGCGTGTAGCAGAAAGTTCGAACGTGCTCTCTTAGCGCCCACCAGACCTGCGAACGCCCGCTTTTCCGGCTTGGAGGGGCGGGCGTTTCGGGTTTTCGCTCGAAGAACGCAACTTGTTCAAGTACAAGCGGCGATCGGAGCCCACGTTGCCGCACGCGCTTGTCGCACCCGACCGGTAGGGGGACTACACTGAGCCCATGCACGCCGACTCCGTTCAATTGACCATCTCCGTCCCGAGCGCGCTCGCCGACTCGGGCGCGGGCGAGCGTGCCCGCGTTCTACTGGTACTTGACGCGGTCCGGAGCGAGCGGATGACGTGGCGCGCGGCCGCTCGAGCGCTCGGTCTGGCGGCGTCCGCATTCCTGGACCTCGTTCGCGAGCACGGAGTCCCGGTTGTTCGCGTGTCATCGGCCGACATCACACAGGACCTTGAGACCCTCGACAAGCTCGCCCTTGTTCGTCCAGCACCCAGATGATCGTCCTGGCCAGCCAACACCGGCCCCTTCGGTCCGGTGATGGCTGTTTATTCTCGTCGCGCCTTGGCTTTCGACCAACTGCGCGCGTTCGTGACCTCCCTTGACGAGTCCACACCTGCGCCGCTGCGGGCGAGCGCGACCGCTGCTGACCGCGTCGAAGGCACGCTTCGTGCGGGGCACGAAGTCGCGCCTTCTCCTTGGCCACCCAACCACCGAACGCCGCATGCTACACTGCCTCCCTGACATCGGACCGGGCCATGCTGCTTTTCGCCCTCCTGGCCGCCACCGGCTGCCGCTCCAAGGACCACGCGGCGACTGACAGCTCCGCGGCAGACTCCGCGACGAACGCCGATAGCTCCGCAGACACGGACACCGATTCCGACACGGATGCCGACACCGATTCGGACACCGACACGGACACGGATACCGACTCGGACACCGACACGGCCTCCCCCGACGCAGACGGCGATGGCTACACCGTGGCCGCTGGCGACTGCGACGACGCGGATGCCAGCGTGCACCCTGGCGCGACCGAGATCTGCAACAACGGCAAGGACGACGACTGCGACGGCTCCGCCGGGGCCTGCGGGCTCTCCGGAGATGTCGACATGTCAACGGCAGCGGGCGAGATCGACGGCACAGGTGCCGACGACTACTTCGGGGCGTCGCTGGCCGTGATTGACGCGGACGCCGATGGGAAGGACGACCTGCTGGTCGGCGCGAACGGGGCGAAGGGGCTGAAGGGCGAGGCGCTCCTGGTCGCGTCTCCCGCTCCGGGCGTGGCTTCGGCGACGGGCGCGGTTGCGACGTTTTCGTCGTCGACGGCCCACCAGCTTGGGGTTGACGTTGCCGCGCTCGCGGACGCGGACGGCGACGGCGTCCCCGACTTTGCGGCCGGCGCATCGGGTTATCCGGCGAACGAGGTGGATCTCTGGGACGGGCCGGCGAGCGGGGGTGTCACCACGGCCTCCGATCTCTGGACGGGGATCACCAACCAGGACTCCTTCGGGCGGGACATCAGCGGCGGGGACCTCGATGGCGACGGCCTGAGCGACCTCGCCGTCGGCTCCGCGGGCGACACCAGCTCGGGCGGGCGTAGCGGTGCGGCCTTCGTGTGGCTCGACCCGGCCCACGGCTCCGGGACGGGGGCTGCGGCCGACGGGCGATGGTATCTGCAGGGGAACAGCGGATTCGGCTATTCCGTCGCCGTGATCCCCGACTCGGATGGCGACGGCCTCGACGACCTCGTCGTCGGCGGGTTCGGGTCGGGAAACCAGAGCCTCGTCTACGTGATCGCCGGCCCGGCCTGCGGGGTCGGGTACGCAGACGAGACCGCGGAGGCCGTCATCGGCACTGCGGGCGTGCAGGGCTCCGGCTACATGCCGGACAGCCTCGCAGGGCTCGGCGACATCGACGGCGACGGCTACGGCGATCTCGCCATCGGCGACTACGCGGGTACCTCGCAAAAAGGAGCCGTGTACCTGATGACCGGGCCGTTTTCGGGCGACGAGGGCCTCGGGTTTGCGCGCGGGACGTATACGGGCGAGGTCGCCAGCGGCAACTTCGGGTTTGAGGTGGCGCGCGGCGGAGACTTTGATGGCGACGGCGTCTCCGAGGTGCTGGTGAGCGGCGTGGGGGTCGAGGACGCCGACAGCCGCGGCTCGGTGTGGGTGCTCCCGACCGACGTTCGCGGGTCAAAGGCGGCCAGCGACGGGGCGACCGTTGCGTTCCACGGGACCAACGCCAACGACTACGCGGTGAGCGCCGCAGCCGGCGACTTCAACGGCGACGGCAACTCCGACCTCGCGATCGGCGCCTACAACGCGACCGGAAGCGCCGCGAACAGCGGCGTCGTCTACCTGTACTACGGCGACGGGATGTAGGACCATGCTGCTCGTTCCCTTCGCGTTCGCTGGCTCGCTCACCATTCAGGGCGACGCCGCTCGGGTGAACGAGGCCGCCCTTCGCGCCGACGTCGCCCCCTACGCCTTCGACACCGTCGTCCTCATCGACACGACAAAGCCCACCCTCGCGGGCCTGTCCGCAGATGCCGCCGCGCTCAAGACCTCCGAGCATGTGCTCGTCATCGCCGTCGACCCCGAGGATCGGCACACGGACGTTGTGTTCGGCAGCGGCGTGGGCGTAGCGGCAGGCGACTTTGACGACGTGCGCGAGGCCGGCAACGACGCCTTCAAGGCCGGCAAGTGGACGGACGGCGTGGCGGCGATCGCGGCGTCCGCAGCGTCGCCAACCCATTGGGCAGCGCTGGAGCGCACCGCAACGACCTACGCGCTGTGGGCCATCATCGGCGGCATCGCGATCCTCTCGTTCGCCACACGCGGACGCGGAGGGCGATTCGGCCGGAGCCCGCCGGGAGGCGGGTATGCAGGCGACTGGGAGTCCGGAGGCGGGGGCTCCGACGTGGGCGGAGGCGACTCGGGGCACTCGGGCGGATCGTGGTGACGCCGCCGAGCCGATTCAGCGCGCCAGCCAGCGCTCGCCGGTGTGCTTGACCTTGCCTTCGCGCTCGAGCTTGCGGAGCTGCACCTTGATCTCCTCGTCCGTCATGTCCTTGAAGGGCGAGCGGTGCTTGATACCGCCGAGGAAGATGCTCTCCTTCAGGCCGCGCTCGGCGTACTCCGAGGAGTTGAGGCGGGTGACGGCGTCCTCGCGGACCCACTCCGCACGACGCGGGTCGACCTGCGCCGCGGGGGTCTTGGCGACCTTGGCGACGCGGGGCTTCGGCGCCGCCTTCGGCAACTTGACCAGCATGCCGTCGGCGCCGCGGGTGGTGGTCTCGGCAGCCTTGGCGGCCGCGCGCTTCTTCGGCAGGACGATCGCCTCGGGGGGCGTGCCGGCCCAGGTGACCGCGAGGCCCTCGATCTGCTCGACGACAGCGCCGCCGGAGCCGGCGAGCAGGCCTTTGACTGTCTCGCGGAGGCGTGCAGGCACCTTCTCCGCGGACAGCGCCCCAAGCTCGTCGAGCCAGGCGCCGCGGGTGCCGTTGTCCGGCATGTCGCGAAGCTCCTGACAGGCGCGACTGGTCCACGCCCGGAGATCGGCGGAGAGGCTGGTCGGCAGCGTGAGCTCGGAGAGCGCGAAGAGGTCTGCAACGCAGGCCGGATGGATGGACTCGATGTGGTGCCGCAGCACGTCGCCGACGAGGGCGTGGATCTTCGTGGGCTCCGAGGTGCGAAGTCCGTCGATGAGGGTGCGCGGGATTTCAGTGCTCAAGGGGTGCTCGCTGGGGTGCGGGCCCTAACCGGGCGACGACGTTTGCGCTTGCCGCCTCCGGGTGTCAGACCGCGGGTTTGGGGCGCTCCCAGAGCGGCTCGGGCTCGTTCGCCTGCTTCGCGGCCCAGCGTCCGGCCACGAACAGGTAGTCGGAGAGTCGGTTCAGGTACCGCATCGCGCCCTCGCCCGGCTGCTCGGTGGCGCCGTCGGCCAGGACCTCCGGGGGTCCCGCTCGCATCAGCGCGACACACTCGCGCTCAGCGCGCCGACAGACGGTCCGCGCCTGGTGGAAGTACGCGCCGACCTTGCCCCCACCCGGGAGGATGAATTCGACGAGCGGGCCAACTTCAGCGTTCAACACATCGATCCAGCCTTCCAGCCGAGTCACGTCCGGCCCGCCCACCCGGTACATGCCCGGCCAACGATCGCCCGGCAGGGTGGCGAGGTCGCTGCCAACGTTGAAGAGGTCGTTCTGGATGGCGTGAAGCTGGACGTCCAGCGTGCCCCGGGCGACGGAGAGGGCGTCATCGGAGAACGGCGGTTCGCGCAAGAACGCCCGGATGATGCCGACGATGGCGTTGAGCTCATCCACGGTGCCGTACGTGGCGATGCGGATGTGGTCCTTCGGGACCTCCTGGCCGCCGACGAGCCGGGTGTTGCCTTTGTCGCCGGTGCGGGTGTAGACGCGGGTGATTCGCATGCCCCGTGGTAACCGGGGCTGGCACGGGCCGGCCGTGGTCGAGACTACCGCGCCGGCGGCAACGGGCGCGGCGACACCGTGGCCGGGGGAGCGGCGACCGCGGCGGACTCATGGCGGGCAGTGATCAACAGCTCGGTGATCTGGAGCCCAATGCTGATCAATTGCAGGCAGACGATCACGGCGATCCCGACGGCCAGCCACCCCGGAAGGCGCGGGGCGATGCGCTTGGACATCCGCACGCCCTCGGGTCGAGCGTCACGCGGGACAGCGGGCGGCGCGGGCGGCGCCTTCATCCGCGTTTCAGACGGCTCCGGGGCGGGCTCATCGGCAGCGCCACGCGCGATGGTGAGCGGCGCGGGGCGGGCATTCCCGCCAACAAGCACCACCTTTGCGCGCTCGGCCTCGTCGGTCGTAGCCGGCGGTGACGACGTCGGCGGCGACGAGGCCTTCGGCGACGACGGCGTTGCGGGCTTCCCAGCCTCGGCGGCAGGCGTGGTCGGAGGCGAGGAAGCGCGGCCGGCGGCTCGGTTCACCGGCTGGGGTGCCGGGACGGGCGCGGCCGGCGTCGTGGCGGCAACCAGGGGCGGCGAGGCAGGCGCGGCGCTGGCGCCTGGACCGCGAGGGACGACCACCGAGACCGTGGGGTCGGGGGATGGCGCGGTTTTCGCCTCCTTCGCGGACCGGGTTGGCTTCACCGGCTCGGGCGGCGGCGGGGCCAACGCGCGAACCCCGGTCGCGTCCGGGGCGATCTCATCGAGGTCGTTCTCCGGGAGCCCCGGCACGTCGCTCGGCGGGCCCATCTCCTCGAGATCGTTGGTGTCGAGGCGAGGAAGCACGTAGTCGGGAGCCTTGCTTTTTGGACCCGCCCGCAGCGCCTCCAGCGCGCCGGCACCCATGTCTGCGGCGCGGAGCACCCGAGTGGCGTCCAGACCGACATCCACCCGCGCAAGGCGGCTCAAGGCGACCAGGGCCTCTCCCATCTGCGAAGCGTCCGGAAACCGCGCCGCGGGATCCACCTGCATCGCGCGTTCAATCAGCACGATCGTCGCCTCGATGACGACAGCCTGATGATCCTCTGCGAAGCTTTGCTTCAGCGCGTCAGCGATGGCCGTGCGGTCCTTGTCCGGCAGGCGGTCGTGGCTCGCAAACTGGGTGGCGTCGAGCGGCTTGTCAATGAACAACGCCGGCTTTCGCTGATGCAGGTCCGAGACCAGCGCGACCCGGTGCGAGCGAAACTGGCTCGAGTGCGTCCCGTTCAGCGGCATCCGGCCGCCGTCCCGCAGGTGCGCGTGCATGCGCAGGAGCGCGTAGAACGTCGCGCCAACCGACCAGATGTCCATCGCCTCCGGCTGCGCTTTCCGGGCGTTGAACAACCCCTCCGGCGCGATGAAGCTCTCCGTCCCGAGGATCACCCGGGTAGCGCTCCAGTCACCCGCCGCGATGTCCCGAGCCTTCGCCGCGCCAAAGTCCGTGAGCAGCCAGCGCGCGTCCTGGGCCCGCAGCAGGTTTCGGGGCTTGACGTCCGAGTGCGCCACCCGCTGCCCCGCCGAAGCGGCGCACGTGCGCTGGTATTCGACGAGACGCTGGCAAACCTCGGCCAGCGCCTCACACAGCTCCGAGAACGCCCAGGGGCGCCCGTGAACCTCCGCCCACCAGCGCTCCATGTCGTGCGGGCACCACTCCATCACCAGCGCGATCACCCGGTCGGCATCCCGCGCCGACGCGATCACATCGTGCAACCGTGGGCACGGCGGCATGCCCTGCGCGCCACGAAGCGTGACGAACACCTCAGTCTCGCGATGCAACGCCTCCGTCGAGAGGGGTTCGTCCTCCCGCGCGAGCTTCAGCGCGAGGAGGGTGCCTGCCTCGGCCTGCGAGTCCCCAGCGGGCTTTCCGACGGGTCGCACCCGGAGGATGCTGGCCATCCCGCCCTCGCGGCCGTCGCCCTCGTCCCGCACGTACACTCGCCCGCTTCGTCCGGTCCAGGGCCCGGATCGCGGATCAGAATCGGCCGCCAACGCTGAACCCCACCGTGTTGCCGTCCAGGATCACGCCCCAGTACCCGATGCCTGCGCCGACCAGCAGCGACGCCCCGGAGGCGATCACGAACGCGTGATTCTGAGCCTGCAAGCGCGTGAGATCGTCCGAGGTCGTCGCCGCGTTGAAGTCCTGGTCGAGCTTCCAGGAGTACGCGTAAAGCCCGGCAGCCGAGGCCAGGCCGACCGCGCCGACGATCAACAGCGGCGTCTTTTCGGCGGGGCGCGTGCGCTTGACGACCATGTGCTGCACCCCATCCTCGCCCGTCACCGCCGTCGCCTTCGCGAGCTTTGTATCGGGCTTTGTCGTCGGGGTCTTCGCCGGCTCGGCCTTCGCGACCGGCTCTGGCGCTGTCGTCTTCGTCGGCTCTGTCGTCTTCGTCGGCTCCGCCTTCGCGGTGGGGGTGCTGGCCACGGGCGCGGGCGTTGTCGGCTTTGTTGGGTCGGCCTTGGCGACGGGAGCGGGCGTAGTCCTGGCGACTGGCGTCGGGGTTGCGACGGGCGTCGTCGCCTTCGGCGTTGTCTTTGCTGTCTTGCTGGTCTTTTTCGGATCCTCCGCGACAGCGACGACCGGCGGCGGAACGCGCAGGACCTCGTCCGGGAAGCTGTTCCCGTCGACGAGCCAGGTGTGGTCGGCATGACGACTCCCGGTGACGGCGACCTGGAGGAGGTGCGGGCGCCCGGTCGTCGCCCGCGGCTCGACGAGCACCCGCCCGTCAAGAAGGTAGCTTGACCCTGCCGGAACGTCGAGATCCTTGCCCTGCAGGCGATCCCCTTCGGCCGGCGCGTTCGGGCGTTCGGCTTCGTAGACCGCGCGCATCGGGTGGTTCAGGTCGAGCTCCTGGGCGTCCCACTGGTAGGTGGGGTCCAGCTCCAACGACGCCCGGAACCAGCGTTTTGCGCCCTCCGGGTCGTTGTTCACCATGTAGTGGACGGCGCCGAGGTAGCGGTACGCCGAGGCGAAGAGCTGCGGCGGGGCGGTCATGTCGAGGCAGGGAAGGCCTGCCTCAAGGCTTTTTCCCGACGCGCCGAACGCGCTATCGTCGAGGTTTCGCAGGGCGGACTGGACCGAGCCGAGGTCCTTGACGAGGGTCGCGCCCGTGTAGGCAGTCGGGCAGTCCGCGTGCGCGCGGGAGGCCGACAGGAGGAGGAGGAGCAGGGTCAACGGGGCCTCGCCCGGGGAAGATAGCACGGGTGCGGCAGAGTGGTTTCGGGACCGGGACGAGCGTCGCGATACTGGCGGGAAATGATCCCATCGCTCTGCGCGCTGGCACTGGCCCAGGACTTACCGCTGCCAGCGCCGTCGTCGGCACCGGGATGGCGCGGCCGGACGCACGCGGCGATCGTCGTTACGAAGACGGGCGAATTTGCCGTCGGCGCGGGCCTTTTGACGGGCCTGGCGGGCTTCGGCCTGGTCGAGGGGACACCGGGCTGTGACTTGAATGGGACGGACTGCTCTGCCTCTGTCTTCGGCGTTGCGGCAATGGGGGCCGGCGTAGCCGGGGTGGTCCTAGGGCTGCCGTGCCTGGTGGTCGGCGTCGCGCTCCGCGGGACCAGCGAAAGCCGCCGCAGCGCCAGGGCGGAGCTGACCTTTGGGCCGGGGCGGTTGGTGGTCTCCGGGACGTTTTGATGCCGAGGCGCGGAGAACCGCCCGTCATCGCGCCAACCGGCAGCATCCCTCTGGTGTTCGGTGGTGCCCAGTACGGCGGTCTGGTCGTCGCCGGGCTCTTCGCGACCATCCCCACCTTGACCTGGGCCGGGATGCTGATGGTCTGGTTCAACCCGGATTTGTCGAACCGGCCGGGCCTTCTGGACGACCTCGGGGTCGCCGTAGCGACCACCGCGGGGCTTGCGCTTGTCTTGCTGGGGCCCTCCGTGGTTCCCTGCTTGATCCTGCGCGCACGCCAACCGGATGGCGCGCGGGTGACCTGGGACGAGGCCGGCGTGAGCGAGTGGGATGGTCTGTGGCAGCGGGCTCTTGTGCCGTGGGTGGGCGCGCGCGCCGCAGGGTTCGCGTGGCAGATTCACACGAAGGGCACGAGCTTTCCACAGGAGGCCCTGCAACTACGGGCGTTGGAGAGTGACAACGTCATCACCCTGTGGACGACCGAGCCGGAGAGCGCGCCCGTGATCCGCCGCCGGCTCTGCTCGGAGGGCGCGGCGGAGCTGAGGGCCGCGGTGGAGGCCCACGGGATCGCGCTCACCGGCGACTTCAACCCGGCCCTGGCCGCCGAGGCGGGGCGTTTTCGACCGGTCTGGGCCTTGCGTCTGGGGCGGTGGGGGTACATCGCGGCAGTCGTGGGCCCGCTGATCGCCGGACCTTCGCCGCAGGGCGGGCTTGTTGTCGGGGTGATCGGGGCGACGCTCCTGGGGATCCGGGCGTTGCCGGTCCTGGCGGAGCTGCGGGCGTTGCTGGCGCGGAACCTGACAGGCAGCAAAGGTGACGACGGGGCACGCCGGGCAGCGGAACGGCAGAAATTGCGGGCGGTCATCGCCGAGGCGGCGCTGCGGGTCGCCTTCCCGGTGTTGACGCTGGTCACCACGTGGATCAGCGCGTTCGTGCTTCCTTTCTGAACGACACGCCCGGGAACGGCGTGGGGGCAACGCGGCGTTCCACGGTCTTCGTCTGGATCGGCGAAGGGCCGACCGAGCCGCCCAAAGGATGCGAGAGGACCCGAGCGGGGGGTGGTTGGGCGCGCGGGAGGGGTCATGGGGTGCTTTTTGGCGCGACCCGCGAGTCAAGGTGCGGATCTTGGCGCGTCAGCGGGGGCGCGGAGGTCCGGAGGCGCGGCGCGGGCTGCCCCCACGGCTCGCGTCCGGACGGGGCACGGAAAAATCGGCGTTGGCTGGTGGGAGGGTGGAGGTCGTTCGGCCCGGTGGTGCGACGAAGCGGGCGAGCGAGCGGGGGGCGCGCCAAACCGAACACCATGAGTCCGAAAGGGCGCCAAAAGAGGCACCATGGGGCCCCCGCGCGCGTCAGTCACAATCGCGCGGCGCCTCCCAGACCAGGTCGTCGGCCGTGCCGGGCTGACCGTCGGGCCCGTTGCTGGCGAGGGTGGCGCTTTTTCCGTCGGCCGCGAGGGTGTAGACGAGGACGTGGCCCCAGGCGTCGGTATCGCCGCCGACCCAGCCGGGGCCTTCGGCTTGGGTTGGGAGGGGGTCGTCATGGCATAGATACCAGCCGTCGTCGTGCACCGGTTGCCACGCGTGGTCGTGCACGGCGCTTTGCAGCTCAGCGGCAGCGCAGAGCAGCGCGAACACCCCTACCAACGCCGGGTAGATCAACACCCGCGCCCTGGAAGGATTCGCGTAGCCGCTCACGACGCCCCCGCAAAATCCGAAGCAGCCCGAGTCGATCACGATGAACGGAAAATACTGGCGCGCGTTGACAAAAGGGTGCATCCAGCCCGGAGGTCCGAGGCACACCGACGTCGGAAGGTAGAGCAGGATCAACGTGGTCACTACACCGGCGAGCACCCCTCGCCGCCCAACCCGGCCAAGCAAGAACCCGATCGAAAACCCCCCGGCGCTTAGGCCACCGACGGCGTCCCAGCCGATCACTTCCTCGTCACACTATCCAGCACCCCGCGCGTCTTCCGGTAGAGGAACTCGGCCTGGCGATGATTGTCGCCAATACAGACCATGCCGAGCTTGCCGAACTCGGACAGTGCGCCAATGAGGTGGAAGACGACCCCGCGTTCGGTGGTGGAGTGGAAGTGCAATTCCTCGTTGACGGCGATGTCGACGAGGTCTGCGGGGCCGATGCCCTTGTAGTGGTCCGAGTGGACGGAGTCGGAGGCGTAGTAGTACTTTTCTCGGCCGGATTGGCTATGGAAGAGGCCCGTCTCGGCGTCGTAGGTGCCGTCTGTCAGGAAGCGGAGCGTCAAGAAGGGGTGGGTTGTTCCACCCTTTCGCAGGTTCACCTCGATCGCGTGGTGCTTCCAGACCCCCTCCTCGCACACCGACACGAAGTCTGTCGCAAACCGCCCGAGCACGCCCTTGGACGCCAGCACCTTCGCCACGTCCAACCCGTAGTTCTGGATCTCGATGCGGTACGCGTCGTCCGCGGGGAACGTGCAGCCGAGGAACACCTGCCCGCTTGGCCCTCCCAACACCTGGTCGTGTGTCGAGATCGGCATCGCCTCGCCGACTGCGTTCACCCGGTTCTGGGACGAGGGGCTGCGCTTGACCTCGCCCTCAACGAACGCCTCGACCACCCCGCGCATCTCCTTGTACTTCTCGTGGAAGCGCTCCCAGTGCTCGTTCGGCGCCTCGAACCTCAAGTTTGGAAGGCGCGACGCGATCCAGCGGCGCATCGAGCGGCCAGTGCGGTCGCCCAGGCCGTCGCCCGCGTGGGGGCCGTCGAAGTAGAAAAGCGCGTTTCCTTCGCCGGAAAAACCGTGGTTGAGCTTCACGACGGCGCGCTTCATCTTCGGGTCCGACTCCTTCAACCGCGCGAGGGCCTCGGTGATGTCGTTGCCGTCGCGGAGATCCTCAAAGCCTTCCGGGAAGAGGACGCCAGCTTCGCGGAATACTTTTCGGCAGCCGGACTTGGTGCCGAGGTGGTCCAGGTCGGGGTCGTTGGCGTAGAGCGGCATGCCGAGCTGGACGGCGAGGGTGCGCTCAGCCGGGGAGGTGTTGAAGCAGACGAGGTGCGCGTTGTCGTAGTCGGCGACGGAGGCCTTGATGCGCTCGATCAGGCGGGGACGGGCGAGGATTTTCTGGGTGAGCGGGAGCTTTGAGGCGTCTGAACAATGGAACAGGAAGAGGCGCTCGCGCGCGTGCGAGCTCGGCACGCCGGAGAGCAGGTGCAGGAAATAGTCGATGATGATGGGGTCGATGGCCTGGCTGGTGACGAAGATGACGCGCGTTTTTGGGCGTCGAAGCAGCATAAGCATGTAGAGCATGCGCTCTTCGTAGTGGTGGACGCCGGTCACCTTCGCGAGCTCCTGGGCGTCGAGCGAGAGGCTGGGGACGACGACGACGGTCTGGGGCTGGCGCCTGTCGGTCGTCACGCGCCGGAACACGTCAGGGAGGTGATCCTGGAGCTTGTGGAAGGCGACGCGCTCCTCGGGGGAGTTGGGGACGGGGTGCATTGGAGGGTTCTAACCGGCCGTCCGCGCCCTCCATGGCGAGCAGGTTAGCCCGCCCGTATGCGCTCCTTCGCCAGGCCCCTCCTCGTCGCCCTGCCGCTCGCCCTCTCGGCCGGCTGCACCGGCAAGTCCACCGACCTCACCCACTCGTTTGACAGCGACACCGCCGGCATCTGCGGGCGGGTGCGCGGCTCGCACGGCGGCGTCCTGCGCTACCAGAGCGGCGGGGACGACCTCCACGCCCCAACCGAAGCGCCGTCCACGAGCACGAAGACCACCGGCGTGGCCGGACCTGTGGCTGGTGCAACCGGCATGATCGCCGTCTACGGCGGGCAGGTCATGAGCTCGGTGGACACGGGCTGCAACTGGAGCGACACCGGCAACCTGCCCGCGACTGGCGACTGGGCGCTCGTCGCTGCGGGCGACCGGGTCTACGCGTTTGACCGGGCCTCCAGCGCCGGGGCGTGGTCGGACGACGTCGGCGGAAGCTGGACGCCCTTTGACACCCTCCAGCCCTTCGTCGACCCGCCCACCATCGATGTGAGCACGGGCCGGATCCGGGGCGTTGAGGCGGCCGGCGTGGCGACTTCCGACGACTCCGGCGCCACCTGGGCCATTGCCGGGAGCCTGCCGTTCACCGCGGTCGCAGGCAGCGTCAACCCCGCAAACCTCGACCAGGTCGCGATCGCGGGCGAGGGCGGCGTGCAGACGAGCCACACGGGCGGCACCACCTGGGACGACGTGAGCAGCACCCTCTACGGCATCGAGAGCGGCCCGGTCGCGGGCGTCCGCGTAGGCCTCTCGCCGGCCGATCCCAACGTCATCTACGCGATCACGGACGGCTCCGATGGCACGCGCACCTTCCAGCACTCCGGCGACGGCGGCCTGTCCTGGGATCGCATGGGCGACTCCACGCAGGTCGTGATTGGCGACGACGCGCGCGTCTACCCCTCGCCCGACGACCCGGCGGTGATGCTGTCCTCCAGCTTCGTCAGCGATTCCAGCAAGATGAACCTGTACGTGCTCACGTTTGGCAGCGGCATCCACAACGTGAGCGTTGCCGGCTACACGACGATGCAGCAGATCGCGATGATGGGCGACGTGTGGCTTGCGAGCGTGAGCGCGGCGCCGTAATCGGCCTCGGCAGCGCCGAATCCAGCCCGGAGCCGACCGCCGTCAGAACTTGACGGTGACCACGACGCCGGTCGCGAGCAGCGCGGCGCCGACCCCAGCGGGGATGAACCCGAGCAGGGCCTCAGTCTGGCCCTTGCCAGCGGCCAGGTTGAAGGCGTCCGTCTCGGCCTGCGTTCGCCCGGTCCCATAGCTCTTGGCGGTCGCGGCGGCGGTGTCGATCTTCTCCTGGCCGAGGATGCCGACGATCCCGCCGCCGACGCCCATCGCGCCGCCGATCACCATCAGGACGGGGCCGGCAGCGCTGTGCTTGCGGGGCGATGGCACGCTCGCGGACGTGGTCGGCAGCGGGGCGGGCGCGGCGGCGGGCGCGGGGACAGGCGCTACGACGGGGGCGGGAGCGGGCTTGACGACCGGGGTCGGCGGGGCGACAGCCGCAGGCGCCTTCACGGCAGCCGGTGGCTTCGTGGGCGTCTTGCCGGCTGCAGGCGCGGTCGCCACTCCCTCGCCCTTGGTCGTCACGAGGTCCCACGCTGCGCCGCCGAGCTTCACCCGCCAGACGACCTCCGGGTTGACCACGTAGACCACGCCGTCTGTGCCGAGCGCGCTCACCAGGACGGCGGTCAGCGCGCCGCGCTTCTCGCTGTCGCTGGCCCAGTCGAGCACCTCCGGGCCGACGGCGCTGGGGATCACGATGGTGGGCGAGGAGTTGCTGTCGACGTTCAGGGTGAGCGTGACCGGCGCTGCGCCGGTGAGCTGCACGTAGTGCTCACCATCGGCGATGCCGACCGCGCCGTTGATCAAGTGCGCAGGCTGGCCGTCGAGGAGGAACGTGCCGTCCGCAGGCGCCGGGAGCACCGAGAGCGTGACGGGGCGGGCCGACTTCATCTCGCTGGCGATGGCGTCGAAGTTGGGCTCCAGGCTCGGCGCAAAATTGGAGTCCCACGCCATCGCGGGCGCGAACAGCCGTGCTCGTCGAAAATCCGCCCTGGAGGCTGCTTGATCACCGTCGGCCGCGTTCACGATGCCGCGCAGGTAGAACGCTCTCGAGGCCAACGCCGGATCGACGGCGCCCTGGAGGCAGTCGAGATCCTTGATCGCTTCGTCGAGAGCGGCGCGCGCGGACACGTACTCGACGTACTTGACCGAGCCCTCTGCTCGCGTGAGGCCTGTCTTCATCGCGTCGCTGGAGGTGGGCGTACCGCTGCACACCTGCACGTGAGCGCCGGTCAGGCCCGTCGGCGCGTGGCCCTTCATCAGCTCGGCGACGCTCACTGCGCGCAGGTCGGTGGCCGCCGCGCCGGTGGCAGCTTCGACCCGCTTCTGCGCCTCGGCCGGATTCCCGCCCGGGTAGACGACCGTGTCCACCGCGAAAGCCAGGGAGATCAATGCGAACATTCAGACTCCTTCGAAAATTCCCAGCAGAAGTGCTTTGGCGCCATGGCGTTGACCGTCACGTCCAGCGCCTTGGTCTGACCGTCTGCGGTCGTCATGACGACGTGGTGCGGCCCGACCGTGACCGTCCCCGTCCATGCCCCCGGCGGCTGGGCCTTGCCGTCGACCGACACCGTCGCGTACGGGATCACGTTCACCGTGAGCAATTGCGACGCAACCGGGGCTGACGGCGCGGCGACAGGCTGGGCGGCGACCGGCAGCGCCACAACCGGGATCTTTTCGACCTCGGCCTTTGGCCACTTTGACGCCGTGGTCGTCGCGGTGGACGCTGGCTTGGCAGCAGCGGGCGGCGGGGCGACGGGCGCGGGGGCGACGGGCGCAGCAGCCGGAGGCGCCGACGACACCGGTGCGGCGACGGGCGCGGCGGGGGGCTCGGGCGAGGCGACGACTGAGCCGTCCGTGGCGGCCGGGGCCGTAGCGACGGGCTCCACGGCGGAGGGAGTCGCTCCGCCGGAGCCGCCCCAGAGCGCAATGCCCACCACCGCGATCACGCCGACGAGGCCGGCAACGCCGACCCCGATCACCACCGGGCTCACCCGCGATGCCCGCGGTTCCTCGATCATCGACGGGTCATCCCGACGCGTGCCGGCCGAGGGGGAGAGCGTGCTGCCATCGCCGGCTGTTGCTGTGCGAGGCTCGGGGCGGGCTGGGGCGACGGGCGGGGCGACGGGCGCGAGGACGGCCGAGGCGACCGCCCCCTGCGATCCTGCAGAGACGGGCGATTCCATCGGGCGGCCGGAGGCGCTCGGAGTCGGCGGTGAGTCTGGGATCCACGTGCCGGGCCCTGCCGCGGGCCGAGCGGCGGCGGCGGGCGGCTCGACATCCTCGAACTCGTCGGCCTGGAACGTGTCGCCGCCGGGCACCGAAGCGGTACGGAGCATCGGGCGGGCGGGCGCACCCGGAACGGGGGTCGGCGGGGTGAGCGTTGGCGGCACCGGCGCAGTCCCCTGCCCCGTGATCGCCGAGAGCGTGGGGTTCGGGGCCGGCATCTGCCCGTCGAGCACGGCGCCGTCCGGCCCGATCATGGCGCGGGCCTCCCGCACCGCCGTCATCATCGCCACCGCGTCCGGGTACCGGTCCTCGGCGCGGAACTTGGACGCGCGCTTCATGACAGCCACGAGCGGACCCGGGATCCCCGCGAAGATCTCCTCCTGGTGATCGACCGCGTGCAGCTCAAAAGGCTCGTTGTTCGTCAGCAGCGCGAAGAACGTGGCGGCGACGGCGTACAGATCCGCCCGCCCGTCCACCTGCTTGGCGTTGGTTCGCTGCTCGGGCGCCATGTAGGACAGCGTGCCCATCGCCATCCCCGTGCGCGTGGCCGAGCGCTCCGGCCCGGAGACGTGCGCGATGCCAAAGTCCGCGACCTTGAACTGCCCATCGGGCGTCACGAGCACGTTGTGGGGCTTGATGTCGCGGTGCACGATCCCGCGGCTGTGCGCGGCGTTCAGGCCCTGCAGGATCGCGATGATCGCGTCGCAAGCGGCGTGAGGCGGCATCGCGCCGTGCCGATCGAGGTGGTCGATCAGGCTGCCCGTCTCCACCAGCTCCATCACCATGTAGACGCGATCGCCGTCCGTGCCGACGTCCTGAACGCTCACGATGTTGGCGTGCTGCAGCTTCGCCATGGTGCGCGCTTCGGTTTCGAAGCGCTTGCGGATGTCGGCCCGCGCGGCCAACGCCGGCGCCAGCACCTTGATCGCCCGCTCGACTTCAAGACGCTCGTCAAAGCCACGGTAGACCGTCGCCATCCCGCCCTCGCCAAGGATCCTCAACAGCCGGTAGCGGCCTTCAGCGAGCGGGGGTGCGACGTCAACGGCAAATTCCTTCTGTGCCCCAGTTATTGCGCCTTTGCCCGAACGGCACGTAGCCGCACGGACGAAGTGCCCGGCGCCACGGGCTAAGGAGGCACCGATGCCCTCCCTCGTCCTCCTCGCCCTGGCCGTCCAACGCCTCCTGGTGCCTTCGGCTCTCGCCGCGTGGCCCGACCTCCCAGGCTCCGGATGGGCGCCGATCCAGTCCGAGCCCCTCATCACCTGCACGCATGACGCTGAGGGTCTGCCCTGGTGCTACGCGGAGGTGGAGGCGGACGTCGCCTACGATCGCGTCGTGACCGCGATCGAAGACGTCGAACGCTACCCGGCGATCTTCGGCCACCTCGACCACGTCAAACGCCTCGACGCGGACACGGCGTGGATCCACGTCGACTACCCGCCCCCCCTCTCCGACCGCGACTACGTCGCCCGCTTCACCAAGGTGACCGGCGACGATCCACCCGGCACCGTGCGGAGCCTCCACATCCGATTTCGCGCGGCCGAGGACGCGAACGCCCCGTCGCCAAACGGCGACATCCGCCTGCCCCACGCCGGCGGCGGCTACGACGCGTGGGATCTCGGCGGCGGCCACGTCCGCTTCCGCTACACCTGGGAGACCGAGATCGGCGGCGACCTGCCATCCTGGATGAGCGACCGGGCGCGGATCCTGCATGGCGACGAGGTCGTCAACGGCGTCATCGACGCTGCGAAGGGGACCGGGGCATTGTAGGCCGCGTACGAAAACGGAGAACGCGCCCCCACGGCCCCCAGAAGAAGCCGCAAAGACGCGCTCGGGTGCAGCCCCGCGGGGCCGCCGCGACTACATCGTGGTGTCGACGGTGCAGGTGGCCGAGAGGTCCGTGGTGTCCGTGGGGGCCATGCAGTCCATGCAGTTCTTGCCGCCGACTTCGACGAGCGAGACGCCGTCGACCTGCTCGGCGAGGATCTGGTCCGCGACGAGGGTGAGGCAGTAGGGCTGGCCGTCGGAGGGGCAGGGCTCGCAGGAGGCGCCGAAGTTCACCGCGAGGTCGCAGATGGCGCCCTCGTTGCCCGAGCTGTCGATGAGCGGGGCGAGGGGGCGCGTGTCGATGGTGCCGGAGAGCGTGCCGCCGTCGAAGTACGTGCCGTCCGAGGCGAACGTGCCGGTGACCTGCAGGTTGTCGATCTCAACGTCGTAGCCGGCGACCGAGAGGGTCGTGGTCTGGGGGCCGACCGTGAAGAAGGGCTGCGCGGAGAAGTCGGCGACCGGGAACGGGATCGACGGATCGCAGGTGTTCTGCACGTCAGGCGTGACGCCGGACTGGGCGACCGCGCCGAGCAGCGTGAGGCTGGTGCCCGAGAGGTCGTTGACGCCCATCAGGATGTCGGTCGTGAGGTAGCTGGAGAGCACCGAGCCGATGCCCGCGGGCTGCGTGATGCGCGCGTTGCCGAGCGCGACGACGTAGGTGCGGCCGATGAGTGAGGTGGGGTCACCGATCTGGGTGCCGAGGTCCGACGTGGTGAAGCTCAAGGGCACCGAGCCGCCGCAGTAGTCGAGGGTCGCGGTGTAGGCGGTGTTCGGGGTGAGCGGCGAGTCGAGGACCCAAGAGACGGTGAGGCCGTCCGCGCTGGTCCCCTGGTGGCCGGCGATGTCCGTCGTGATGGTGGCTGTGCTGTCCGGGTCGGAGAGCGCGAACTCGACGTTGGCGCGGTAGTACGCGGAGGTGGAGCCGCTCGCAGGGACCGTGCTGTTCACGGTGACGCTGCAGGCATCGCCGCCGTTGCCCGAGTTGCCGCTGCCAGAGTCGCTGGTGTCTTTGTTGCCGCAGGCGGTGAGGCCGAGCGCGAGGATCGTGAGGACGGAAAGGGTACGGGTCATTGCATCTCCAGAAAAGGGAAGTCGGGTATCAAACGCGGGCGGAGGGTACTCGACAACGGGGGCCCGTGTCAACCGCCATCCGGGGTTTTTTCGTGGTCGTCCTCACCGCGGCGGGACGGCGCGGCGGATCAACCGAGCTTGGCGCGGATCTCCTTCCGGACGGTCTCCAGCAGATGCAACTCCTCGTCGTCCAGGTTGCCCTTGGTCTTTTCGGCGAGGAGGTCGAGGAGGTCGAGCGTGTGCTTCGCGAGTTCCTTGTCCGCGCGCACGTCGTGCTCCCCGCCGGGGGTCAGGTGCCCGAGCGCCGAGTGCGCGAGCGAGATGACGAAGGTGCTGAACGTGACGGGAGCGGGCACGGGTCTCTCCAGAGGGGTGCTCGGTGGACGAGCGTCGAAGATCGGGCCGCTCGCTCTATCACGGGCCGCGCGATAGCCCACGCGCGATGTCCGCCCTCGCCCCTCGTCCCGCCCCGTTCCCCGGGCTTCGCCGCGTTGCCGTCGCGATCCTCGTCGGCCTCGCGCTCCTCGCTGCGCCCCGTCCGGCAAAGGCCGCAGCCACCCGCCTGACCGCCCAGCAGACCTACGAGCTTGGCGAAAGGTTTGCCAAGCGCGGCGTCTACACCAAGGCGCTCGAGCAATTCAACCGCGTCCGAACGTACTTTCGCGACGATCCCTATGCGCTGAAGGCCGAGCTGGCCATCGCGGACCTGCACTACAAGAAGTCGGAGTGGGACGAGGCGCGCCTCGCGTACGAGGACTTCCTGCGGGCCCACCCCCGCTACATCGACCTCGATCTCGTCGTCTACCGGCTCGGGATGACACTCTACGAAAAGTCACCGGCGGTCGCCGCGAAAGACCAGACGTGGACGAAGCAGGCGGTGAACACCTGGGCCGGCTTCACGTCGCGCTTCCCGACGAGCACGCACACCGCGGACGTGCAGAAGTTCATGGGCAAGGCGAGTAATCGGCTGGGGCGGAAGGAGATCCTGATCGCCCGGTTCTACGACCGGCGCGAGGCGGGACCCGCGGTTGAAGGGCGCACCAGCCGGTTCCTCGCGAACTATCCGGATTCGCCCGACCGTCCCGAGGCGATGCGGCTACTGGCGGTGGCCTACGCGCGGGAAGACAAGGATCCCACCGTCGCGATCGAGGCGTTGAAGGCGGCGGATCCGAAAGCCGTCGGCGCTGCAGAGCGTGCCGTGAAGCGCGCAGCCGCCCGCCATGCCCGACAGGTCGCGGCGGACAAGGCGCAGGCCGAGCGGCAGGTCAAGCACTGACCGACCCGACCTGGGTCATCCTTGGGAACCCGCAGAACCGGCGGGTGACGGGCTTTTTGGAGGCGCTGGGGCGGGCGGGGCAGACGGCGCGGGTTGTGTCGTGGGCGGGGTTTCTGGATGATCCGGATTCGCTGACGCGTGGGACGAGCGAGCCGGCGATCCTGCGGATCGAGGCGTTCGGCGAGGATATTGGGGTCGCGCAGCGGCTCTTGAAGCTGGGGGCGGCGTGGGCGAGGAGGGAGGGCGTCTGGGTGGCGACGGACGCTGAGCTCGCGGCGTTGCCCCAAAGGTATGGGGCGATCCTCGCGCCGCGTCAGCTTCACATGGGGTTTGAGACCATCCTCTACGACATCAGCGAGACCGTGGGACCGCCGAGCTGGACGCTGCTGACGCCACCGTCAACGATCAGCCTGTGCTTCGACAAGCGACGGACTGCCGATTTTTTCCGGACCCTCGGCATTCCCGTCCCCCGCACCATCGACCTCGACCGCGACGAGTACCCGAACGGCGCGATGGTCAAGCTCGCGAGCGGATCCTCGGCGTCGTGCCTCGGGATCTACCGCCGAGGCAAGTCCGGCCCCTCGTTCTTCACGACGATGGAGCAGACCGAAACAGGACTCTACAACAGCCTACGGACGCGAACGTACCGCGGCGAACCGCCTGAATCGCTCGTGCGCCTGCTGCGACGCGAGGGCGCGCACATCGAGGAGTTCATCCCGAAGGCGAGCATCGAAGGGCAGAATTTCGACCTGCGAATCCTGCTGGTGGGCGGCGAGCCGGCGTTCACGGTGGTCCGGTCGTCGCCCCAGCCCATCACGAACCTGCACCTCGGCGGGACGCGTGGCGACCCCGCTCGCCTCCCCGACGTCGTCCCCGCGCATGTCCTCGCCGGCATCGACGCCGCCATGCGCACGATCGGCACAGCTCTCCCCGCACTGCACCTCGGCGTCGACGTGCTCATCGAAGCCCACCCCGAACCCGGCAGCCCCGGCTTTCGCGTGCTCGAGCTCAACGCCTTCGGCGACCTGCTCCCCGGCCTGACCCGCCGCGCCCCCGACGACGGCGGCGTGTCCCGCGATTGGTCCGTTTACGACTGGGAGATCCGCGCGGCCCTGGCCCAATACGCCCGATCCGCCCGACGCGGATCGGGCTACTGAACAACCCGGGAAATCGCGATTTCCCGATGTGTTCAGTGCTGGGAAAAGGAGGAGTCGGTTTGGTGCAGTGGGGCACGCACCCGCTCCAAGATTCCGTCGCCAAAAACCCGTTCCAAGGCCAATTCCTTCAGATGGACGTACCCGATGTGGCAGCCACAGGTGGCGTTCGGACACGGCCGGGGGCTGAGCGCGGTCGCGAGCGAGCGGTCGTACAGGTTCCCGATGACGTCCGGGACGAAATGACAGCGTCGAACGTCCCCAACACCGTCGACCGTCACGACCTCGTTCCCCGTCCGGCAGACACGCCCGAGGCTCGGCCAGGCTTGCGCGTTCCAGCCAAAGAGCGGGTCGACCTCCTCCCAACCCAACGCCATCGCCTCCGGATCGCGTTTCACCGCGTTCACCCAGACGTAAATGTCTGGCAGTGCCGCCCGTAGCCGATCAGCCGCCTCGCGATGAGCGACCGTCCCCACGATGCCCGCGCTCACGGAAATCCCGCGTTCCCGCAGCCTGCCCACCCTCGCCGAAAACCGCTCCAGCGGCATCTCAGCGGGGTGCCACGTCGCCCAGATCCCCACGCGCTCCGGCACGCATTCGTCGATCCAGGTCATCGGCCCGGAGAGGTTCGTCTGCACCGCAACGCGCCGGACGTGCGGCATCCGCGAGAGTTCCACGACGGCATCGCGGTACCAGGAGCGCACCATCGCCTCGCCCCACGGCGTGAAGAACACGGACAACGGCTGGAATTCGCCTTCGCCTGCCCAGCGCAGGAACCGGGCGAGCGCATCGCGGTCCGTCCCCCGCTCCGCCCTCGACTCACGTCGCTTGGCGAAAGGGCAGTAGGGACAATCAAAATTGCAGGACGAGAGCGGCCCGCGGTAGAGCACGGTCAGCGGGCGTCGCTCAGCGCTCACCGGGCCTCCCACGCTGCCATCCGGGCGCGCACCGCGTCGCTGATCAGCGCGGGGCCGATGGCGTCGGAGAGGGCGACGCCGTCGGGCGTGAGCTGCACGCCTGCGGAACGCCAGGCTGCGAGGCCGTCTTGTACCAGGCGGGCGACGAAGGTCTGGAGGTCCTCCGGCACCGACGACACGAACTCCAACGCCAGGAACCGCATCAGGAACTGGCGGCGGTCCCGCTCGGCCTCGTCCAGTCGGATTCCGTGGGTCGCCACGCCAAAGTCCGCATCCGACCGTGCGATCCACGCGTCGATGATCGCGTCGACGCCGCGAGCGCCAACGGCGTAGTCGGTCGCGAAGTGCAGCCCGGTGGTGTAGCTGCGCGCGCCGACGCCGAGCCCGATCATCGCGTCCCCCTCGCACCTCGGCCACTTTCCGCGATCGTCCTGGCGCCGTCGCTTCCAGAAGTTCCGCATGGAGAGCTGCTCGTACCCCTCACCCACCAGAAGGTCGCGTCCGAGGCGGTAAAGCTCCATCCGTAGGGAGTCGTCCGGGCTCCGCTCGCGCCTCGCCATGCCGGTGAGCGGGCGGACGTAGAGCGGGTAGAGATAGAGCTCTTCGGGGCTCCATTTCAGCGCGGCTCGCAGGCTGCGTTCCCAGCTCTCGGCCGTCTGACCGGGGATGCCGTAGATGAGATCGAGGTTCAAGGTCTCGAATCCGGCGTGCCGGAGGGCGTCGAGCGCGCGGGCGACCGAGGGGCCGGTCTGGGGCCGCAGCGCCGTCGCCACCTCGGCGTCTTCGAACGATTGAACGCCGAGGCTGACGCGTGTGACGCCTGCTCCGGCGAGAACGGCGAGGCGCTCGGGCGTGGCGGTCGCTGGCGATGTTTCGACGGAGCCGTGGCGCCCGACCACGAAACGGCCGACGATGTCCAGGACCGCTTGCAATTGGCCTGGCGACAGCATCGTCGGCGTGCCACCCCCGATCGCATACCGGTCGACGACGCCATCGCCGAGGAGCGTGTCGACGACCCGCGCCTGCCGTTGGAGGGTGGCGAGCCAGTCGTCGACGACGTCCGCTGGGGGACGAGAGCGCGTGAACAGGTTGCAGAACCCGCATCGCATCTCGCAGAACGGGACGTGCACGTAGAGCGCGCAAGCCTGGTCGGCCTCCCATAGCGACGCCAGCGACACAGGCGCTCCCAGGGGCCGATACGCCGTCTTGTGCGGGTAGGAATAGAGATATCCGGCGTAGGGAGAGGCGTCCCGCAGGCTGCCGGTCACGTCGGAAAACGTGCCTCGATCAAGTCGGCTACACGCTCCGCCGTGCCGGGTTGTCCGAGACCGCGCGCAGCCTCGCCCATCTTCGCCCGCGCGACCTCGTCGGCCAGCAGCGCCCGCATCTGCCGCACGACCTCGTCGACGACGAGCCCCTTTTCGACGAACACCAGCGCGGCACCTACACGTTCGAGCCCCCGCGCGTTGCCCTCCTGGTGGTTGTCCGTCACGTTCGGCGAAGGGATGAGGACGGACGGCTTTCCAAGCACACAAAGCTCCGAAAGCGTGCTGGAACCAGCCCTGCAGAGCGCTAAATCCGCCATCGCGTAGGCGTCGCCCATCCGGTCTTCGTAGTCGCGGACGCTCAGGCTCGCGGGGATGGCTCCGAGCGCTGCGACGTAGGCGGCGTGCACCTCAGCGTGGTAGCGCGGGCCCGTGATGTGCAGGATCTGGGGAGCACCCGAATCGGGAGCCCACGCCAACGCCGCTGCCCGGGCGACCTCGTTTATCGTCGCCGCGCCGAGCGATCCGCCGACAACAAGCAGCGTGGGACGAGCCGGGTCGAGCCCGTAGCGTGCAGCCGCCGCAGCCCGGTCGCCCACCAGCACCTTCGGGTTCACCGGACAGCCGACCAGCACGCGTTCTGCTTTCCCGGGGATCTTCGCCGCGGTCTCCCCGAATGTGAGCAACACCAGCTTCGCCACCCGCGCGCAGAGCCGGTTCGCGAGCCCGGGCGTCACGTTCGCCTCATGGATGACGCTGGGAACGCCGCAAAGCCAGCCGCCAAGCACCGTCGGCGCCATCACGTAGCCACCGACGCCGAGCACGACCGTCGCCCCCTCGGCCTTGACCATCGCCCGCGTGCGCAACGACGCCAGCACCAGCGCAACGCCGAATTTGAGCTTGGCGACCATGCCCGCGCGGGGGAAAGCCGCAGCCTCCACCGACCGAAACTCATAGCCACGCTGCGGAGCAACCCGCCCCTCGAGCCGCGCCGCTTCGCCAAAGTAGACCACGCGATGGCCACGTGCTCGCAACGCGTCGCCCATCGCGAGCGCCGGGTAGACATGGCCGCCGGTGCCGCCCCCGGCCAGCAGGATCGTATGCGCCAAAGGGGTCTCCAGCCGGCCAACATAGCCCGCAGCGGGCGAGGCCGTGCCGGCCCAGGCTCCCATGCCGCTGGCCGCCTTGATAGCGCCACCCGATGTCAAAATCCCTGCTCGGCGACCTGAACACCAAAGACGAACCCCATCTTGCAGCGCTCGGCCCCCGCTTCCTTCGCGGTCTGGCGGCGCACGGCGCAGGGCGGGTCGATCAAGCGCTCGAGATCTACAACCAGATCCTGCTGGCCGAGCCGCGCCTGCCCGAGCCGCGCATGGAACGAGGACGCATCCGGCTGGAGATGGGGCAGCTCGACGACGCCGAGGCCGACCTGCGCGAGGCGATTCGCCTGCTTGAAGCCGGTGGACAGTGGTCGGAGGACGTTGCCGAGAACGTCGTGCAGGCGCTCGCGTGGAGCCTCCTTGGCGAGGTCCTGAAAGAAAAGGCGGCGACCGACGACGTCGTCTTCGGTCCGGAGGAGGGCTTTGTCACGTTGATCGCCCAGAGTCGGCTGGCTTTCGCCCGGGCCGCGGAGCTGGACCCCGCCGACGCGACCAGCCAGATCAACGCGTTGGAGCTCTCCGAGGAGCAGTTGGATGCCGCCAACGAAAAGGCAGAGTTGACCGGCGACTTCCTCGCCGACCTATTCCCGAACGACGGTCCGCCGCCAGCCGTCGGCCCCCCGACCGGCAGCGACGACGAGGACCCGAACGACGGCGGGTACTCGGAGGGCTGAGGGCATGGCCATGGACGACTTTCCGCACCCCCGACCCGGCACCACCCGGCTTGGGATCTGCCTCTCCGGAGGTGGTTTTCGCGCGTCCTTCTTTCATGTCGGCGTTCTCGCCAGCCTTGCGGAGCACGGGATCCTCCGGGGCGTCGAGGTCATCTCGACGGTCTCCGGCGGCTCGATCATCGGCGCGCTCTACTACCTGCACGTGAAGCGGCTCCTGGAGCGAAAGCCGGACGCCGAGATCACTGACGCCGACTACGTCGCGCTGGTCAAGGACATCGAGGGCAGCTTCCTCATGGCGGTGCAGCAGAACTTGCTGATGCGGACGTTCCTCGACCCGGTGAAGACGCTCAAGATGGCGCTGCCATCGTACTCGCGCAGCGATCGGGTGGGGGAGCTCTACGACGAGCTGTTCTACCGCCCCGTCCTCGGCGGTACGGGCCCCGTTCGCATGCGCGACACGGTGATTGAGCCGATGGGCACACCGCGCCCGTATGATCTCGTCGCCTCCAACGAGGACCGCAACGCCCCCGTCCCGATGCTGCAGATCAACGCCACGACGCTGAACACAGGTCGTTGCTGGCGTTTCGGTGCGCACCGCATGGGCGAGCCGCCCGCGTCCGACACGGTCTCCGCCGAGATTGACAAGCGCACTCGCCTCCGTCGCGCGCCTTCCTACACAGATCTCCCCGAGCATCTCGCCGACCTCCCCCTCGGCATGGCCGTCGCCGCGTCCGCGGGTGTTCCCGGGCTACTCCCGCCCCTGCCCATCCGCGAATTGTATGGGTCGGACGTCCAGGTTCAGCTCGTTGACGGGGGTGTCTACGACAACCTCGGCATCTCCACGCTTTTTGACCGGCACTGCAACCACATCATCGTGAGCGACGCCTGCTCGCAGATGTCGTTTGAGGCCTCGCCGAGCGACATGGAGGTGCTGGTGCTCGCGCGGACGAACGCGATCCTCATGGATCGCGTCCGGGAATTGATGCTTGGCGAGGTGCTGCGCTCGAAGGAGGTGCCGATCGCGTTGATGCACCTGCGAAAGGGGCTGGACCCGCAGGCGATCGCCTGCCCGCTGCATCCCGAGGGGCACGAGTCGATGCGCGAGCGCGCGTCGGATTGCGTGCCGGAGGACTTCGGGGTCGACGCGCGGGTGCAGGACGCGCTCTCACGGGTGCGCACGGACCTCGACGCCTTCACCCAGGTCGAAGCGCAATCGTTGATGCTCGACGGCTACCTGATCGCCGGGCATGTCGTCGAACGGCTCCCGGCGCTTGCGGCGCAAGGCACGCCGGTCCCCGGGACCCCCTTCGCGTTCGAGGCGCTGCGCCCCTGGATGAAGGCGCCCGATGACACGTACCTCCAGCAACTCCGCGTCGCCGAACAGCCGTGGTTCAAGTACTTTCGGCTCGTTCCCCGAGCCAGATTCGCCGTCGCGGCGGGGCTTGTGGTTGGGGCGCTTGCGGTCGGGCTCCTCCTCGCTCCCGCGGTCCGCGACGCGTTCTCGACGCAGGTGACCATCTGGACGGTGCTCGGGATCGCCGCGATCCCGGTGCTTTTTGTCGCCGCGGAGCTCGTAGCCGCACAGTCCCAGGAGTCTCACGACTCGCTGCGTCCCGTGGTGCTGGCCCGGGCCTTGACCCTCTCGGCGATGGCGAGCGGCCTCGGTGCCATGTTCATCCGCTTGCACCTGCGATTTCTGAACCGGGCCTTCCTGAACTACGGGAGCACGACGAGCTTGAAGCCGCCGAAGCCCTGACGGATCACCACGGCGCCACGTCCCACGTGACCCACCCGGTCGCGTCCACGCAAGCGCGGCCCAGCGGAACGCCGTCGTTCCAGACGTCGCCGCACTGATCGCAGGTTGTATCGGCCTGATTGCCGGTGAACAGGGCCTGATACCACACACCGTCGGTCGTGTGCAGGGACACCGTGCCGTCGATCTCGCCGGGGCACACCCACCCCGCCTCGGGTGCCGAGAGCGAGGCCTTGTCGAACACCGCGAGGTCGTAGCCGGTGGCCGCATCGAGCGGCACGCTGCCGCTGAAATACGCAGCATGGATGCCGCCATAATCCTCGAGCCAGGCGGTGAGGGAGGGCGTCGGGCCATCGAGCCAGGTGCCCGCCGCGCTGTCCCCATCCCAGGCGTAGCTACCCGTCAACACGCTGTAGTAGATGGTGACCGCGGTGGTGTCGACCGTTTGCTGGCCGACGAGCGCGTAGGCGGACCCGCTGCCCTTGAACGTGTGGCCGTCCGCCGTGGCGATCGTGGCTGCCATGTAGGTCGCGGGGCCGGTCCACACGTCCGTGCCGTCATCGTAGCCGTCGTAGTTCACCTCTTCGCCGTAGCCGGCAAAGCTCGCCCCGGCGGCGGTGACGCAGTTGTCGTACCAGTAGGGCAGGCCCGTCGCATCGGCGTACCAGGCAGGACAGTCGGTGGTTTGATCGACCATCGCGGCGTCATAGGCGGCGATGGCTGGCTGGGCGGTGATGGCGCGGGCAGAGGCGACGGCGAGGCTGAGGGCGCTGTCCATGCTCGCCTCGTCGTAGGTGACGGCGGTCCCGCTGTCGTCGTTGAGCAGGTAGGGGATGGCGACGGCGCTGTCAGTGTCGTAGGTGCCGTGCGAGCAGCCGGGGGCGAGGAGCAGGAGGAGCGGGAGGGTGACGGCCATCCGCGAAGCATACCGCGATCCGGTGGCTTAGTTGGGCCGAAGTGCACCCGGAGCCCCGTTGAACCCATCGCCCGACGACAGCGCCAACCCCGGCCCCGCAGTGACGCCGCCCGGTGCGGGCTTCGCCGTCTTCGTCCTCACGTCGATGAACCTGCTCAATTACATCGACCGCTACGTACCCAGCGCGGTCAAGGACCTCTTCAAGGCCGACCTCAAGCTCACCGACGCGCAGACCAGCTTGCCGCTATCCGCCTTCGTGATCGTCTACATGCTCGCGAGCCCCGTCTTCGGCGCGATGGCCGACAAAGCCCCTCGAACCCGGCTGATCGCCGCCGGCGTCGCCCTCTGGAGCCTCGCGACCGCCGCAGCGGCCCTCGCCTGGAACTTCTGGAGCTTTCTGGCGGCACGCGCGCTCGTCGGCATCGGCGAGGCCGCCTACGCCACGCTCGCGCCGCCGTTGCTCTCGGACTTCTACTCCGCGGAAAAGCGCAATCGTGTCCTGACGTTCTTCTACGTGGCCATCCCCGTCGGCGCGGCGATCGGGTTCACGGTCGGCGGCTACCTCGGCGCGCACTGGGGCTGGCGGGCGGCGTTCCTGGCCTGCGGGTTGCCGGGGATCCTCGCCGCTGGCGCCGCGCTGATGATCAAGGATCCGGGCCGATCTGCCAGCGATCCCGCCCCCGTCGGCATGTCCTGGGGTGAGGCCGCCGGGCAGCTCTCACGCATCCCGAGCTACGTCTACGCGGTCGCCGGGTACACGGCGGTCACGTTCGCCGCGGGCGGCATGGCCGATTGGTTCCCCGTCTACCTCACGCGGGTGCGCGGGATGGAGACCGCGGCCGCCGGATCGACGGTGGGAATGGTGACGGTTGTAGGCGGACTCTTCGGGACCGCCATCGGTGGTCTGGTCGGTGAACGGCTGCATGGAAAAACCCGCCAGCCGCTCCTGGCGGTATCGGCGGGGTCGATGATCCTCGCGGCGATCTTCGCGGCCATCGCGCTGACGGTTCCGGACGTGCGGGCGTGCATCGCCTGCATCGGCTTTGCCCAGTTCTTCCTGTGGTTCTACAACGGTCCGATCAACGCGCTCATCGCCAATTCCGTGTCCGCGAACATGCGGGCGCGCGCCTTCTCGCTCTCGATCCTGTGCATCCACGTGCTCGGCGACGCTGTCAGCCCGCCCATCATCGGCTTCGTCTCGGACCAGACCGGGTCGCTCTCGCTCGCGGTGATGCTCGTGCCGCTGTTCATGGCGATCGGCGCGGGGATCTGGCTGCGGGGCTGGCGCGTGGTGCCCGACCCCGGCACGGCCGCATCTGGCGTGCTCGCGTGAACCTCTACGATGCGCTCAACGAGCGGCTCCTCGCCCTGTACTACCCGCAGCGCGCCATCCGCGGGAAGATCCCGATGGCCACGGCAGACGGCAAGCGCCCTGTCTACATCATCGTGGCGAACCATCCGAACGGCCTCCTCGACCCGCTGATGGTGCGCCTCTTGCTCAAGCCGGCCGGCGGGCCCCGACCGGGCTTCCTCGCAAAAAGCACGTTCTGGGCCAATCCTGTCGGCCGACTGGCGATGACGGCGGCGGGGGCGATGCCGGTTTACCGGGCGCACGAGGCTGACACCTCCAGGAACGAGGAGACGTTCTCGAGGTGCCGGGCGATGCTGAAGTCCGGCGGTTGGTTGGCGCTTTTCCCGGAGGGCAAGTCGCACTCCGAGCCGACCTTGCAGCCGATCAAGAGCGGGGCAGCGCGCATCGCCCTCTCCACGCTGGAGGAGGCGCCCGACCTGCCCCTCACGATCCTGCCGCTCGGCATCTTCTATGAGGACAAGGCCGTTTTTCGCTCGCGGACGGCGGGGACGGTCGGTGAGCCGGTGCCGGTGCGGGACCTGCTGGAGCAGTACCGGGCCGACCCCAAGGTCGCCGTCGACCTGCTGACGGAGCGGATCGAGGAGGCCCTCGGGGCGGTCGTCCTGCAGGGGGAGACGGAGGAGCTACGTCGCGGATTTTTTGCCGTCGCGGGTTGGACGGCCGCGCGCCGGGCGACGGGCGGGAGCGCGCCACCGCTCAAGGATCTCGCGCTCCAGGAAGCGAGAGCGCGAGAGCTCGCGGCGCTGTGGGCCGCCACGCCGCCGGAGCAACGCCGCGTCGCCGTCGAGGCCTTCGGCCGGTTCGAAGCACGGATGGCGGAGCTTGGGGTCGACGACCCGCTCGCGGTGCTTCAGCCCCGGCTCGGGCGCGTCTTCGCCCGAACCGTCGGCCTCGTCGCCCTCGCCCCCTTCGCGCTGCTCGGCGCCGTCCTCGGGTGGTTGCCGTACCGCGCCGTCCGGCCGATCGCGAACCGCTTGGCCGCGGGCAACGACGACGTGCTGGGCACGATCAAGGTGCTGCTGGGCCTGCTCGTGATGACCATCAACTACACCGTGCTGGCGCTGATCGCAGGCTGGTTGCTCGGGCCACCGATCGGGGTAGCGACCTTCGTGCTCGGCCCGCTCTCCGGGTACATGGCGCTGCGTTTTGACGAGCGGCTCGCCCTACGGTTGGAGGCGCTGCGTGGCGTCTGGAGCGCGCGGGATGGCGACGTGCGCGCGGCCGTGGCGCGCGAACGTGAGGTTTTGATCGGGGTGGTGGCGGCTACGGCGGCACCGGCTTGACGTAGATCCCACCGATTGCCCGGGTCTGGTGGTCCACCCGCCACTCCAGCAGCACGGCGGGGTCCGGTGCCCGCGCGCCCATTCGGGCGACAGCCCCGGGCCAACCTGGCACAAGCGACTCGGCGGGAAGCGTCCCGGGCAGCACCCACGGGCCGGGCCGCGGCGGATCGGTCGACGACACCGCCTCGGCGGGCGCGTAGACCGTGACGTGCACCGCCGGGATGGCTACCACCGCCCCGCCGGAATGAGCCTCCCAGGGCCCGAGCAGGGCGTCGCACGCTGAGCGCGCCGAAAACCAGACGTGGAGGACCCGATCGGCGGTGCCCGGCTCGCCGTCGTCGTCGTCCTCGACCAGTCGGACGGGCTTGAGACACGCGGGGACGTCTGGCCCGACGAGCGTGACGACGTCGCCGGTCGCGGACATCACATCGATGTCGACAGCGACCTCGCTGCCGAGGAACACCGCCTCGGTCGGGCCCGTGGCCCCCGCGAGCACGTCCGACGGCGGAAGGACACCGATAAACGCAGGATCGGAGCGGTGAGGAGAGAAATCGGGGTCTTTCGCCGCGGACCAGCGCGTCGCGGCGTGGGCATCGAGCGCCGCTTTGAGCGCCAACGCTGCGTCATCGAGGTGACCGCCGCGCGCCACCCACGCAGCCCGGTCGTACTCGGCGATGCCGGAGCGCGGGTCGAGGACGACGGAGTCGCTGGCGGCCGCGACGGCCTCGTCAAGCCGCCCGGCCGCTGCGTAGGCCTTCCCCTGCCACAATGGCAAGGCCGCGCTCTGCGGGTCCAAGGCGCGTGCCCGGCCAAAGTCGGCGATGGCGGCGGCGTTGTCCCCGGCGACCAGCGCCGCACGACCGGCGTCCCAGGCTGTCGCAGCGTCCCGGAGCGGCGCCAGCGCCGGGTCTGTGCACGCGAGAAACAGGGAGGACAAAGCCAGAAGGAGCGCCGGAGGGCACGGCGACACGCATGGCAAGCCGGCTGGAGCCACCCGCGGCGGCCGCCTTGACCGTGCCCCCGTCACCCGCTCGCCGCGCCTTCTGGGTTGGCCAACCGGATCAACGCGCCCTGCCGGCCCGCTGCGTCACCATCGCGCCGGTGCGACCAGAGGTCCGGGCTGCCGACCGTGCAGACCGGCATGCGCGCGACCTGGACGCCTGCGGAAGCCAGGATGGACGCGTTCAACAGGCCGATGTCAGCGTGGTCGCGGCCCCGCGCCCCGACCCAACGCCAGCCTCCTGCACCTGCCGGGGCGACCGTGGCAAGCGCGTCGGCGACCTCGCCGCCCACCTCGTACGCCTCGCCCGAGATGCAAGGTCCGACGACCGCGCGGACGTCGGACGGCCTCGCCCCCGTCAACCGACACAAGCGATCGAGCGCTGCTCCGGTGATCCCCGCCGCCGTGCCCTTCCAGCCCGCGTGGACTGCCGCCACCCCGCCGCGCGTCGAAAGCAGGATCGGCACGCAGTCCGCCACGCGGATGCAGAGCACAGCGTCCACGCGGGTGCTCACGATCGCGTCCGCATCGAGCAGATCATCCCCGGCGGCCTCGACCTCCTCCGCCGTCACCACCCGCGCGCCGTGCACCTGGTTCACACGCGCCAGAAACCGCCCAGCCATCCCGCGGACCAGGGTGGCACCAGCCTCCGCAGACGTTGGCGCCGACGGCCGGAGATCGCCGTCGACGCGGGTCGTGAACCCGTGGGGGACGCCGCTGAGAAGGCCGCTGCAGAGCACGTCCACGGGTATCCCGACGACGTCGCCGGGCGCCGCGGCAGAACGCGCCGCCGAACGGTGCTACACTCCCCGGATGTCGAAAACGCGCTCCATTCGCGCCCTCCGCGTCGCCGTGATCCTGCCCCTTCTCGCCCCCGCACTCCTGACCAGCTGCGCGGCGAAAGGCGGCGGTAGCGGCACGTTTTCCGTGGCCATCAGCCCGGTTGTGCCAACGAACCAGACCCCGTTTTCCGGCCTGGACGACATCGCCATGGCCGTTGTCGGCGCGGACGGGAGCCAGACCCAGTACGATCTTGGCACACCGGCTTCGGGGCTCACCATGAGCGGTACCAGCATTCCCGCGCTGGCCGACGACGCGCTCCTGTTCGAGGGCAGCAGCGGCGGCACGATCGTGAGCCGCGGCGAGACCGCCCCGCTGACCGCTTCAAAGGGCAGCGCCACGTCGAGCACGGTGATGTTCGGCTCGGTCGACGCGGTCGGCTGGATCGGCAGCCTCGCCGCACCCGTTGCGGGACCGATGATTGTGCCGATCGGTGGCGGTAACTTTGACGTCATCGGCGGCGTCGGCCTGACGTCGGGCGTCTGGCTGCGGGACTACACCTCCGTCCAGCGCATCTCGCTCTCAGCCCCCAGCGAGGACCTGCTCCCTGCCACCGTTGCGGACGCGCCAACGTGGACAGACCTCGCCGGCAAGACCCAGCAGGGCTGGTATGGCTCTTCCATGGTCGTGATTCCGCTTGGCGCGGACGCCGGCAAGGTCTTCATCGGCGGCGGCGGGCCAAGCCCCGGCCTCGTCGACTCCACCGCCGTCACTCCCGGCGTTTGGCTGTATGATCCTGCCACCGCGACCTTCGACGCCCTCGGCGACGTCGCGGGCCTGGCCTCGCCTCGCAGCGAAGCGCCCACGGTGCTCGATCCGCAAGGCGGCATCGTGATGTGGGGCGGCTGGGCGCAGTACCACGACAACGGCTACGTCTCGATCAACGGCACCGTCGAGGTCTGGGACCCGAACACCCAACGTGGCAGCTCCGTCAGCTCGCGCGATGGCGGGGGCAACCTCGATCCCAGCTCGGTGCCGATGTACGACGGCGCGGGGGCCAGCCTCGGCGCGGACGGCGAGCTGTTTTGCGGCGGTGGGCTGCTCGGCACGGGCGGCAGCATCGCGGAGTGGACGACGTCGCCGACGTGCAACCAGGTCACCGCCGGCCACAAGATCACCCCGGCCGACGACCTGCCCGCGCCACTCGCCGGCCTCGCGATGATCACGTTGCAGGACGGCACGATCCTCGCGACGGGCGGCTCGACGGAGACCAGCCCGAAGCAGTTCGACTTCTCCTCCACCTCACCCGCCTCCGCGGGCGCCTACCTCTACGATCCCGCCGCCAACGCCGGACGTCACTGGTCCGCGGTCGGTGACATGAAGGTCGCGCGCGCCGGCCACCGCATGGTGCTCTTGCCCGACGGGCGCGTTCTGGTCGTCGGCGGGTCGGACACCTACGGCCCCGATCTGATCCTCGGCAGCGGGCTCTCGTGTGTGGAGGTCTACGACCCCGCCACGCAGACCTTCAGCGATTTCACCGCCTGCGATGCCAGCTCTGACACCGACGGCCTCGCCGGTCGCGCCGTTGTGCCGGGCATCGCCATCGACCCCGACTACGGCGTCGTGATCGCGGGCGGCACCATCGATTACGGGACCGCGCAGGACGCGATCAACGTGGTGATGTTCGGGGGGTGAGGCTCGGGTTCCTACCGATGGAACCGCCGCTCCAGCTCCTCCGGCCCAACCCAGATCGCCACCGGCCGGCCGTGTGCGCAGACCGAGAAGTCGACGTCGTCGAGGTCGCGGAGCAGGCGGGCGATGTCGTCGGGCGAGAGCAGGTCGCCGGCGCGGATGGACGTGTGACAGGCGAGGGTGGCGAGGAAATGCTCCATGCGATCCTGGGGCATCGTCGCCGGGCTGCCGTTGGCGAGCTCGTCCGCAACGTCGCCGAGGAGGACCTCGAGGTCGGCTTTGGCAAACGGGCCCGGGAGCGAGTGGACGGCGAATGTGTCGCCGCCGAGGAAGCGAACGTCAAGGCCCCAGGCGATCAGCGAGTCGACCGCGGGTGCCAGAGCGCGGGCGCGCGTCGCGCCGAGGCGGACGAGCCGCGGCGTGAGGAGCTGCTGGGCGCCACCGACGACAGACGCAGTGTCACACTGCAGCCGGTAGAGTGTCACCCGCTCCGCGGCCGCGTGCTGATCGATGATGACGAGCTCGCCAGCGCCTTCGCACAGCAGGTAGGTGCGCTTGAGTTGGCCGATCACACGCAGGTCGCGGAACCGGGCGACGGGCAGGAGCGGACGGTTGGGCGACGAGGCGCGAACCGGGGCTGCGGCTGGAGACGGCGAGGGGGAGACCGGTGGAGACCAGCCCACAAATGGGCGTTCGGCGACGCGAAAAGCGGGCCCGGCCACCGACGGGGCGAGCCCACGCTGGTCGGGCGACGGGGCGGTCGGATTCCCGGCTGACGCCTCGGGCGGGCGGGGGTCGGCCGGCGCAGGGCTGGAGGGCTCGGCCGGGCGGGTGAGCCCGAGGGCCTCGGGCAGTCGAACCTGGGGCGATGGAGCAGGTGAGTTTTCGGATCCGGCGTAGCGCGGGGCCGACTGGACGGGCCGCTGGATGCCGTAGTCCTGGAGCGCGGCTCGCAGCCCGGTCGTCAGGGCGTTCTGCAGCTCAAAACCGTGGGCAAACCGGACTTCTGTCTTGGCGGGGTGCACGTTCACGTCCACGTCCCCCGGCGGCACGCGAACGTCGAGGATCACCAGCGGGTACCGGTCCTTGGGCACGATGCCGGCGTAGGCGGCCGTCAACGCGCGGCGAAGGGTGAGATCCCGGACGAACCTGCCATTCACGTAGGTCCACGTCGAGCCGGTGGGCTGGGCGCGGTGCACGCCAACGGGGCTCAACAGCGCGTGAACCTCCAGGTTCCCGCGGGTGAATTGCACGGGGATCAGCGCCTCACCGTGGGGTCCAAGCAGGTCTGCCGCGCGGCGCCGGTGGTCGGACGTCGGCGCGCACCGCAGCAGGGTCCGGTCCTCGTGGATCAGCTCGA
Organism: uncultured Pseudomonadota bacterium; assembly: GCA_903844155.1. Classification (GTDB taxonomy): domain Bacteria; phylum Myxococcota_A; class UBA796; order UBA796; family SXON01; genus CAIUMM01. The sequence continues at coordinate 24,363 of CAIMSU010000298.1, read as the reverse complement.
GGTCAAGGTCCGGTCGGATGAGGCTCGCGCGGGTGACGGCCTCGACGCAATGCGCCAATTCCGTCTCGATGGTCCGAAGGAACTTGCGACGGGCGGGGACGTTGTAGAACAGGTTGGCGACAGACACCTCCGTCCCCGGCGCGCAACCCGCGTCCCGCACGTCCAGCATGCGCCCGCCTTCCATCTCCACGCAGGTGCCAACGGTGTCGTCCCCGTCGGCACCGCCGGGGGTGTTCGGCCGCGTCAGCAACGTGAACCGGCTCACGCTCGCGATGGACGGGATCGCCTCGCCTCGAAAGCCAAGCGTGGAAACTTGAAAAAGGTCGTCGTCCGTGCGGATCTTGGAGGTCGCGTGGCGCTCGGTGCACATCACCGCGTCTGTCCGGTTCATCCCGGACCCGTTGTCGACGACGCGCACGAGGTTGCGGCCGCCCGCGCGAAGGTGCACGCGGACATCCGTCGCGCCCGCGTCCAGCGCGTTCTCGAACAGCTCCTTGAGCACCGACGCCGGCCGTTCCACCACCTCGCCCGCCGCGATCTTGTTGATCAGGTGCTCGTCGAGGATGCGGACAGGCATTGGCGCGGGTAACCGATGGGGGAGGAGGCGGGGGGCGTAGGAGCCACGTACGCAAACGGACGATGTCACCTTTTCGCACATTCCGATGTGCGAAAAGTGACGTCGTCGGTTTTCGTATGTGGCGGGAGACGCGCGGGTCCGCCCTCAGTCCGGGCTCGCGTCCGGGTCCCCACCGCCACCATCGTCCGGATCGGCCTCGTCGCCCTCCTCGCCTTCATCGTCCCCGCCATCCTCGTCGCCGCCGACATCCTCGTCAGCCCCATCCTCGTCGCCCAGGTCCTCGTCGTCCGTCCACGTCTCGCTGTCGCCATCCTCCTCGTCACCGACGTCCCCGCCCTCCGGCACCGGCAATTCCTCCATGTCATCCAGCGCAATCTCCAGCGCCATGTCGTCGTGCCACAGCGGCTGGCGGACGGGCGCGTCGTCCGACCGCTCCTCGCCGAGCTTCCGCCGACGCCGGGGTTGGATGCGCAAAGGCGTACCGAGAAAGCCGAATTGTTCGCGGAGCTTGTTCTGGAGGTACCGCTGGTAGCCGTCCTGAACGCCGTCCGGGTTGTTGCAGAACACCGTGAACGTTGGCGGGCGGACGCGCACCTGTGTGATGTATTGCAAACGCACGGGATGATTGTGCAATTGGGGCGGTTGGTAGGCGGCCACCACCTCGCGCAGGAACTCGTTCAGCCGGGCCGTCGCAATCCGCTGGTTGAAGCTGTCATACGCCGACTTGACGACCGTGAGGACCTTGCCGCAGCCCTTGCCGCTGAGCGCGGAGATGTAGAGCACCGGCGCCCACGTCAAATGCGGCAACTTCCGGTCGATCTCGTCTTCCAGCACCTTGATGTTGCGGTCCTCGATCTCGCGCACCAGGTCCCACTTGTTCACGAGCAGCACCACCGCGCGCCCCCGCTCGGTGATCAGGTCGGCCAACGCGGCGTCCTGGTCCGTCACGCCCTCGGCGCCGTCGATCACCAGCATGAGCACATGGCAGCGCTCGATCGTCCGGATCGCCGCTGAGACAGCGATGGTCTCGACGCGATCGCTGATCCGGCCGCGGCGACGGATGCCCGCCGTGTCAACCAGCCGGTACCGCTGCCCTTCGTAGTCCAGCAGCGTGTCTGTCGCGTCCATCGTCGTGCCCGGCATGTCGTGGACGACGTGGCGATCCTGCCCGAGCAGCCGGTTCAGCAACGTTGACTTGCCAATGTTGGGGCGCCCCAACACAGCGACGCGGATCTCGCCCTCGATCTCGACCGGCCCGCCGTACTCGACGTCCGGCAGCGACGAAAATGCCGCTTCCATCAGCTCGATCATCCCCCGCGCATGCTCCGCGCTGATGGCAACGAGCTGGTCGAAGCCGAGGCTCCAGAACTCGTGCGACTCGTCCTCGTGCGAGGCCACGTCGCACTTGTTGACGACGACAATCACGGGCTTCTGCGCCGATCGGATGCGGTTGGCGCTCTCAACGTCCGCCGGCGTGATGCCGGCCTGCCGGTCGACGACGAGGAGAATGACGTCTGCCTCGGCCATCGCGGTGTCCGACTGCGCGCGCATCGAGGCGTACAGCGGATCCTCGGGCGAGGGATCGTAGCCGCCGGTGTCGATGAGCAGGAACTCCCGCCCGTCGCCCGACTGCGGCCACTCGGTCTCGACGTAGTTCCGGTCCCGCGTCACCCCCGGGCGATCGTGGACCAACGCCTTCTTGTTGCCGGCTAGGCGATTGAACAGCGTCGATTTTCCGACGTTCGGGCGGCCGACGATGGCGATGGTCGGGAGGCGGTTGACGCGCCGCGGAGCGCTCGGTGGCGCGGTCTCGGACGGCGGGATGGAGGGGGACATGCGGCCGGATAGCGCGCGCGCCCCCGCTCGGGTAGGGGGGCGCCTACGTGCGGAAGACGCCGAAGCCCTCGGGTCCATCGCGCAAGGGCGCGTGGAGTGCGGCGGCGATCGAGAGCCCGAGCACGTCCCGCGTGCGGTGCGGCTCGATGATGCCGTCGTCCCAGAGGTTCGCGGTGGCGTGCAGCGCGTTGCCCTCCGAGCGCGTGTGCTCCAGGATCGGCACGAGGATGGCCTGCTCCTCCTCCGGGCCGATGGGGCCGAGTCCGGAGCGTGCCCGTTGGGCGTTCTGTACGTCGATCAGCACGCGGGCGGCCTGCTCGCCCCCCATCACGGAGATCTGCGCGTTCGGCCACATCCACAGGAACCGCGGGGAGTAGGCGCGTCCACACATCGCGTAATTCCCCGCCCCGAAGCTGCCGCCGACGATGACCGTGAACTTCGGCACCGTGCACGTCGACACCGCCGCGACCATCTGCTGGCCGTGCTTGGTGATGCCGCCGCGCTCAAACGCCTTGCCGACGACGAAGCCCGGCACGTTTTGGAGAAAGACCAGCGGGATCCCCCGCTTGTCGCAGAGCTGGATGAAGTGGGTGGCCTTGAGCGCGCACTCGCTGAACAAGGGGCCGTTGTTCCCGAGGATGCCGACGAGGTAGCCGTGGATGTAGGCCCAGCCGGTGATGAGTGTCGGGCCGTAGTCGGGCTTGAACTCCTCGAACTCGCTCGCGTCGACGATGCGGCCGATGACCTCGCGGATGTCGTAGGGCTGGTGCGGCTCGGTAGGAACGATGTCGTAGAGCTGGTCGGGGTCGTGCAGCGGCGCGCGGGCGGATCGCGAGGGTGCAACGCCGCCTTGTGGCAGGCAGGCGACGCGACGGCGAAGGTAGTCGATCGCGTCGGCGTCGTTCTCGGCGAGCATGTCGCTCACGCCGGAGACGGAGGTGTGCATGGCCGCGCCACCGAGATCCTCGGGGGTGACATCCTCGCCGGTCGCCGCGCGCACGAGGGGCGGGCCGGCGAGGAAGATCGCGCCAGTACCGCGGACCTGGACGACCTCGTCGCTCATGGCCGGGATGTAGGCAGCGCCGGCGGTGCAGAGGCCCATGACGCCGCAAAGCTGGGGAATCCCGAGCTTTGACATGCGGGCCTGGTTGTAGAAGATGCGCCCGCCGTCGTCGAGGTCCGGAAAAACCTCGCTTTGGAGCGGTAGAAAGGCGCCGCCCGAGTCGACGAGCGAGACGAACGGCAGGCGATTCTCGATCGCGATCGCCTGCAATCGCAGCGCCTTCTTCACGCCCATCGGGTAGATCGTCCCACCCTTCACCATCGCGTCGTTCGCCTGCACCACGCACGTGTGGCCCTCGATCACGCCGACGCCAGCGAAGCTCCCGGCCTTGTGCACCCCGCCGTCGTACATCCCGCGCGCCGCCAGCCCCCCGATCTCGAGGAACGGCGAGCCCGGGTCGAGCAGGCGATCCAGCCGCTCCGACGCCGTCATCTTCCCCTGCTCCCGGTGCCGCGCCAGCGCCTTCGCCGAGCGGGACGTCCCGGCCTCGGCCAACGCCGATCGAACCTCCCCGAGCAGCTTTTCGTGAGCGGCGCGACGCGCAGGTGCACCGGGGTCCGCGGGGTCAAAGGACGTCGAAAGGGGCCGCATGGTCAGGCCTTCTTTGAGTGCGGGGAGTGCACGTTGTAGACGCCTTTTCCCTCGGCGATCGGCGAGGCCGGGTCGCCAGCGTGGATGAAGATCCGCGCGATGGCCACGCGGTTGCCGAGGCGGACGACCTCGGCGTCGGCGTAGAGGTCCGAGAGTGGGCCGGGCGCGTAGTAGTCGATGCGCAAATCAACCGTGCTGACCCGCGCCGCGATGGAGCCCACCCGGACGAAAACCGCCAGTCCACCTGCAGTATCGGCGAGCGTGGAGAGGACGCCGCCGTGGATCGCCGGCCGGAACGGGTCGCCGATGAGGAAATCGGAGAACGGTACGTACACCCGGCAGGCCGTGGCGGTGAGCGTCACGACCTTCATACCGAGGTGCTTGTTGAAGGGGATGCCGCCCTCGAAGAACTCAATCAGCGCGGCGATGTGGGCTTCCGCGGCGGGATCGAAGGTGTCGTTCGGCGGGTCGGTGGGCATCGCGCGACCATGTATTCCGGCGGCGTGTCCGGCCCAAAACCCCGTACCGGAAGATTTTTGGCGGCACGCCGACGGTCGTGCCGCTACGGCGCAGGCGTGGCCTCCGGCTCCTTCTTCACCGAGAAGTACACCACAAGTGCGAGGATCGCGGCCAGGAAAATGCCACTGGTCACGGTCGTCCCGAGCTCCAGCCCGCCGTCGTCCTTGCTCTGCGAGAGGTAGTCGCCGAGCGACGCCCCGAGCGGCCGGGTGACGATGTAAGCAGCCCAGAACGCGGCGACGGCGTTGAGCTTGAACTGGAAGTGGGCGATGGCGACGACGCCGATGACGCCCGCGAAAATGGCCGCCGAAGGCAGGTAGCCGACGTCCAGGCGCTCCGCGACGAGGTCGCCCGCGGCTGTCCCCAGCGCGAAGGTGAACAGGATCGCGGCCCAGTAGAACGCCTCCCGCCGGCTCGTGACGATCGTGTGCACCGACAGCGTCTTCTCGACCGCGTACCAGCCGATGAACGTGCCCGTCAGCGCGACCGCGAACACCGCAGTCGTCACCTCCAGCGGCACGCCAAGGTTGTCGACGAGGTTGTCCGTGATCTGCGTCCCGACCACGCTCACCAGCACCACCGCGAGCCAATAGACGCCGGGGATGTACCGTTTTGTGAGGAACTGGGCGATCAGTACGCCGATGAGGAGGCCGCTCATCAGGGCTGTCGTCAACGGCAGGCCGAGGCCCATGTTGTCGCTGAGGAAGTCGGCGGCGGTCTCGCCGACGGTCGTGCACAGGACCTTCACGAGCCAGAACGCCAGCGTGATGGCAGGGACCTTGTTCAACATGGGACTCCGGGGGGTTGTGAGCGGGCAGTGCAAGGGATGTGCCATGTCGGGGCCGTCGACCCGGTCGGCCCCCTGTTACAGACCCCCGTCCATGTCCGTCACCCTCGAAGCCCCCGGCCCCAGCGACAGCGAGCTCGTCGCCCGCGTGCTCAAGGGCGACAAGAACGCGTTCCGCCCCATCGTCGAGCGCTACCAGAACCGGCTCTACGTCATGGTCGTCGGCATGGTGCGCGACGAGGCCGAGGCCCGCGATCTGGTCCAGAACGCGTTCATCAAGGCCTACCAGAGCTTGGACAGCTTTCGGCTGGATTCGGCGTTCTACACCTGGATCTACCGGATCGCGATGAACCTCGCGATCGACTCGTGCCGCAAGCGCCGCCGTCGCAAGACCGGGAGCTTCGATGAGGCCGTCGCCGCCCGGGATGAGGACGGGGAAATGCTCGAGCTGCACCACACCGACGGGCCGGCGGAGGCACTCCAGCGAAAAGAGCTGCGGCAGCGCATCTTTGCGGCGATGGAGGAATTGACCGAGGAGCAGCGCGAGGTGCTGATGCTCAGGGAGGTAGAAGGCCTGTCATACGCAGAGATCTCGGAGACGATGGGGATCCCCGAGGGCACGGTGATGAGCCGGCTGTTCTACGCGCGGAAGAAGATGCAGGGACTCCTGCGCGAGGGCGGCGCGCCGACCGCCCCAACAGGCGCGCAAAAGGGCCCTGCCGGTGAATGAACCTGCTGCCGGCGCGTCTCTTGCAGTGATGCGTCCCTACCCGCCCGCCGCCGATCCCCACGAGCCGCCGCTCACCGAAGCGGAGGTGGCGAGCTTGTCCCTCGTGGATCCGGGCGCGGATGCGTTCCGGGCTGCGTTCGCCGACCTGCAGGTCGACGTCGTCGATGGCGTGCTGGACGCCCTGAACCTCCCGGACGTTGGCCTCGCCTCGGTCTTTGCGGGGCTGGCGGAGGATGCCTCCGTCGACCTCGCGGACGCCGTCCTCGCCGGCCTCGACGACGCCGATGCGATGCTGCTCTCCGCGTTTGGCGATGGTGAGCTTCAGGGCGATCAACGCGCGCGTCTCACCCGCCACGCGCTCCGGGACCGTGTGGCGCAGGCCAGCTTGCGCGAGACCGCCCGCACCGCCGCTCAGGTTCGGGAGGCCACCGCCGCGCCCGTCGATCTGGACCTCTGGAACGCTGTTGCCATCGGGATCAGCGCCGAGCTCGAGCCTGAGCTGGACGTCGGCGATGCGCTCCGAACCGCCCTCCGCGCGCTGCCGCCCGTCGACCTGTCGGCCAGCATCATGGCGAAGGTCTCGCCCCTCAACCGTCGCACCACCCGCTGGGTTTCCTACGGTGCGCCCTTCATGGCGTTGGCAGCTGCAGCGATCGTGCTGCTGGCGATCGTCCCTGGGCTCGTCGGCAAGAACTCGGTGCTCGTCGCCTCGCTGACGGACGTTGCGGTTCCCTTCCAGATCGCCTCGGTGAACGACGCGCAGGTCGAGGATCTGGAGACCTCCACGGATGTGACCGCGCAGGTCGTGCAGTTTGAGGACGGCGGGCCGACGTTCATCCTCGTCGACGATTCGGCCCCGTCCGGTGGCACGCTGTGAACGGACGTTCGGCCAGGGGATTTCTGGTATCGCTGGCCCTCGCCAGCGTCGCCTGCGTCGCCGCGACGCCCCTCCTCTCGCACCCCGCGTTCGCCGCGGACGACAAGGTCCCGTCCAAAGTGCAGTTGACGGTGCTCGTGGTCTCGGCGACGGACAGCGAGAGCGGTGTCGACCCCCGCCTCGCCGCGCTAGCCAGCTCGTTCCGGTATTTCAAGTACAGCGGCTACCGCCTCCTCTCGCAGCAAGCCTCGGAGCTGGCGGTGAACGGCAGCGGCACCTTCGCGGTCGACGGTGGGCGCAAGCTCAAGGTCACACTGCTGTCCATGGACGACGCGCGCGCCAAGCTGCACGTGGAGATGTCCAACGACCAGGGCAAGGTGCTCGACACCACGGTGAACATCAACCGCGACGGCACCTTCATCATCTCCGGCCCGAAGTACAAGGACGGCATCCTGATGCTCCCCTTGCGCGTCTCCTACTGAAGAGTACCCCACTGCTCCCGACCCTGCGCGACGATCTCGTCCTGATCGGCTGGCTGACGGCCGTTGCGCCCGAAGCGAGCCAGCACCCGAACGCGGGTGCCTGTGCTACCGCGGCGGTTCGGGCCCTGTTTCGCTCGCCGGAGGCCCTCGACGAGGCGCTCGGGAACACGCTCAGGCGCTCGCTGGCGACGGCGCTGGTCGAGCGACCGGAATGGGTCCTGAACCAGCCGGCGGTGCTCGACGAGCGCAACCGGTTTCGGGCGGCGCTGGACGCGACGGAGCCCGCGATCGTCACGCTGATCGGCCTCGTCCGGTCGTTTCCGCCCCTCGCCGCTGACGCCGCTGCGATCGCCACCCTCTGGGTCCCCACGTTCCGGGTGCAAGCCCGCGATGTCCTCCCCCACGACGACCGGGCCGGGTTGCTGGCCGCGATTTCGGCGCTGGAGGGCCTCAAGGCGAGCGCGCCCAAAGCGGCCACGCCCGGGGTCGAGCGCGAGCTGGCGAGCCTGCACCAGCGCGTGGGAAACTCGGCGTCTGCGGCGGCTTTGCGTGGTCCTGACGATGCACAGTCGGTGATGGATCTGGCCGATGCTTCTGCGGCTTCCGGCGACATGGCGCGGGCCCGGGAGCTGCTCGGACGCGCCCAGACGTTGTTCGCCCGGTCCGGGAATATCGCGGGGATGGCAGCCGTGAAACGGCGAGAGGCCGCGTTGCTCGCCCCGGTCGAGCGCCCGCCGCTCCTGTTCGACGCCATCCGCCTTTCCCGCGATGCGCGCAACGACCAGCGCGGGGAGGTGGAGGGATGGGAGGACTTATCCCTCGCCTACGCCGAGAGTGGGCGGGTCGGGGCGGCCGTCGCAGCGTTGGGGCGGATGGCCGCGTTACATCGGGCCGGAGCCGAGGCGCTCGGGGAGGCGCGCGCGTTGCAGCTCGGCGGCAGGCTGCTTTGCGAGGGGTCCGGCGCTGACCGGGACCCGGGGGCCGGCATGGTCATGCTCCTGTGGGCCGCGGACATCGGCGGCAGCCAGGACCCCGTGCTCGCCGACCTGACGCGCCGGTACATCGAAGGCTTCCAGTACACGTTGTCCGACGCCGAGTTTGCCGTGATTGAGCCGCTGTTCGACAGGCCGAGGCAGGCGGTCGTCAACGAGACGTTCCTGCGCTACGAGCGGGCGAACGTGGACCTGTTGCCAGCATGACCCTGTTCGAGAAGATCGCCGCGCACCTCATCCCTGCGGACATCGTGTACGAGGACGAGCACACCGTCGCCTTTCGCGACCTTCACCCCGTCGCGCCCGTCCACGTCCTCGTCATCCCCCGCAAGCCCCTCGCGCGGCTGTCCGAGGCCAGCGCCGACGACGTCGCCCTGCTCGGCGAGTGCATGCAGACTGCGCGCCTCGTCGCCACGCAGCTTGGCCTCGACGACGGCGGTTACCGCGTGGTCATGAACAACGGGGACGACGCCGGACAGACCGTCCCGCACCTCCACCTGCACATCCTCGGCGGCCGCCCCCTCACCTGGCCCCCTGGCTAGTCCCACGCCCCGACCGGGCCCAAAATGTATCAAAACTGACGACGTCACTTTTCAACATTCGGAGGCGTGCATGCCAGGCCAGGTGCATCGGGGCAACGAAGCGGACTTTTCGGCCATCTGGCGGGATGGCTCGCTCTACGCGCACGACGGGATGAGCGTGCTGCTGACGCACCGCGGGAACGGCTGGGCGCTAGGCAACTCCGCGACGGTCACGTGGCGGCTGCAGGGCAACACGTTCCTGAAAGCGCCGTCCTCCGCGGCGTTCTGCCGGATCGTGCAGGGCAACGTGCTCAAGGGCAACAGCTACGACGTGCTGTACCGCCTGACCGGAGACGCGATCACGCGTGCGAACGGCCGGGACATCGCTCTCCGCGGCGCCGGGTTGACCCCGGAGGAGCTGGTCCTCGCTGCCCTGGTGTTTGACAGGCTTTGACGCTTCCGGCGATCCCGCGCCCAGCGTCCGACGTAGGATGCCGACCATGCCCCGTCGTCCCGTCCGCCGCGCCGCCATCGCCGTCGTCGGTCTGATCGTCGCCGCGAACGCGGTTTCCGCGATGCACGCGTGGCGGTTCACGCACTACGTCGCTGAACCCGTCGGAACCGGCACGGCCGCCCCGGAAGCCCTCTCCTTCGCTCAGCGCGCCGCGGTGCTGCTCACCGGCGTCGTCGTCCCGCGCCCGACCGTCGGCAAGCGCCCGGAAGACCTCGGCTTGAAGGCCCGCGGCGTCCGGAAGGGCGGTCTGGCGATGTGGCAGATCCAGGGCGACCGCCACGGCACCGTCCTCCTTTTTCCAGGGTACGCCGCCTGCAAGTCCGATCTGCTCGACGAGGCCGGCGCCTTCCACGACCTCGGCTGGAGCACCGTGCTCGTCGACCCGCCCGGCGTCGGCGATTCGGATGGGTCGACGACGACGCTTGGCTGGGCTGAGGCAGACGCTGTCGCCACCATCGCGGCGGAGCCGCACGACGGCCCGCTCGTCCTCTACGGCAAGTCGATGGGCAGCGCCGCGATCCTGCGCGCGGTCGGAGCGCTCGGCGTAACAGCCGACGCCCTCGTCCTGGAAAACCCCTACGATCGGCTCACCACCACCGTCGGCCACCGATTTGAGGCGCTCGGCCTCCCGGCCTGGCCGGGCGCGGACCTGCTCGTCCTCTGGGGTGGCCTTGAGCTCGGATTCAACGGCTTTGCCCTGAATCCCGTCGACTACGCCCGCGACGTGCACGTCCCCACCCTGCTCCTCACCGGCGGCGCCGACCCGCGCGTCCACCCCGATGAGGTCCGTGCGATCGATGCCGCGCTCGCCGGTCCGCATGAACTCACTCTTTTTCCGGGCGCCGGGCACGTCGGCCTCCAGGCCGCGGACGCCGCGCTGTGGGATTCCACCATCGCTTCGTTCCTCGCACATTGGGCGCCCTTCGCCGTCTCCAAAGCGGAGCTTCCCGCAGGCGAGGGCCTGACTGACGGTGCGGCTGTCGGGCTCGGCGTGCTCCACGGACACACGGTCGCATGCGGCTACACCCTCGGAGACGCCCGCGGCACGCTGTTCAGCGGGGTCACGGGCGCCGGCGCGTTGGTTGAACTCCACGGGACGCCGCTCTCGCTCGCGCCGGATGGTCCCCGGCAGTGGATCGGCCCAACCGTCGCCGTCCACGTGCACGCCGAGCCCGTCACCGCATGCGGCGTTCGAAGCCCGGGATGTGCCGAGCAGGACGTCGCCGGCACGCTCGTTGTGCAGGAAGGCGGCCGGGTGGCTCGGGTCGGGGTGACCGGGACAGCGGCCTGCGAGCTGCCCCGGAAGTGACGGCTATCCGACCCGGAGCTGCGCGAGGAGCAGGTTCGCCACGCCCGCCGCCGCACATTCCGGAAAGCCAGCCAGCCCGGGCGTCTCGTTGCTCTCCATCACCACCCACCCGCCGTCGGTGTCGAGCGCGTCCACCGCGATCAGCGAGGCGCCGAGGTGCAGAGCGAGGGTGCGGGTCATGGCCTCCAAAGCAGGCGGTACGTCGACGAGGCGGTACCGGACGGTGTCGACGTTCGCGCGCCAGCCGGCACCCCGCCGCTCCATGGCGTACACGTCGTCCCCGATGAGCAGGCAGCGCACGTCTCGCGTGTGGGAGACGTAGGGTTCGACGGTCGCATACGTCGCGGACGCATAGACGAGGTCCCGGATCTGGCCCCAGTCCTCGTCCTTGTCGACCTTTGCCTTGCCGTATCCGCCGTGCAGGCCGCCGACCTTGAGCACGCGGGGATAGACGCATTGAAGCCGATCGAGGGCTTCGGTGTCGCTCACGACCGAGGAGGGGGGCATCGGAAGGCCAGCGCGACGAAGGGATGCGAGCATGCCGAGACGGTCGAAGTTGCGGAGCAGGACCTCGGGGGCGTTGACGCAGGGCACGCCTGCGAGGCGGATCATCTCCAGGGCGACGCGCTGCTTGTCGTCCGGGCGGATGGCGCCGACGCGCCACAGGACGGCGTCCACGGGCCCGGCCTGATGGCGATCCAGCGCGAACAGCCTGCCTTCCCGCAGCACCCACGTCGCGTCCTGGATTCGGTGGCGCACAACGTCGTGACCGGGGAAGTGCCGGTCCCAGTCAGGCTCGCCGTTGACCACAATGATACGCATGCAACGAGCATAACATTCCCGGCCAACCCCGAAGGCATTGAACGTACCAACCGCACGTTCGGTGCCTTCGACGGGGGTTGGCCGCGTGAGGGCCTGCCTCGATGGTGCTCAGCGCGAGTAGGACACCGGACCTCAGGCAGAATGCAAGCTGAACGACAGGCAGGCCCAAACCAGAAGAAACAGCCCGCCCGCAACGCGGAGCGCGCGGGCGGGCTGCGCGTGCTCCACGTCAGCGACACCCACCTCGGGATCCGGCACTATTTTCGGGGGCAACCGCGCGATTGGTCACGCGCGGACGATCACCTCGCCGCGTTCCGGGCCGCCCTGGCCTACGCGAGCGACCCCGATGTGGGCCCGGTCGACCTCATCATCCACTCGGGCGATCTCTTCGACCGCTCGCACCCGCCCGAGCGCGCCATCCGCGACGCCGTCACCGCGTTCACCGAGGTTGCTGGCGACGTTCCGGTCATCCTCATGCCCGGCAACCACGACCGCCTCGGTCTGCTGCACCATGCGGCCGGCGCGCTGGCAGCCGTCCCGGGCCTCACCGTCACAGACCAGGCGTTGAAGCTCGATCTTCGGGGCATCCGGATTGGGCTCGTCCCGTTTCACCGGGAGCCCGACGCGTGGGCGCAGGCCGCCGCCGCCCTCGGTCATTGCGATGTCATCGTCGCCCACCAGGCCTTCGACGGCGCCCGCATCGGCCGCTATCGCTTCACCGCGAAGCCAGGCGACGAGACCATCGGCCCGATGCATCTGCCGCCGCGAACCTCGACGATCCTCTGCGGCCACATCCACCCGCGCCAGACGCACACCGTTGGCCCGGCCACCGTCTACTACCCAGGTTCGACCGAGCGAACGGCCTTCGTCGAGCGGCATCAGGTGAAGGGCTGCGGCCTGCTGGAGCTCGGCTCGGGCGTCCGCTACCGCACCCTCGATCTGCCCAGCCGACCGATGCTCGAGGTCGACGATGAGCAAGGCGTGGACGGCGTCGTCGACGGATCGCTCGTGCGGCTGGTCGGGAGGGCGCGCACGCGAGAGGTCGAGGTGGAGGTCATCGCCCGCGGCGGTTGGGTCGTGCCGTGGTCCCTCGATCCGCCGACGAAGCAGGTGGGGCTTTTTCAGTAAAGGGTGCGAGCGACGCGAAAACCAAGGTTCCCGTTGGCGCGCGTCGGGTCGTTGTAGACGCGGTGGGAGACGCGGGCGTCGATGGCAACGGCGCTCCAGTCGCCGCCACGCAGCACCCGCCCCGAGCCCGAGTCGGGGCCGACCGGGTCGGTGACGCTGTCGCTGCCGTAGTCGCCGTACCAGTCCTCCACCCACTCCCAGACGTTGCCGCTCATGTCGTAGAGGCCGCAGCCGTTGGCGGCGAGGGTCGCGGTCGTTTGCGTCGTCCCGCCGCTGTTTTCGACGGTCCAGGCCACGTCGCTGCTGGTCATCGACCCCGCGTAGAGATCGTCGGTGTTGCAGCGCGCGGCGCCTTCCCACTCGGCCTCGGTTGGGAGGCGGAAGCCGGTGCAGGTGGTGACGTCCGCGGGCGCGGTGCAGTTGGCGGCTGATCCGGACGCGTGGCAAACGTAGCACTCATCGAGGCCCGCGCTGTCTGAGAGGGCGTTGGCGTAGGCAGCGGCCTCGTGCCAGGTGATGTTCTCGACCGGACAGTCATCGCCACAATCGGCGAAGGAGGCCGGGTTGTCGCCCATCGCGGTCAGGAACTGGGCCTGGGTGACCTCTGTGGCGGCGATCTCGTAGGTGGTCGAGAGGGTCACGGCGTGGAGGGTCTCGTCGCCGTCGTCCGTGCAGTCCGGCTGCTGGCTCTGGGTGCAACCCATGTCGAAGCTTGTTGGTCCGACGAGGACAAAGCCCGGATCGGCGGTGAGGTCGGCGACGGCAGTGTCGTCGACGGTCTTGCCGTTGCAGGCGAGGAGAAACGGCGGGAACGCGAGGGCGACGAGCGAAGGACGGCGCGGGGATGGCGACAAGGCTGCTCCCGAGGGATGATCCGGCGTAACGCCCCGGTCAGCCTTCCTTGTTGTAGTGCAGCATACAGGACATCCCGAACTTGTCGGTCAGCACGCCAAAGCGGCCAAAGAACTGTTGGGCCAGCGGCATGGTCACCGTCGCGCCCTCGGTCAGGCCGTTCCAAGCCGCGTCCTGCGCCTCGGGGCTGTCGAAGTTGAGGCTGAGATGAACCGAGTTGCCGTTGACGACGGGCTCGCCCGGGCGGCTGTCAGACGCCATCAGGGTCAACCCGGGGAGGCGCAGACCTGCGTGCATGATGCGGTTCTTGACCTCCTCGGGCACCGGCATCGGGCTGTCGCCCATCCGCATGAGGGTAAGTTCGCCGCCGATCGCCTGCGCGTAGAAGCGCATCGCCTCCTCGGTGCGGCCGTCGAAGTTCAGGTAGGGGTGGAGCTGAGTCGACATCGGGGCCTACGGGTGTGGGGCGGCGCTAACAAGTTGGCCGGAGGGGTGCCGCCGGTCGTTCGTCCACGCGTGGTGCTTGAACCAGTCACCAGCCGATGACCGCGGCGGACCTCCATCACCCCCTTGAGAAAGAGCCCGAGCGCCTCGTCAACGATGTGGCTCCCGATGAACGGTCGGGCCCAGGCGTGCCCGCCATGACCGACAAATCGGCGTCCGCCACCCCAGTCGTTTCGCGGAACCTCTCAACCTCGGCGCAGGACCACCCGGAGAATCGCGCAAGCCGAAGCTCCCGACAGCGTTCCAGCGGGGCGAGTCGACCATCGGCGGCGACGACGCCGTAAAGCTCGACCCGCTTCAGGCGACGAAGCTCTCCAAGCGCCTCAAGCGAGCCGACAACCAGACGCCTGCCGCTCGCGTCCCAACCTGGGCTGGTTTCCAACGCGAGCGACTCCAACTCCGAGAGCGAGCCGAGGGCATCGAGGGCCGCCACACGCGGCAGGTGCAGGATGCGGAGGACACGCAGGCGAGGCAGCCGGTGAAGGACGTCGAGAGTCGCGTCCGGCCATGAGGCGACTTCGAGGCGTTCCAGCAACACGTCGTAGGTGGCTGGCCAACCCAGAAGGCGCGGAGCTTGCGAACGCAAGTTCCGTGCCTTCGATCAGGGTTGGCCACGGGAGGGCCTGCCTCGTGGATGCCGAATGGGTGACGGGTCAAGGACGTCACGAACAGATCAGAAACCCGAAATTGGCCGGCCCGACCCAGAAGAAACAGCCATCTCGCGAAGCGGAGCGCGCGAGATGGCTGCCTCCGCGCGCTTCTCGGACGGTTGCGCCTGCCTCACAGTGACACTCCCGCGGCCGTACGAACCGTCGCCATCGGCAAGAACATCCTCCTCGGCCAGCCCTCTCCCTCGATGGTCGCGAAGTCGTACTTCAGGTAGAACCGCTCTGCGCCTTCGGCCTTCGCATCAACGATCACCCGGACGCAGGCGATGCTGTCAGCTATACCCACGACGCGGGAGAGGGCGTCGATGAGCAGCGTCTCACCGAACCGCCGCCCACGGCAGCGCCCGTCCACCGCCAGCCGCCCGATCAGCGCGACAGGAAGCGGGTAGCGAGGCAAACGATCCTTGAGCACTGCACTGAGCGAGTCAGCCTGCACCGCGGCCATCGACAAGGTGTAGAAGCCACAGACCGCCGGCAGATCTGCCTGTTCCGGCCGCAGTACGAAGCAGCGACTGATCCCCGCGCGGTCGTTGGTCAACGCGTGGCGCTTGAAGTAGTCGTCGAGCGGATGGACGCCCTACCGGAACGCGGCCCTGGCATCCTCGGCGGTGATCGGCGTGATCACCGCTTCCGCCGAAACGCCTCGGTGAGCCGCGCGCTCGGGGCCGGCGGACGGTCGAGCAGGTCTGCCAGCTTCTCGACGGCGGAGTCGGAAAGGACGAGAGGCTTGGCCTGCGCGGTCCACTCCAACGCTGCGAGCGTCGGCGTGGACAACTCGCACGTCGCCTGCCCGGCGCCCATCGTCACGAGCCGATGACCGCGGCGGACTTCCATCACCGCCTTGAGGAAGAGCCCGAGCGCCTCATCGACGATCTGGCTTCGGCTCAACCCGAGTTCCTCCGCGAGCTGCCCGAGCGCGAGACCGCGGCTGTCAGGGAGTGTGGCTTCGACGCGCATGGCGAGATCCTCCCCTCCAATATGAGGGAGATTCCCGGGAACGTCAAGGACGATCTCCGCGCCAGCAGGCCAGCGATCTTCGCCACTATGGCGGTACAACGCTGAGGATCGTCGAGATGCTGCCTGGAGGCAACGTTCCTTAGAACTCCAACTACCCCGTATCAACCTACGAAATACCCGCCTTCGGGGCGTCCATCCAGAAGTGTTGGGCCAGCTGGATTCGAACCAGCGAATGCGGGAATCAAAACCCCGTGTCTTACCACTTGACGATGGCCCAGCCCGCGCGCCCTAACCCACGCCCGCGCGTACGCCCCCCGTTTCACGCCGCCTCCCCTTCCCGATCTCACACCAGCCCGATCGCCTCCCGAAACTTCCGGCCCACATCCTCCACAATATCCGCCCCATGCCCCGGGATCACGCGCACCGGCCCCATCGCCGCCAGCCCGTCCAGGTCCTTCCGCAGCGCGACCTTGTCCTTCACCCACACCCACCGCGCGAACCGCGGCACGCTGGCCTGACCCGAGGGGCCGATGAAAAGCTCCATCGGATAGCCCATTTTCGGCATGTTCATGATCATGTCGTTGAACACGAAGACCGGCCCCGCGTCCGTCTGCACCTCGACCACGCCCTCGTTCTCCTTCAGGCCCGCGAGGTGCCGTACCTTCACAGTCGCATCGCCCGGCGTGTCTGCGTAGCTGCCCGCGACCTCCGTCGCCTTCCCCACCGCTTTCACGGCGTTGCCCGGGCAATAGACCTTTGCCTTCGGGTACCGCTGGTGCATGATGCGGCTGTCCATCCGGTGAAAGGCGTTCGGCACGAGAATGCCAGAAACCTCGCCCCAACCATCGATCTCGGCCATCTCCGCCTCGTCCAGCGCGATCGCGTTGTGCATCAGCACCCGCCCGTCTGCCAGTCGGATCACGCTCATGATCCGCCGCGTGCCATTTTCCATGATGCCCGCCACTCTCCACAGGTTCGGAGCGAGCTTTTCGATGGGCTTGTGCTTGTTGACGGTCCAGGTGGTGTAGCAGACGGCCATGGTGCCTCCGGGGCTCGGCTAACCGACCCTCGATGCCACAGGTGTCAGCCACGCCTGGCTTTGCGGCTTCTTCTGGCCGGCATCCTCGCGAAAGAGGCCATTCCGCGGTCGTTCCCACTCCTCCTTGCCCCGACGCTCGCAACGCAGCGCCCGGCGACCGCAAGCCCGGTGATACGCGCGGTCGGTGCCCGCCGACCGTCCCGACACGACCGCGTTGATTCGCGCCGAACACCTTGTGCGTCGGTTTCGAAAAGAGACGCCGTCCCGCGGCTTCCTGGGCGCGCTCGGCGACCTCGTACGCGTGCGTGCGGGAGAGCGCGAGGCTGTCAGCGACGTCTCTTTCAGCATCGCGCAGGGCGAGGCCGTGGCGCTGCTGGGCCCGAACGGGGCGGGCAAGTCGACGACGATCAAGATGCTATGCGGGATCCTCAAGCCCAACGCCGGCAGTTTGACCGTCGCAGGCCTGGACCCCTGGCGCGACCGGCAACGGCATGTCCGCAACATCGGCGTGGTGTTCGGGCAACGCACTCAGCTGTGGTGGGATCTGGCGGTCATCGAGGGCTACGACCTGTTGGCGGCGATGTTCGGCGTCTCCGCGAAGGATTACCGCGAGCGCCTCGACCGCTACGATGCTGTCCTCGGCATCGGCCCGCTCCTGCGCACGCCGGTGCGCTCGCTCTCGCTGGGCGAGCGCATGCGCTGCGAATTGGCCGCCGCGCTCCTGCACGCACCGCCGATCCTGGTGCTGGACGAGCCCACGATCGGCCTGGACGTGGCCGTCAAGCTGCGCCTCCGCGCCTTCCTGACCGAGCTGGTGCGCACCGGTGACACCACCCTGCTCCTCACCACGCACGACCTCGGCGACGTCGCCGCGCTCTGCCCCCGCGTCATGGTGCTCGCCGACGGAAAGCTCGTCCACGACGGCTCGATGTCAAAGCTGCTCGGAACGCTCGGCGGCCAGCGAGTGCTGCGCGTGCGCCTGCGCACCCCGGCCCCGCCGCCGCCGGGTGCGGTCGTGGACGACGGCGGCTTCCACCTCCCGTTCACGGGTGATGCCGCCGAGTTGATCCGCTCGGTCCTCCAGAACTTCGACGTCGAGGACGTGCGCGTGGACGACCCGAGCCCCGAGGAGTGGATCGCGCGGTTCTACGAGCGGCCGGCGTGAACGGCCTAAAAAGCCCTCTGCTTCGCGGGCTCTACGCCAGCTTTCGCATCGGCGCCCGCCACGTGTTCGCCTACCGCGCAGAGGCCCTGGTCACGCTGTTCTCCGCGAGCCTGATGGCGGCCCTCAACGGCTTGCTGTGGACGGGCGCGACGCGGGGTCGGACCGAGATCGCCGGAATCCCAGCCGCCGAGCTCCGAACCTACGTGGTCATGGCCTGGGTCGCCGTCAGCTTTTTCGCGACGAAGGTGAACGAGGACATCGGCCAGCGCTTCCGCGAAGGGCAGATCACCGCCGATCTCCTTCGGCCGCTCTCGCTGCAGCTCCAGTGCTACGCGCGCGACCTCGGCCGAGCGAGCGCCACGCTTTTCCTGCAGACAACGCCGATGTTCCTGATGGGCTACTTCGCCTTCGGCGTCACGCTGCCCACGCACGCGGCGACGTGGCTCTACTGGGCCACCTCCCTCGTGCTCTCCCACGCCATCAACTTCGGCCTCTCCTTCCTCGTCGGACTCGCAGCGTTCCCACTCCAGAACATCGGCGGGCTGACGCACGTGAAGGGCACCCTCGTCAGCATCTGCTCCGGCGCCCTCATCCCGCTCGACCTCTACACGGGCGCCCTTCGCACGGTCGTCTTCTGCCTGCCCTTCCACGCCATGGCCCACACGCCAACCTGCATCTTCCTCGAGCGCGACCTGTCGGTCCCCTCGCTGCTCGCCGAACAGCTCGCCTGGGCCCTCGGACTCTGGATCGTCGGTCATTACGCGTGGTTGCGCGCCCAGAACGCGCTGACCGTGCAGGGAGGATAGACACGCGCCCCCGACCACCCCGCGCCGCGCTCGACTCCGCCTTGCCTTCGTCGGCCCTTTGCGTTAGACGGCGGCTCTTCCCGGGAACCTCCGCATGGTCCGCATCCGTCTCACCCGCCTCGGCGCCAAAAAGAAGCCTTTCTACCGCGTTGTCGTCGCAGACAGCCGCGCCCCCCGGGATGGTCACAATCTCGAGCAGATCGGCTACTTCGACCCGCTGACCGAGCCACCCGTGATCAAGCTCGACCTCGCTCGCGTCGACCATTGGATCGGCGTCGGCGCGCAGCCCTCCGACACCGTGTCCGATCTCATCCGCAAGGCCCGCGCGGCCGGGGCCGCCACGTGACCGAGCTCGTTCGCTTCCTGGTCGAGGGCGTCGTTCGACACCCGGAAGCCGTGGTCGTGAACGCCCGGGAGGGTGACGCTTCCGTGCTGATCGAGCTCGAAGTCGACCCGTCCGATCTCGCGCGCGTGAACGGGCCCGATGGCGCCACGCTCCGCGCGATCCGTCAGGTGCTCTCGGCCTCAGCCGGCCAGCGCAAGGCGATCCTCGAGCTCGTCCAGCCCGGCACCGATGTCGCGGACGCGCTCTCCGAAGAATCCGAAACCGACGAGCGCTGAATGAACCCGGGTCGGCCCACCGGCGAAGCAGCCGGGCCGGGCTTGACGGCGGGCGAGGTGCTGGTCGCCTCGATCAACGGCGTATTCGGCGTTCGCGGCGAAGTACGGTTGTTCCTGCACGACCGTCAGAGCCGTACGTTGTCGGAGCCGCGCCGCGTGACGATCATCTCGCCAGCGGGCGAGCGGCGCGACGTCGGCATCTCCGTGCGTTCGGGAGCCGGCAAGCGCGTGATCGCGAAGATCGAGGGCATCGAGACCCCCGAGGACGCCCACGACTACATGGACTGGAGCGTGGTCGTCCCCCGTTCGGCCCTGCCGGCCACGGCACCGGGCGAATACTACGTGCACGACCTGCTCGACCTACCGGTGTTCGAGCGCGAAGCTGCTGAATCCGACCCGACGCTGGACACTCCCCTCGGCAAGCTGGAGGACGTCGTTGCAGGCGAGCGCGATGTCTGGGTCATCACGGGCGACGACGGCGCCGAGCGTTTTCTGGTGGCCGGCCCGGGTGAAGTGCTGGAGGTCGATCTCGCGGGCGGGCGGCTGGTGATCCGGCGGGGCGCGGCAGAGCGCGCCGAGTAGCGCGATGCGGTTCGACGTCCTCACGCTTTTTCCGGAGATGGTCAGCGGTCCACTATCGGCGTCCATCCTCGGGAGAGCGCAGGCCGCGGGCGCCGTCCGGGTGGCGGTGCACGACATCCGCGACCACGGCCTTGGCCGGCACCGGACCGTCGACGACACGCCCTACGGCGGCGGGAGCGGGATGGTGATGCGGTGCGACGTCGTCGCCGAGGCGCTCAGGGCGGTGGAGGGCTGGGAGTCGGCGACGATCGTGCTGTTCGAGGCGGGCGGGGCGCGGTTTGACCAACGGGTGGCCGAGCGCCTCGCGCAGCAGCCCCACCTCGTGCTCGTCTGTGGGCACTACGAGGGCGTCGATGCGCGGTTCGCGGAGGCCCTCGGCGACCACGTCGAGCGCATCAGCATCGGCGACTACGTGCTGACGGGCGGGGAGTACGCAGCGATGGTGGTCGTCGACGCCGTCGCCAGGCTGCTCCCCGGCGTGCTCGGCAACGCGGAGTCAAGCCGGGTCGAGAGCTTCGCAGCGCGCGACGACGGAACGACCCGCGTGGAATTCCCGCAGTACACCCGCCCGCTCGACTGGGAGGGCCGTGTCGTCCCCGACGTGCTCCTCTCCGGCCACCACGCGAAGATCGAGGCGTGGCGGGCCTTGCAGGCCGACAAGCGGACGGAGACGGAGCGCCCGGAGCTGCTGGTGCCGAGGGGGACCCGGGAGACGCGAAGGTCGTAGTCCAGCCCTCACCCCACCGACACCGCCGCCACCCCGCCAACCCCACCGACCCAGACCGCCCCTGGCACGCCGAGCAGCGCCCACGGCCGCGAAACGCCCGTTTCCACGAGCTGATCCGGGCCTTCCTCCGTCCGCACCCAGACCCGCCCCTCGCGGATGAACCACAGCCGACCGGCCTCGTCTGCCGTCAACGCCCCGGGCTCGCCCGCCTCGGACGTCCAACTCACCCCATCAAAGGCATGTAATCCACCGTCCGCGGCGGCCCAGAGTCGCCCCGCGGCAAAGGCGAGGTGGCGGACCGGTCGCCCCACCGCCGGCTCGCGCGCCCCGTCGCCCTCCCGCAGCACGCGCTCGCTCACGAAGCGCCGGATCGGGCCTCCGCCGTCGACCACCCACACCTCGCCACCCCGCGTGCCCGCGTAGAGCACGCGGTGAGGATCGGCTGCGAACGCGAGGATGTCCGCGGGTCCGACCGCGCCTTCCAGGTGCGTACGCCACGCCATCCGCACCCGATCGTTGCCGGGGGCCGGCAAAGCGAGCGCGAGGAGATCGTCGTAGCCGCCATCAGCATCGGCTGGGTGCTTGCGCGCGCGAGGATCGGCCCGGTAGTCCCACGTGAAAAGCGCCTGCTGGGTGCCGACCACCAGCTCCCGATCCGTGCCGAGGAGCGCCTCGACGCGCCGGTTCTCGCGTCTCGCCCCAGCCGGCCACGGAAACGCCCGAAACTCGGCTTTTGCCGAACCAATGGACAAGCCGCAGTCCGAGCCGATGGCGATGCCACCGCGGGGCAGGCCGGCGAGGCAACGGTAGGTCGGGAGGCCGTCGCCGGACTCGTGCCCGGGGAGGTCGGCGGGAGAAAACCGGCGAACGCGGCCGATGCGCAGCGGGCTTGGCTCGGGGCGACGCCAGCGAAGCCAGGTCCACGCGGGGTCGGGGATGACAGCGCGGGCGACCGGGCCGAGAGGCTGGAACGCGAGGATGCCCGCCATTCCTGCGCTTGCGAGGAGGGTGGCGTCGACGGCGTCGCGGGACAACGGGCGGCCGGCGCAACCGACAACGATCGCCTGGGGATCGGCCACGAGCGCGGCGCGGACGTGGAAGGGGTCGACGTTGCCGAGAGGAACACCCATTCTGGCGCGCACCGCGCCCATCGCACCGTCCGTGGCCGCGAGCAGCTCCGCAGCGGTCCCCGAAGGCCACGCAAACGCTGTTTCAAGCGCCTGCCGGCCGACGTGCACGCGCGCGGGGGGACTCATCGCCATCTCCCTCCCTACCGCGTCGGCCCGCGAGACGACGCAAGCGCGGATACAGGTCGGCATGGCCAATCTGCGCGCTCCCGCCGCCTTCCTCGCAGGAACGCTGGCGGCGTTGGCGCTCGCGGAGGGCGCGTTCCGGGTGCGTGACGACGGGGCGTTCCCGCACGTGAATTTCTACATTCCTGACGCCTTGCTTGGCGTCCGACTGCAGCCCGGGGCCTCGGAGCGCATCTCCTTCGCCGGCAACCCGGTGACGTCGTTTCGTGTGAACGCGCAGGGCTACCGGGGCGCGGACTGGCCGGCGCCAACCGCCGACGACATCGTCGTCATCGGCGATTCGCAGGTTTTTGGGCTTGGCGTGGAGGAGGGCGAGACAGCCTCGGCCGTGCTGGCGACGACGACGGGGCGACCCGTGCTGAACGCCGGCGTGCCGACATACGGGCCGCCGGAGTACCTCGCGCTGACCAAAGAACTGCTGGCGTCCCGCCATCCGAAGACGGTGATCGTCGTCGTGAACCTCGCGAACGACCTTTTTGAGCGCAATCGCCCGAACCCCGAGCGGCACGCGCTCTGGGATGGATGGGCGGTGCGAAAGGAGACGGCGCCCTCGTCGACGATCCCGTTCCCGGGCCGGTCGTGGCTGATGAACCAGTCGCACGCGATGTTCGCGTTGCGGTCCTGGTGGTCCCGCCCCGACCCGGATGCGGACGCGGGGTTTGCGTCAGAGGGGTCGGCGGCGGACCTCATCCCGTACGCGCTGGACGCGAAAAAGCCCGTCCAGATGACCATCCCCGAGGCTCAGATCGCGGAGGCGGTTGGCGAGGCCGCGAGCCGTAAGCTGCACGTCGAATACGAGCTGGCGGACCTTCTTCCCGAGTTGTTCCCGGATCTTCCACCCGATGCCGACCGCGAAGTGGAGGCGTCCCTCGCGCACAACCGGCCGGGCGACATCCTGGGGATGGACACCTCCTTTGACTGGCCCCGCCGATCATTCGCCCTGACCGTCACCCCCGCCCTGCTTCGGGAAGGGGCCCAACTCCGCACCGAGATGGAGCCGCGCATCGCGAAATGGCTGGAAGACCACCGCACCGATCCCCGCGCCATGGGCATCCAGCACGCGCTCGGCGACAAGGCCACCGCCACCCTGACGCTGGCCTCGCTGGCGAATCGGGTCGCCGACGCGCTGCCGCCGACGTCCCCCCTGACGGAATTCGTGGCGGCGATGGCGAAACTGTGCCGGGAGAACCACGCAGAGCTGGTCGTCGTCGCGCTCCCGGTGGACGTGCAGGTCAGCAACGCAGAGTGGACGAAGTACGGGAAGGACCCGGCGGATCCGAAGCTGGACATGTCCGGGACGAGGGTGCTGGAGACCGATCTGGTGA
This sequence comes from uncultured Pseudomonadota bacterium, assembly GCA_903844155.1. Lineage (GTDB taxonomy): Bacteria > Myxococcota_A > UBA796 > UBA796 > SXON01 > CAIUMM01. The sequence continues at coordinate 1,056 of CAIMSU010000298.1, read as the reverse complement.
AGGTCGCCTCGGACCTCGGCGTGCGCGCGCTGGACGCCACGGACGCGCTCGCCGCCGCGGAGCCCGGTGCGTTCCTCAACGGCGACTTCCACATGACGGCCAAGGGCCAGTCGGCGCTTGCAGCCGCGATCGCCGCGAAGTTGAAGGATCCCGCCCCCGTCGCCCGCGCGCGAGCGGGCCTGCCGGATGGTCGGAGCCGGGTGCCGACCCTGGCCGAACTTGTCCTCGCCCCCGACGCCCCCGTCGCCGGTCTGGCCGAATTCGGCTGTTCGGCCCAGCAGCTTCGCGAGTGGCTTTACGTCGATTGCCCCGATGCCCACGGGGCGGCCTGGGCACAGCTCACATCGGGCAGCCTGGAGACCTGGACCACCTCCGCCGACGGGCGCCTTCAGGTGCTGACGCCGCTGGAGCAGGGGCGCCCGCTCGCTGTCGCCCTCGTCTGGCCCGCGACCGGGCCTGGGAAAGCGGGCAAGGCTGCGAACCTGACGGTGACGTGGACCGACGGCGACGCCACCATGGCGCTCATTGCCGATAACACACAGCTCAAACGCCGGCTATATCCGGAGCTCTCCCGCGACTGCCACTCCCGGATGTTCGAACCCGGCGACCTCGACCGGGGCTGCTTGACCGCCGCAGAGCCGGACGATCACGGCTCCTGCGACGCGATCATCGCCTGCGCCACTGGCACCCGAAACCCACTCCCAACCTGCGGTCCCGGCACCACCAACGCCGGTTCCGGCGGCCTCTGTTACGCCTCCTGCACCACCGATCCCTGCACAGAAGGCGAGTGCGTCGACTGGATGGGCGCGCGGGTGTGCCTCTGAGCCCAAAAAGGTCGCGTAGCAGCCTCGTCGACCGCGTCGGCGACGTGCTCATCCGCGGCAAGTGGTTCTTCATCCCGTTCGCGATCGTCCTGGTGCTCGCCGGCCTCGTCCTCGCCGCGACGCAGGATGTCCAGGCGCTGGCACCCTTCGTCTACACGGCGTTCTGACCACCCAAAGCCCCGATCTCCCAAAACATATGAAAACCGACGACGTCACTTCTCGTACATCGGAG
>CAIMSU010000297.1 GCA_903844155.1 uncultured Pseudomonadota bacterium | reverse complement strand
CGCCAGCACGCGCTCGGCCAGCGCCTCGAATTTCGGTGACGACGGGTCGCTCACCTGGTCGGCGTTCTTCCAGCCGTAGCCCTCGTCGAGCTGCGCGTGAACGGCGACGAGCGCCATCCGGGCGAGCAAGCCGAGGATCTTCGCCTTCTGGCTCGGGTCGTCGGACTTCAGCGCCGCCTCGATCTCACGGACGTACCGGTCGTACTTGGCGTCCTGGCCGGCGTCCATATCGACCTCGACCATCTCGACCTTCGGTTCCGGGAGCTTCAACCCCACGTCCTCGGCGGTCTTGAACTCGCCGTAGCGGAGGATGGTGTCGCGCAGCTCGTGGAGGTTCTGGAACCCGACGACCGCCCCGCGCTCCTCGACCTCCATCGTGGGGGTCACGACGGGCTTGATCTCGATGCGGAGGTAGCGGTCGATGAACTGCTCGGGGTCGCGGATCCCCATCCGCCGCCACGCCTCGGGATCGACGTACTGGATGAGGTTGTAGAACTCCAACGGGCTGTTCTTGGCCGGGGTCGCGGACAGGAGCACCACGCCGGTTCCGCCGGTCCGCTTGCGGACGGCCGCGCACCGGAAGTCGAGCTGCCAGGCGCGCTTGCTGCCGTCGCCGGGGTTGCCCATGAACCGGGGGACGCCGCCCTCGCGATCTTCGGGGAGGTACAGATTCTTGTAATTCTGTGCTTCATCCACGATCAGCATGTCCACGCCGATGTCGTCCCAGGCGATGCCCGGGTCGTACTCCCAGCCATCGGCCAGCTCCATCTGCTGGGCCACCCACGCCGCGATGCCCTCGCGCAAGATCGCCTCGTCGCGCTCGGAGAGCTTCTTGCGCTTCGCGGCGTTGCGACGGCGCAACGCGACCTCGCGCTGGATCGCCTCGGTCTTGTCGGCGTAGGCGCGCACGGCCTTCTCGTTCATGCGCGTGCGCCCAAGCGCGGTGTAGCTGAGCAGGACGGCGTCGTACTCGCCGGCCTGGAACCGGGTCCACTTCTCCGCGCGCTCCTGCGGCGTGTCGGTGTCGCTCGTCGCGAGGCCCTTCCGGTCACCGCGGCTGATCGTCTTCTTCTTCGAGCCGATGACGGCGACCCGATAGTCGGGGAGCGCCGTGGCGAAGTCGTCGTACCACTTCCAGATGATGGAGTTGGGGACGAGGACGACGGGGCGCTTGCACCAGCCCTCCTGACGGGCGCGGGCGAGGACCGCGAGGCCGGTGTAGGTCTTGCCGACACCCACGTCGAACGCCAGCAATCCGCCCCGGTTGGCGAGGATGCGGCGAGCCCCGGCGACCTGGTGGGGGTCGAGGCGCACGGCGCGCTCGCCGGGCCGCAGAGCGGAGGCGGGACGGTGCCCGCGTCCCCGCGTCCAGCGGGCGACCGCCAGCGGCTCGGCCGTGTAGCTCGGGGCGATGTAGCCCCGGAACTGGCGGTTGTAGGCGTGCTCGATGGCAAGGCGACGCTCGGGCGTGGCCCCGGCCCATCCCTTGAAGCTGGCGTCCCACTCGGCCGCCTTCTTCATCCGGATTTTGTCGATGTCCTTCTCGTTGTCGTCGTCGAACTTCTTCGACGGGCTGAACATCGTCTTGTCGTGGTTGATCCAGCCGAGGATGAGCAGCACTTCGGGGTGCATGTCCCCGGCGTTCTCCTTCTTCGACATCTGGTCGTACTGCCACCCCTTCGGGGCGAGAAGCCCGCCCTGGCGGACGAACTCCACGTCGTCGTACCCGGTGTAGGTCGCGTTCACCCACTGGGCCACGAGGTCCAGCGGGAGCCAGCCCTGGCGGGCGCTGACGCCCTCGATGTCGTCGAAGATCGCCGGCTTGATCACGTCGAGCAGCCGCGCGACCTGGGCCTTCGCCTGCGCGTCGTCCGGCCGCGCCATCGCCCGGTCCATCTTCGGCCAGAGCGACCCGGAGAGGTAGACGTCGGCGGGGAACAGCTCGGTGAAGGTGTCGCCGTCGAGGCACCAGCCCGCGGCGAGCACCTTCGCGCGCACCTGGTCGGGCGGGAACGGCCCGCCGAGACCGGCGTGGTAGTCGAGCAGCTCGCGGAGCGAGAGGGCGCGGGCGTGCCGGTAGAGGTGCTCGGCCTGGGCGACCACGTCGTCGGTCCGGCCAGTGAACCGGGGTTCGATGGCGGGCGGCTTGCGACGGAGCCCGTCGATGAGGTGCCCGGCGCGGTCGAAGGCGGAGAGGAACCGCTCGGCTCCGGTGTTCCCGGCGCGGGCGAGCTTGACCAGCTCGATGAGAGCGTGCGGGTTGCCGTTGGTCGTGTGCCACGCCGTCAGCCCCTCAAACAGCTCCGGCCAGAGCATCTGCGGCTCTTCGGCGTTCTCGGCCGCGACCAGCGCGAGGTATTTGTCCACCCGGAGCCCGAGCAGGACCGCCGACGCGAGCTCGCGCGGAAGGTCGGTGACCTCAGCTTCGGTGACGCGGGTGACGCCAACGCGCCCGCCGGTCGCGCCGGGATCGGCGGCCTGCCGCTGCGGGAAGGCGATGACCTTGCAGTCGCCGCAGATCGGGCGCTCCACGAGGTCGGGGAGCCGGGTGAACTCGCCTTGCACCTGGTAGCCCCAGCGGGGCTTCGAGGTCTGATCGTCCTCGCCGTGGTCGTCGCCGACTTCGCGGCCGAGAATGTGGCGGGGGTACTCCTTGAAGTAGCCGCCCGCGACGATGCCCTCGTCGGCGGCGTCGAAGGCGTCCAGCTCGCCGCCACGGGCACGGAAGAACAGGAGGTCCGTCACCAGCATCGCGCCCGGGAAGATCGCCTCGCGGCGCTTCTCGTTGATGCTCGGGAGGCGGTACGCGGCGGCCAGGTGGTGCCGCTTGAGCACCTTCTCGCGCAGCGCCACGAACTGCGCCGTCCGCGAGGTCAGAAAGCCGCCGGGGACCAGGAACACGCCGAGCCCATCCGGCGCAAGAAGATCCAGTCCCCGGCGGAGAAAGTAGTGGTAGGCCATCTTTTCGCGGTAGGCCCGGTCGGGATCCTCCGCGATCGATCCGCCACGGATGCCGTAGGGCGGGTTCGACACGACGAGGCCGAGCCGACCGGATGCCGCCGCGCCCTTCTCGCGCACCCACCGCTCGAACGGCGCGAGCATGAGGTCCACATCGGGGCGAAGAACGTGGAGCATCCGGGCGGACAGCTCGGACCACTCGACCGCGTGCCAGGTGATCCCCGGTACGGGTTCGAACGCGCGCAGGAAGCGGCCGATGCCCGCCGAAGGCTCCAGGGCATGGACGCTCGGGCCGTCGTGCGGGAGGCTCGGAACGAGCGGGGCGACTAGGCGGGCGACTTCCTTTGCGACCTTGCTCGGCGTGTAAAATTCATGAATGAGTCCGCGGGTTTCCGGCGGAGGGAAGCCAGGTGGGAACCGGCCGGCGGCGTGTTCGATGGAGAGGCCGCCCCAGCCCGAGTACCCGGCGAGGACCGCGCGCTCCTCGGGGTTGGGGGCGCGCTTCTGCGCGTAGAGGTTGGCGGCGGTCGCCATCGCGGCGATGTTGGCGGCCGTTCGCTTGGCCGCGGTCCAGAATTCGGGGATGTCCTCCTGCACGAAGCTGGCGTTGTTGGCGGCTTCCATGCGCCGGAGCATCGGGCCAAGGTTCTGCTCGATGACGAGTTCGAGCATCGACCGATTCCGGTCCACGAAGTCGTCGAGGTAGTGGATGTCCACTCCGCGCGGCAGGCGGGTGCGGACGATGGGGACGACGGCGTCGAGGAGCTGGGCGGCGGCGTTCATGGGGATGCCTCTGCGGCCAACGCCGGCGAAGGGGAGAGCGGACGGCAGGGGCCGACAAGCGAGGCGAGCGTGAGCAGGCCCCACACAACGAGGAGCCGGGTCAGCCAGTTCGGGAGCCGCGAATGCGGCATGACCGGCCACGGAGCGCCTGACCGGAAGGGGGGCACATCGGGCTCGGCGCGCACCGAGCGCGACGGCCGGACGTACTCGACAACGCGAGCGGGGGGCGCATCAGTATCGTCGTAGGGAACGACGAAGCGCGGGCGCGTCTCGATCTGGAATTCGACGTTCACGCTGCCCCCTTGCCGAGCTTCTCGATGAGCTCGCGGTCGCGGTCGGACAGCTCGATCTGCACCGTGACCTTCACGCCCTTCCCGAGCAGGTACGCGCCCCACACGAGTGCCCCGTAGGGCCCGAGCGAGAGCAGGTAGTCGCCACCCGGCATCGGCATGGAGATCGCGCTTGGCGGTGCCGCCACGGCCCCCGGATCGGGGTCAGCGGCGAACGCCCGCGCCACGCAGGACGCGAGCAGGAGCGCAGGGCCGAGCCAGAGAAACGCGCGGCTCACGCCCCACCTCCCATCGACTGCGCGGCCTGCTTGATGGCGTCGGCGAAGGCGTTGACGAGGAGCTGGTCCTTCGCGGGGTCCACCTCGGCGGCTTTCGGCTTCCGGGTGCGCGCGGGCTTCGGTGTCGTCGGCACGTTCATCGGGGCCGCAGCGGGCGGCCACACGGGCTGCATCGACGCGGTGGGCCTCGAGGTGGCCGCTGGTGCCCGCCGCAGCTCGGACCCTGGCACGGTGTCGGCCAGGTCGGTTCCCTCACGGAGCACGGTGACGGCCCCGTCGGCACGAACGTCCTGCACGATCCAGAACTGCCCCTGCCAAATCACCCTGTCGCCCCAGGTCCAGCCGGACTCGCGCCGACCGATGCCCGTGGCGATGTCGTCGGGAGAGCGAGGGGCGCTGGTGATCTTCTGTTGCCCGCCCGCGCACGACTTCGCCGCCCGTGCCGCGGCGAGCGACACACGCTCGGAGATGCGCCGGAGCGTGCTCACGATGTCGGGTTTTTCCCCGCGCTCGAAGGCGTCGCGCGCCTGCGTGTAGGCGTCGGCAGCGCGGCGCAGATCCTCCCACGCCATCTGCTTTTCCTTGCCGGAGCAGAGCGGCGACTTCACGAGGGCCTCGGCGAGCCGGAGCAGCTTCGCGGCGCGCGTGAGCAGCTCGGGCACTTCGGTCGTGCCCCACAACGAGTCGGCGTAGCCTTCGAGCGCTTGGGCATCCTTCTGGACGGACGCCGCGATGTTCGCGACGGAGGAAGCGCACGCAGGAGGTTGCGGCGTCGGGATCTCGGCGAGTGTCGGAGCGACCTGGACGCCGGGCATCCCGGTCAGGCCGAAGCCGTTCGCGATGTCGGGCGAGACGGTCGCGGCAGGGGCCTTCCCACGGGTGAGCGCGCTGGCGTGCTTCTCGGCCTTGCCCTTCTCGCGCTGCCCGAACTTGGCGACCACGGCGCCAACGTCGTTGACGACCATCCAGCCGTCCTCCCGTTCGACGGCTCGGAAGCTCGATTTGCCCTTGTACCGCTCGGTCGGATCGCGCGGATCGGGGCGGACGCGCGGCGGGTACTGGACGGCGAAGTCGGCGTCCACGGCGTTGCGACGGTGGGTGTCCCGATAGCTGCACGCCTCGCTGACGAGGCCGATGACGAGGCCCATTCCGGCCGCGATCGCCACGTTCAGCCCGTCGCGAGTGAGAGACTCCTGCTTGGCGGTCGAGAACCACTTCTGGGCACGCTCGAAGCTCGCGGTCCAACGGCCGTCATTCGTGGACTTGAGGTGCAGCGTCCCGTAGGACGCGACCCGGCGTTCAAGCTGGACGGACGGCGTGCCGTCGTTGCACAACAGCGTGCCCTTCCAGGTGCCCTTGAGCGTCGCGGGACCGGCCGCGGGCGGGTTCGCCTTCATTCGGCGGATCTCGGCGACGGCATCGGCGGGCGCCGCGTCGAGCTCGGGCGCGTGCGAGGGCGCGTGGCCGAGATCGGTGCGCCAGACCTTCGCCGGCTCCTTCTTCACCTGGTGGATGAGCAGCCCGGTGTTGTCGCGGGGACGCATCGCGAACGCGACCTCGCCGCCGCAGCCGTGGCCGTAGGCGAGCAGGACGCGCGGGACATCCTCTTCGGCGCCGACGATGTTGAGACGGAACTTCTCCATGACGAATCACCCCTTCCCGAGCTTCGGGACGATGTAGATGGCCGCCCCGGCGATGCCAAGAGCAGCGAGGAACCAGACCCAGCCGCCGCTGTCGGAGCCGGGCTTCGTGGGATCGGGCGGGGCGGAGCTCGGCGCGGTCTCGTTGATCTTCGCGAGCTGGTCGGCGATGGACGGGTTCTTCTCGACGAGCGCCACCTCGTCCGAGAGCGTCTGCGCCTCCTTGTAGTGGACGACGGCCCAGGCGATGCCCGTGAGCGAGATGGCGATGACGGCCGCGCCGATGACGATGGCGATGATGACGACCGGGGCGACGCCGACCTGGATCGCTCCCGTCTTCTCGGCCTCGGTCGCGGGACGTTCATAGGCCGAGTAGCCCTGCGCGTGGGCGGTCCACATCGTGAGCAGCTCGACGGTGCGGCGTTCGAGCGCGATGAGCGTCGGGTCGGTCGGGTTGTTCGCCCGCGCCTGGATGACCTTCACCTGCGCCTGGACGATCCGGCGTCCGGTGTCCGCGAGCAGCGCACGGTAGCCCGCGACGACCTTGGCAAGCGGCTGCGGATTCGACGCGAGGTACGCCTGTACCTGCGTGAGCGACTGCTCCGCGCTGATGCGCATGGCGTTCATCCGTTCGAGGACCGACGCGGCGCTGACGGGAAGGGTCTCCATGATCAGCTCCTCGGCGTGCAGTCGCAACCCGCCGCCGGGGCGGCGACGGGCGCGGGTGGGTAGGCGGGCGGCTGGGCCTGACCGGGCGCGGGGGCAGCCGGCTTCGGTGCGAGCGCCTTCTGGATCTGGTTCTTCACCAACGGGTAGAGGAGCAGCGGGAGGATGCCCACGTTGTCCCCGGCGATCTTCTTCGCCGCAGAGTCCGACACGAGCTGCACGATGAACAGGCCCGGCTGGACGGTGGCGACCATCGCGCGCTGGCCGGGCCGGGTCTGGATTTGCGCGCCGGTCCCGAGCGGGACGGGCTTCGACCAGCGGGCCGCGACGAACCGCTCGGCGCGCTGCATGAGGTCACGCAGCGGGCGCTTCCTGGCGGGCTCCGCGCCGACGTAGCCGTCGAGCCAGTTGCCCTCGGTCGCTGCCTCGTCGTCGGCAGGCTCGGCGGCGTCCTCGACGCCCTCGTCGGACTCCTCGGTCTCGCCGGGCTCGGCCTCGGGGATGTCGTCGAGGGCGGCGTCGGTCTCGTCCTCGCCGGGCTTGCGCGGGCGGGACGGCTTCTTCGGCTTCCAGCCGAGCGCCCGCAGATCGCTCATCACGACGCGCAGGTTGACCTTCGCCTTCTTGACCGCCCCCTTCCAGAGAAGCGGGCGTTCGATGGTGAGGTGCGCGATGCGGCGCTTGAGCGCGCGGGCACGGCGGAGCTTGCGACGGATCTGCCGGTCCTTCGCCGACAGCTTCTTCGGGCCGGCGACTTCGCCCGCGAAGCTCGGACCGGAGAAGTCCACGATGCGGGCGCGGATGAATCGAGAGTTGGGGGTCATGGACGAGCCCTCCGCGCCGCGAGCTGGCGGCGGCGCTGGATGATGGAGTGACGTTGGACGCGGCGAACGTGGTCGGGGTCGCGACGGATGCCCGCCAGACGGACCCGGTTGACGATCCGCTCGTGGCATTCCTGCCCGGTGAGCCGTTCGGGGAGCATCCCGAGCCGGGCCGAGGGGTCGTCGAACCAGACAGCACCGTTGACGGTGTAGCGGACGATGCAGTGGTACAGGCCGTGTTCGCCCTGGCGGACGGCGGTGGTGAGCGCGACCTCGGCCGGGATGGTCGTGAGGTTCGCGGCCTTCGCGGCGGCGTAGCCGGGGTCGCGGGGAGAGAGGGCCTTCCAGCCCCGGGCGATCAGCTCCCCGGCGCGTGCCGCGGCGAGCGCGTCGCAATCCTCCCAGCCCTGCGCGAGAAGCTGGATGTAGTCGCTCCAAAGCTCCTCTTCCTCGCGGTCGTACCTCACGCGGTCGCGTAGAGCAGCGGCAACGACGGCCGCTCGCGCAGGAGTCGCGCGTTGCAGCGCGCGAGCCAGTTCAGCAAGCTGACGGCATCGCGTTCGTTGAAGGTGAGGGCGACCTTGATGATCACGGGGAAGGCTCCAGAATCGGAAGGCGAGCGTGGGCGAGGATCAGGAAGGGGAGAGCTGAAAGGGGCCGGTGGCCACGATGTCCACGGCGAGGTCAACGCTGGGGTTTGCCGTGCCGCCGAGGACGATGCGGGCGCGCACCCAGGGGAGGAGGAGGCTGTTCGCGGAGTCGATGATCTCGGTGTAGAGGCCCGCGGCGGTTCGGTTGGTCCCCGACGCGACGTCGACCCAGAGCACCCCATCCACCGATCCCTGGATGACGAGCTGGGCGGTGGGCTGCGTGCCCCCCACGACGTTCATGACCGTCACGAACCGGTAGTCCTGCGCCGCGTCGGTCTGCCCGTCCGTCTGGTCGGGGAGGATGCGGACAGGCTTGCCCTCCGTGGTCACGGCGACCGCGCCAGGCTGCGGGATCATCATCAGCTTGGAGCCGACTCGGTTGCAGTAGCATTTCATGGCGGAAGTCCTCGGGAATCGGAAGGGTCAGAGATGGAGCAGGAAGACCACGCGGTAGGCGTAGGAGCCGGAGGGCAGCACGCACCGCACGGTTGCGGCATCCCCGAGAGGCACGCCCGGAGCGGGCTGCTCGTCGACGGCGTACCGGGCGCGGGTGGTGGCGTTCACGTCGAGCAGCTCGACGAAGGTCGTGGCGTTCAGCGTGGAATCGGAAAGTTCGAGGCGGATAAACTTGGCCCACGGGGGCGGGGCCACATCGACGTTGCCACCGCCGCCCCCGATGAGTTGGGCGCTGCTGCCACGCACGGTCCACTGATTTTCGGTGTCACACTGACCGTCTGCGATGGCCGCGCGAGCGGCGATGTCCGACGAGGTTGACAGGTTGGAACCGAAGATCTGGAGCATCGTCGCATGGACGCAGACACGGGTGCACTTGGGAACGTCGAGGTACGCCGTGCGCTGGGCACCGCCGCCGCCGGACCAGACCAGGCGCGCCTCCCAGGGAGACGCCTCGTCCGACCAGAGGTCGATGATGCGCCAGTCGCCGTCGCCGGAGCCCTCGGAATGAGCCGTGAGCACCTCGCCTTCCGCCCCGGGATCCCCGGCGACCAACGAAGCAGGAAGCTTCGCGGTGCCGGAGCGGCGGGAAAGTCGGCATGCGCCCACGGCTCACCCCCGATCAGCAGTGGGGGTTCTTGACCCGCGCCTTGCCGTAGAAGCTGAGCTTCAGGGCAGCCGTGGTCGAACCCGCCGTGTAGTTGATCGTGACCGGCACGCCCGCCCGGAGCACGCGCCCGCCGAAGCTGGGCCCGTGGTACGCGGTCGGCGCGATGAGCGCGGCGTCGAGGTTGTCGAGGACCACCGGGTCGTCGCCGGAGATGATCGTGTTGATCGTCGCCGCCGAGTCGCCCGTGGCGAAGATCTTCGACAGGTGGAGGCTCGTGCGCGGCGTGAGCGTCATGCTCATCGACTGCCCGACGGTGGTGGCGACGATGCCGCTGACGGTGACGTTGCGCTGCACGATCTTCCCCTTGCTGGCGTGGTGGAGCTTCCGCTTGAGATGCCGGTTCTTGGCCTCCAGCTCCTCCTCGCGGGTGTGGAGCTTGCCCTCACGGCGCCGGAGCCGACGGATGCGGCGCTCGCGGCTGGCCTCGTTGCCGACGTCGTCGCCGAGGTCGTCCCCGAGGTCGTCGCCCAGGTCGTCGCCGAGGTCGTCGCCGGTCTCGTCCCCGAGGTCGTCGCCGAGGTCGTCGCCGTCGAGGTCATCGAGATCGTCGTCGTCGTCGTCATCCGCGCCGAAGCTCGGGTCGGAGCGGTCGCCCATGCGGAGCGACGCGCGGAGGGAGGTGCGATCGACGAGGCACTCGCCGGCTGCGGTGAAGGTCACGAGGGCCCAGATGGGTGCGGTCATTGGAGTCATCCTTTGGTGGAAGTAGGGGAAACAGAGGCGGTGGAAGGGGGAGCTGGCTTGCTGGCTGCGGGCTGGCTGGCTTGCTCTTGGTGGGGGTGGACGGGATCAGCGCCGGGCGCGGACGAAGCGGTCAGAGCGGCGTCCGGAAACGTCCTCCTCTTCCTCGCGGGGCTGGCGGTGCGGGTGACGACGGCGGCCTTCGATGGCCTCGCCCTCGGTGCCGGGCGTCATGCGGACCATCCGGGCGATCTCACCGATGTCGTCGCCCTTGAGCTGCGCAGGGGCAGCGGCCGGAGCGGGCGCAGCAGCGGGAGCGGGGGCGGGGGTCTGGGCGGGCGGCGTCTCGCCGGCGGCCTTCTTCTCGGCCAGCGCCTGTCCGGCGTGGCGGCCGATACGTCCGATGCCGGTGGCGATGAGGCCGTTGCCGAGCGCCAGGGCGTGAGATCCGCCCTTCTTCGACATCTGCTTGTAGAGGCCGTAGCCGCCGAGCACGAGGCCCGCGCCGAGGCGCATGTCGATGGGCCCGAGGTCCATCTTCGCCTCGCCGAAGTAGCCCTCGGCGAAGGACGCCGCGAACACCGTGCCCTGCGTCTCCGCCGTGGCGATCACCGCGTCCGCGATGGTCTCGGTCATCGCCTTGGCCTTGCTGATGCTGCCGCCCATGCTCTTCAGCTTGCCGACGGCGAGTTCGAGCGCGCCTTTGACCTGGGTGTCTGGGACCTTCTCGCCGTTGACGGCCTTGTTCAATGCGGTGGCTGCGGTGGTCATACGTTCCTCGGAGGTGGGATCGGGCCGTGCCCGGTGGGAGAGGGACCGGCGGGGCCGGCGGGGGAGTGGG
>CAIMSU010000296.1 GCA_903844155.1 uncultured Pseudomonadota bacterium | reverse complement strand
CGACGTCGTCGGTTTTCATATGTGCTCAATCGGGATCGGTGACGGTCAGCCACGGCGAGCGGACGGCGGACAGGTCGACGCGCCAGCCACGGAGCCCGGCTTCGCGCGCCGCACGCACGGGGATGGGCGGCATCGGCGCGCCGCTGGGATCGAGCGGGCGCACGAGCGGGCGTGTCGGCCAACGGAACCACACGCTGCCGCGGGCGGGCTCCACGAGGATCGGAGGTTCACCCGCCTGAATCAGCTCAGTGCCCTGCGCGCCGCAGGTCTCGCCCGTGTTCTCCTGACGCGTCGCGACCGTCAACAACGCGGCGTGGGACATGCCAAGCCGCTGCCCGTCCGCGCTGGCGAGCGCGACGGCGGCCCAGTTGGCGAGGTGCACGTGCAGGCCGGCCGGTTGCCGGAGGCCGGTGCCATGACCGTACGCCCACTCCGCCCCCGGCGGACCGACCCGCGCCTCGACCATGGGGCGGTCCAACACAAGCACTCCGGGGTCGGCCCACCACCCGATCTCGGGATTCGCAGGAATTCCAAGACCGAAATTACCCGCGAAGGAGGTGCGTATGCGGTGCGTGAGCAGGAAAGGCAGGTCCAGCAGCTCGAGCGGTCTGGATTGGATCGGGCGGAGATGCTGGTTCGTCAGGAACCCCGCGACGATCGCGTCCGGGTCCAGCACGAGGTCCGACTCCCCGCGCGCGGTCGGTAGCGCGAACGCCCGAAACACAGACGACGCCGTCGCCATCTGGACGAGCGCGAGCGTGTTGGACCGCAGGTCGTTCGTGCCGACGACAGTCGCGTTGTCCTCCGACCACGGCGAATCGAGCCAACTGAACCAGAGCGCGCCGTCCCAATCCTGGTTGGACAACAATGCCGCCCAGAGCAGAGGCGCCTCAGCCCGGAAGGCGTTCGGAAAAGGCTGGTTCACCTCGCTCATGATCGCGGGCTTCCCCACCATCGCGGTCGCCATCCGCGCGAGCAGGCTCTCGGGGTGGGCCAGCGCGCTCTCGTTTGTAAAGGCGGGGCCGGTCGGCTGGTCCCACTCAACGTGTGTGTCCGTTGCGTCGTAGTCTTTGTAGAGGGACTGCAGGATGGGTTGGTCGTAAGCAATCGACGGGACGATGGGGATGTGGAACCCGAGGGAACGGGCCCTCTCCGCGACCGCCGCATAGAACCCCGCCTCCAACGATGCATAGAACTCATAGAGGTCGCGCCGGCGTTGCGTCGGCCACTGTTCAAAGAGGGCTGGGATCGCGGGCTCACGCGCAACCTCGCTGTGGAACGACTCCCCTGGTTGCAGCCCGTCAAACCGGGCGCCCGAGGTCCAAGCGGTCGCCAGCGCCGCCTCCGTCGGGTAGCGCGCACGCAGCCAGAGGTTCCACGCGCCCGTCAACCAGGCCAACTGGGCCTTCGGCAACTGCTCCAGGGGAATCCCCCAGTTCATCAGCAGCGAATGCTCGTTCGAGAGCTCCAGCAGCGCGACACCCGGGTCGTCGGCGTACCGTAGGTTGGTGTAGGGGTTGGTTCGACCCCAGAACACCCGAAACCAACTCAAATAGGCGGCCTGCCAGGGCTGGCTCCACATCGTCGCCAGCTTGAATCCGTTGGGCAAACCGCCCGGATTGGGGACGCCGTCCTGCGCCGTGAACTCCCGCGCCGTCGCGACTTCCGCGTAGATGTAGACGCCGTGCGCCTCCAAGCGTGAGATGAAGTAGTCGAGCTTGTCCGTCTGCACCGGGTCGAGCCAGGTCGCCGGGTCCGCCGTACGCTTTGCGTTGACCACGCCACCGGGGCCGACGCCGTCGATGTGGTGCAGGCGGACGATGTTGAACCCGAGCTGCGCCAGCTCCGCCGCGTAGTTGTCGGCCTGAGCCTTCTCGGGCATCGCCGCGACATTCACCAGGTTCATCCCCCAGAAGCGGGCGCGCGTGCCGTCGGTGTAGGCGAAGTGGCCGTCCGGCGTGTGTGTCAGGAACCCGTGCTTGCCTGCCGGCGCTTCCAGAGGAGATAGCTGGGGAATCTGGGACGTGAGCTTCGCCGACACCGTGAAGGGGTACCAGTCGTGCGTGTCTGTGCCGGACGCCAGGTCAACGCTCCCGACCGTCTCGACAGACATGACACACACGGGCGAGGGTGTGTGCGCCTCCACGTGCACCCGGGTCACGATCGCACGCGCAGCGCGCGACGGCGCTTGCCACTGATTGGCGGGCACCGAACCGCCGGACGACGTCGGCCCGAGATGTAGGCCGAGCGAGAACAGACCCGAGACCAACCCGGGCCCGAATTGCTGGCCTTCTATCGCCACTGCCCGGCTCGTCGTCCCGTCGGGGTACGCAAACGTGACGATGAGCGTCCCGCCCGGCGCCGAGCCCTCGGCCTGCCAGACTGTCAGGTTGAGCGCCGCGATCGGCGCGTTGACGTCAAGGTCGAAGCCAGCAGCGAGATCCCCGCCAACGCAGGCAGCATCGGGCTCTCCGGCGAGCACGCGGGTGTTCACGGCCTTCGCGAGATCGATCGGCGCCGCCGACGCGACGGGCGCCCACAGCATCAAACCAATCAGACCGCCCACCGCGCCTCCGCCGTGCGCGTCAGGCCGTCCGCCGGCTGCCCCGCCAGCAGCCTTAGCCGTCCGACATGGGCGATCATCGCCGCGTTGTCCGTACATCGCCGCTTGGGCGGAAGCACAACGCGCAGCCCGGTCGCCCGCAGGCCAGCGCGAATGCCCTCATTGGCCGCCGCGCCGCCCCCGACCAACACATCGCGGATGCCCCACACATGTGCGGCGCGCGTCACGCGGTCCACGACCACGTCCACCACCGCGGCCTGGAACGACGCGCAGACATCCGCCGGGGCCACGCCGCGATCCTTCTCGAGCAGCGTCCGAACAGCCGTTTTCAGCCCGGAGAAGCTCATGTCATCCACGGCCGACCCCACCCTGGCCAGCCGGGGACGTGGCAGGCTGACAGTCTGCCGTCCCTGCATTGCCAACGCGTCCACCGCTGGCCCGCCCGGATAGCCAAGCCCCAGCATCCTCGCGACCTTGTCGTACGCCTCGCCGATCGCGTCGTCGACGGTCTCCGAGACGGTGCCGTACCGGCCAAGGCCCTCGACGCGGTAGAGTGTCGTGTGGCCGCCGCTGATGACGAGTGACAGAAACGGGTAGGCCACGGCGACCCCATCCACGACAGGCTCCATCAACCCGGAGAGCAGGTGCCCTTCTAGGTGGTTGACGCCGATGAACGGCACGCCCCACCCAATCGACGCTGCCTTTGCAAACGCGAGCCCGACCAACACAGCGCCCATCAGCCCCGGACCCGCCGTGACCGCGATCGCGTCCGGCCGATCGATGCCCGCCTCCGCCAAAGCCGCGCGAACGACCGCTACAATCTGCTCCGCGTGCGCCCGGCTCGCCAGCTCGGGAACAACGCCGCCGTACTTCGCGTGCAGCGCCTGGCTCCACACAACGTCCGAGCGTACGCCCGATGCGTCCAATACAGCCGCGGCTGTGTCGTCGCACGAGGTCTCGATGCCGAGGACGATCATGCAGCCACCACCGGCCCCGTCGGCCCGGTGGTGGCTGTCTCTTGCCCGTCGCGCCATGTTTTCCGACCGGGACGCGTGTTTGTGGCTTCCCTTGACCGCTCCAGGCCTACGACGGTTTCAACTGGCGCGACCGCTGCTGACCGCGTCGAAGGCACGCTTCGTGCGGGGCACGAAGTCCCGCCTTCGACTTGGCCAGCCACCACCGGCCCCTCCGGTCCGGCGCTGGCTGTCTCTTGCCCGTCGCGCCATGCTTTCGAGCCCGGACGCATGTTCGTGGCCTCCATCGACCGGTCCATAGGCGAATCAGCCATAGAACGGGACAATCGTGGACGCCCAGCCCGGCGAAGGTGCAAAGCGTGCCCCCAACGTGCTCGCCAACTCAACGAGCCGCGCCCGCACCGCTGCGGCCCCGTGCCGGTCGACATACGCCAGCGGCCCACCTGTGTTGGGTGCAAAGCCGATCCCGAACACAGCGCCAACGTCGGCGTCCTGTGGCCGTGTCACGATCCTCTCGTCCCACGCCCGCAGCGTCTCCGCCACCTGCGCGAGCAGCAACCGCTCGGACAGGGCGCGCACCTGCGCGACCGCGTCGCCCGCCACCCGGGGCGCGCAAAACGCAGCTACCCCCGGCCAGATTCCCTCCCGTCGCCCGTCCTTGTACTCGTAAAAGCCGCCGCCCTGGGCGCGGCCGATCCGCCCCGCCTCGACCATCGCCTTCACCAGCTTTGCGCCCGCCAACCCCGCGATGCCAGGCCGAAACGCCTCCGCCTGGCTCAACGCATGGTCGCCGAGCCGCAGCGTGACCTCGTCGAACACCTGAAGAGGCGGCACGACCATGCCCGCGACCCGCGCGGCCCACTCGACCAACACAGGGTCGTAGCCCTCCGCCACACACTGTGCGCCCTCCAGGATGTAGGCCGAGAACACCCGTGTGGTGTAGAACCCGTACCCGTCGTTCACGACAATCGGCAGCTTTCCGATGGCCCTGCAGAACGCCAGACACCTGGCCACCGTCTCCTCCGTCGTCGCGCGGCCCCGGATGATCTCCAGGAGCGGCATCTGCTCGACGGGGGAGAAGAAGTGCAGGCCGATGAACTGCTCTGGACGAACGCTGGCTTCCGCGAGCCCGGTGATCGGCAGAGCGGAGGTGTTGGACGCGAAGATCGCGCGGGCGCCGAGGCGCGCCTCCACCTCGCGGATGACGCGGTGCTTCAGGTCGGCGTTCTCGAACACAGCCTCGATCACGAGATCGGTGCCATCGAGGTCCGAAATCTCGGAGGAGGCCGTCACCCGGCCGATGACCGTAGCCCGCTCCTCGGCCGACTTGTGCTTCAGCCGCTCGCCGATCCCCTTGACGACGTGCGCCATCCCGGCGTTCAACGCCGATTGTGCCACGTCGCGCAGCACGACCGTGTAGCCCGCCTGTGCGCAGATGGCCGCAAGCCCTGCCCCCATCATCCCCGCCCCAAGCACGGCGACCTTGCGGATGCCCGGATCGGCAGGTGCAACCGGCAGTCCCTCCTGCTTCTCCGCGGCAGTGCGCTGGTACCAGAATGTCCGCATCATGTCCTTCGCCTGACCGGAGGTCGCCAACCGGGCGAAGGCGCGCGCCTCGACCAGCGTGCCGCCGTCGAAGTTCAGCCGAGCGCCCTCCTGGACCACCGCAAGGATGGCGTCCGCGGCTGGGAAAGCGCCGGCCGTCTTCTTGTAGACCATCGCCGAGGCCGCCATGAACACGTTGCGACCGTCTGCGCTGTTCGGTGAAAGCCCGGGCCACGCGTAGTCGCTGCGATCCCACGGCTGCTTCGCCGCATCCGACTTCGGCTTTGTCGCAGCCAGCCAAGCTCTCGCGAGCGCCACAGCGGCCTCGGGTGTCGGCGCCGCCTCGTGCGCCAGCCCCGCGACTACAGCCTTGTTCCCGCGCACCAGCTTGCCCTGCAACATCAGGTCCAGCGCCGCCTGCACGCCGATCAGCCGCGGCAAACGCTGGGTTCCCCCGGCGCCCGGGATCACGCCAAGGTTCACCTCCGGCAAGCCGAGCGACACACGCGGGCTGTCGACGACAACGCGATGGTGACACGCCATCGCCAACTCAAAGCCGCCGCCCAATGCAGAGCCGGCCAACACACACGCGACCGGGATCCCCGACGTCTCGATCCGCCGAAAGAGCCCATCCAACATGCGGACCAGGTCAAGGATCGCCGCCGGATCCGTCACGCCGAAGATGGTGTCGAGGTCCGCGCCGACGCAGAAGTCCTTGTGGCCCGAGACAATCAGCACACCCCGCGCGGCACCCCCCATCACCTCGTCCCAGGCGGCGCTCAGGCCAACACCAAACTCGGCGTTTATCTTGTTCACCTTGCCGGGGAGCTGGATCGTGATCGTGGCGATGCCGCCGTTCTCCGCCGTCGCGATGTCTGTCAGGAATCCGGTCGCCATCAGACACGCTCCAGGATGGTGGCGATGCCCATGCCACCGCCGACGCAAAGGGTGAGCAGGGCGGTGGTTCCGCCGGTTCGTTCGAGGTTGTCCAGCGCTGTGCTCACGAGCATGGCGCCCGTGGCTCCGAGTGGGTGCCCGAGCGCGATAGCGCCACCAAGCGGGTTGATCCGCGCCGGATCGATGTCGAACGTGCGCTGGTAGACGATCGGAACGACCGCGAACGCCTCGTTCACCTCGTAGTGGTCGATGTCCGAGGCCGCCATTCCCGCGCGCTTCAGCACCTTCCGCGTCGCCGGCAACGGCCCCGTGAGCATCACGAAGGGCTCATCGCCCACCACCGCCATCGCGCGGATCCGCGCCCGGGGCTTCAGCCCGAGCCGCTCGCCGACCTCCCTGCTCGCCACCAGAACCGCCGCCGCCCCGTCCACGATCCCCGAGGAATTTCCTGCGTGATGCACGTGATCGATGCGCTCGATCTGCGGGTAGGCGCGACGCACCAGGGTGTCGAGCCCGAACTGCCGCCCCATCATCTCAAAACTCGGCTTCAACTTGGACAAGGCCTCGATTGTGGTGTCCGCACGCGGGGTCTCGTCCCGGTCCAGAACCGTCAGGCCCGCCTCGTCGACCACCGGCACCCGACTCCGCGACGACGCACCGCCCGCCTCAGCCGCACACGCCCGCCGATGGCTCTCGATCGCGAACGCGTCGACGTCACCCCGGGTCACGCCGTGCATCGTCGCCAGCAGATCGGCGCTTACACCCTGCGGAACACTCCCAACCAGCGTCTGGGTGCGCGCGTCCCAGATCGCCCCACCATCGCTCCCCATCTCGACCCGCGACATGCTCTCGACGCCGCCCGCGATCACCACGTCGTAGTGCCCCGAAGCGACCATCACCGCCGCATGGTTCACCGCCTCCAGCCCGGAGGCGCAGAACCGGTTGACCATCACCCCCGGCGACTCCATCCCAAGACCTGCCTGCAACGCCGAAAACCGGGCAAGGCAGCCGCCCTGCTCGCCCGTCTGCGTCACACAGCCGATCACCACGTCGTCGACGGTCTCGACGCCGGTCCGCGCCTTCAACGCCGCGAGCACCTGGCTCAGCAGGTCCACGGGCCGCGTCGCGTACAGCGCACCGGTGGCCTTTCCACGGCCGCGGGGCGTCCGGACGGCATCGAAAATCCAGGCGTCGGTCATGGTTGCACTCCGGCGGCATCGATTATCCCTTCGGGGGAATTTGGGCGGCTATGTCAGCCCGTCGCTCGCCCGCCGCAGCTCCCCCCAACGCGCCACCAGCAACGAAAGCGCGCCGCCTTCCTCGCGTTCGCGCAGCCACACCCCCGCCGCGATCAGCGGTGCGAAACGATCCGGCAGTCCGGTTGCCGTCAACGCGATCGCACCCTCGGCCACAGAAAAGGCGTTGCCATCAGCCTTCCCGCGCGCCACCAGCGCCATCGCCGGCTTCACGACGGAGCCTCCCACCCCTAGCCTCACCCCCACCTGCAGCGACCACACCGCCGGCAGCCAGCCCCGAGGCCGCAGTTGCCCCGGGCCGGAGAGCCGATTCAGCGCCTCCAACGCCAGACCAGGCCGCCCCTCCCGAAGCGCAATCCCCGGCTGCAGCGCGAGCGGCGCGTTCGCCCGCGCCTCCGAAAACTTTGCCGCATCCAACCAGCGGTTCACCGCGATCGCCGGCTTGTCAGGCCGGGATCGGGGCTTCCGCCGCGCGACGAGCCCTGCCAACGCCACCAGCGCGGTTTCCCGCGCGACCACCGCCCCCTCCCGAACGCCGACCGCCTCCCATGAAAGCGCCGTCAAAGCAGCCGAATCCGTCCCAGCCAGGAGCGCCTCCATCCCCCGCCCGCACCGGACCAGGCGCCGCGCCAGGCGCGAAAGTGCCGCGTCACCGCCGAGCAGCGCCGCCCTGACCGCTCCAACGTCGACGCCGCCGGCCACCGCCGCAGTCCCTGCCGCCGCCAGCTCCACCTGCGCCAACCCCAGCGCGTCCAAAAGCGCGTTCATCCCCGTGAACAGCGGCTCCAGCTTCGCGGTGGTGAGCACCGGCGTCACCACCTCCCCCTTCGTGAAGGCGTCGAGCACCGCGTCCACGCCATCGCACAAGTCGGCGGCCGTAAGGTCCAGCGAAAATCCGTCGGGAACCCATGGTTCAAGTCTTGGAATCTCCGCAATCCGGCCGGCGAGCGCCAGCGCTTCGACAGCCGCCGGGTGGGGCACGAAAGCGTCGTCAGCGTCCACCGGAATGCCGCCCTCCGCGCCGGGCAGCGCGCCCGCCTCGACCATTGCGTCGATCAAGGCGACAGCGCCGAGCGTTCCGGGCTCAAGCGCCCCAATGGCCCGCTCGGCCCACGGCCGTGCGTTCACGCACAGGCGCGCCTCCAGGATCCGCTCCCAGTCTGCACGATTGGGCAGCAGCGCCAGCACCCGCGAGAGCCCGTGCAGCGCCCGCGCCGTCGCCCCCGAGTACCCCATCGCCCCCGGAGCGACCGCCGAGCCGGCCCCAAGCAGTGTCCACGCCAGCCGCCTCGCCGCGACCGTCTCGGCGTGCGAGGCGAGCAACGCAAGCGCCGCCCTTGCCCGCCCGAACGCCGTGTTTGGCGCGTCGTCCAGCGACTCGGGCTCAAAATCCGGCCGGCACAGCAACACCGGATCGCGAAGCCCGCGCTGAAGCAGAGCGCGCGTCCACGGGGCCCATCCAAGCGCCTCACGGGCCTCGCCCAGCCAGTCAGCCCCGTCGTCCTCAGCGGCGGCACCGTCCCCGGCCTCCGCCCTCTCGAGCGGGATGTCCTCCGGCTCGGGCAGCGACGGCATTGGCCGCCAACGCCCGGTCGCCGCTACGACGGCGTCAGCATCGCCATCTCCATCGCCCCCGAAGAACTTCCCCATCGCCCACGGGCTCCCGCCCGCCGACCCGGACGGCCCCGAAAAGCTCGGCAGGATCGCCTGCGCCTCGCCCTCCACCTCCAGCTCGGGCTCCTGCTCGAGCTCCTCGGCCTCCTCCTCCGCGCCCTGCTCCGTCGCCTGCGCGTTTGTTGACGCCGTCGACGTCTCGCTCCCGGCTTTCAGCAGCTCCTGCATCGCGTCGTTGCCAAGGGTCGGCGCGAGCTGTGCCGCGAGGTCCGCGTCGACCCCACCCTCCGCCTTCTGCAAGGCCCGCTGGATCTCCGGCTTCTGAAGCTTTGCTTCGAGATCGGCCCGCCGGGAGGGCGGCGCCTTGGCGACCATCTCCTTCGGGTCAGGCCGCTTGAGCCGGTCGTTGGACACCGGCGCCTACCGGGCCCCTTCGTAGCGGCCGGGGTCGGCCGGCGACGCCGCCAGGATGAGCAGCGGACGCACGCCGAGGGCGTGAATGGTGCCTTCAACGTAGTATTGTTGGACGGCGCGGTACAGGTAGCGGTCGGTGAGGCGCGCCAGGATGGCGAGGCCACCCACCCCGTCGGCGACGGCCGCGGCGGCGTCGTAGATCGCGGTGCCCGGGACGAGGCTGGTGCCCTCAAAACGGCGCGCCTCCGGGAGCGGCTTGCCGTCGGGAACCCAGCGTTCATCGACTCGACGGGCGACGACCAGGCTCACTGCGGCGTCGTCCAGCGCGGTGTCCGGCTTCACGGCGAGGATGGAGCAGAGCTTGATGAGGTTTCCGGCGTACCAGGCCCGCACCGCCGCAAATCCTGCACGACGATCGCGCAAGGCTGCGCCGAGGAGGATCTCGATCTGGTGGGCGCGATCGAGGCCGGGGAGCGCCTCAAACGCCTGCTCCCCCTCGCCCGCAGCCAGCGCCTCGCGCACCCGGATGGCGGCCTGGCCGGCGCTGGACTCGGTCACCATGGCAGCGTCTCGCCGTTGGCGTGCATGAAGCCGCCGCCCGAATTCTCAAGGGTCGTGGCGTCGATCCGGGCGGCGAGGCCGGCGGCTGCCTCCGCCGCCGTCACGTCGCCACGCCCGCCGGTCAGGTCTGTCTGCACAAACCCAGGATGGAGGACGACGACCGCGATCCCGCGCGGCGCCAGATCGCGCGCGAGGTTGACGAACGCCATGTTCACGGCGGCCTTGGACATGCGATAACCGTAGGATCCACCCGAGGAGTTGTCGCCAACCGAGCCGCGCCGGGAGGACACGACGCCGAGTCTGCTCCCCGCCCCGAGCATCGGAAGGAGCGCCGTCGCGACCCGCAGCGGGCCGAGCGCGTTCACCTCCCACTGCGTCTGCAACCCGGCGAACGCCGCCGCCCTATCGGGGCCGAGCAGGTCCGGCAGGTGCTCGCGGGTGAGGATGCCCGCGTTCACGACGACGACATCGACGCGATCAACGCCGAGCGCCCGCAGCCGGCCCGGCAGCGCGAGGCAGGCAGCGTCGTCCGTCAGCTCCACCCCGTCGAGGACGACGGCGCCGTCGATGGCGAGGGGGCCCCGCGCCGTCACGAAAACCCGGTCCCCGGCGGCGACGTACGCGTCGACAAGCGCCCGACCGATGCCGCGTGCGCCTCCGACGATCAGGATCGTTCTCATGGCGGGCCGATAACCCCGCGCCGGCGATCCCGTGCGCCGTGCGCCGGAAGGAATCCGTCAGAGCTGCGAGCCGTCGCCGTCGGCCAGACCTTGGACGATTGGGTCGTCCGGCATCCGCCACTCAGCGAGGTCGTCAAAGTACCGGTTCACGGCGCTGATCGCCTCGTCGACCGTCTGGGATCGCAGGATCGTCGTCCGCAATTCACTCGCGTAGGGCAAGCCGTGCGTGAAGTAATTGGAGATCTTCTTCATACGGCCCAGCGCCCCGCGGTCACTCCGGAACCAGGTCCGGCAACTCTCGTAGTAGTCGATGAGCACCCGCCGCTTCTCCTCCGGGCTCACCGGTTCCAACGGCATTCCGAGCATCTGCGCGCGGATCTGCTGGAAGACCCACGGGTTCTTGATGGCGCCGCGCCCGATCATCACGCCGTCGCACCCCGTGTCCGCGAACATCGCCCGCGCGCTCGCAAAGGCCAGGATGTCGCCGTTCCCGATCACCGGGATCGACAAGCGCTGCTTGGTAGCGGCGATCTTGTCGACCGCGCGCGTTCCGCTGTAGAGGTCCGCGCGGGTCCGCCAGTGGATCGTGATGGCTTCGGCGCCTTCCTCCTGACACATCCACGCGATGTCGGGGCAGTTGCGGTTCTCGGCGTCAAACCCCGACCGCATCTTCACCGTCAACGGAATGGTGATCGCGGCCCGCACGGCCTTGACGATCTGCTCGGCCAGCTCGGGATCCTTGAGCAACGCCGACCCGCCGGAGTGCGCGCACACCTTCTTGGATGGGCAGCCGAAGTTCAAATCGCAGATGTCCGCGCCAAGATCCTCGACGATCTTCGCCGCCTCAGCCATCGCCGAAGGGTTCCGCCCGTAGATCTGGATGGCGACAGGATGTTCGTCCGGATCAATGCGGGCCATCTCCTCCATCCGTTCCGCGCCTCGCCGCAGGCCCTCCGAGGCGATGAACTCCGTCACCGTCAGCCCCGCGCCGCCAATCTTCCGGATCAACCGACGGAATGTCAAGTCCGTCACGCCCTCCATCGGCGCCAGCACGAGGTTCGGCTCGATGCGGATGTTCCGAACCGTGTACGAGAGCGGAAACGCCCCCACCATCGGCGCGTTCATGTCCTTGGCAGCGGCGTGCTCGTCCATCCGCGCGTAGTGCCTCACAATCCGCTCCCTGTCAACCTCCGTGATAGTCCCGCGCCCCCATCGGAGCCCGCTTGCCCTCTCTCGTCACCGGCACCCGCGCCGCGTTTTGTGCCCTGGCCGCCTTGCTCCTCGCCGCCTGCAAGACGCCCGAGCCCGCCTTCGTCTCCAAGGCCGATCTCGACCGCGCGCACACGACCGGCGACATCACGACGTTGTGCGTCGGCCTCAAGATGAAGGACGACGACACCCGCGAACATGCGGCGCAGATCCTCAAGGATCTGAAAGACCCCGGGGTCGCGTGCATCTGCGACCACCTCACCCGCGACGGCGCCTATGACCCCGCGGTCTACAACGGCCTCGCCAACCCCGACGCCGACGGCGGACAGGCAAATTACGAAGGATGCGTCGCAAAAGCGCTCGACGACACTGCGCTCAAGGACCGCGCAGGGATGGCGACCGCGATGCTCAAGGTCAAGACGTCCGTGGTCCACGAGCGCCTGGTCAAGGCGGCCGAGTCGGACGCGGACCCCGAGGTGCAGGCAGCCGCATTACCGGCGTTGCGTGCGACGAAGGACCCGAAGGAGCTGCAGATGCTCATGGATGGCCTCAAGCGCGGCGGCACCTGGGGCGCCAACGCGGCGCTGGACCTGGACGGGAACCCAGCCGCAAAAGAGGCGCTGAAAGGCGCGATCCAGACCGGAGACGCGCCGACGAAGGCTGCGGCGCTGACCGGCTACCGGGACACACACGCGGAGGACTGGCCTGCGGTCGCCTGCGCCGCGATGGACGACGCGGACCCTGTCGTCCGTGCCGCCGTCGCCACCGCCATCGACGCCACCCGCAGCCCACAGATCCTCGGCTGCGTCGCCGATCATCTGAAAAAGCTTGAGCCGGACGCCAACGTCCGCCTGTCACTCCTTACCATGCTCTCCAAGGACGCCGCCCCGGAGGCCGCGAAGGCGCTCTGCGACGCCGTCCCTTTCTGGGTCAAGAGCTATGTGACCGACACCGCCCCGACCGAAAAGTCAGACGCCGACATCCTTTTCTACCAGAATGATCGGGACTTCGACGCCAGCCTGGCGTGCGCGACCGCCGCGTTCAACGCCAGCGGCTACACGACCTGCGGCAAGGCGTACCTCGGAGCGCGCGTGAACGAGTATGGCGGAAAAGTCCATTACACGGCGTGTAAAGCGCCGGGGGATGCGGCGGCGGGCGGCGGGAAGGGCGTCGGCGCAGGTCCGAGCGGTGGTGGTGGCGGCGGCGGGGCGACCACCATCGAATTCTGACCACCCGCGTGATAGCCGCCCGGCATGCCGAGCCTCAAAGACGTGATCGCCGACCCCACCAAGCGCCGCAACGTCGTCGACGACGGCGTCAACGTCATTGAGGCCGAAGTCGCGGACAAAGGCGGGCTGTCAGGGATGGCCATCAAGGCGGCGTACGGGACCGTCAAGCGCATCAAGCCCGGCTTCATCGGCGGCGCGCTGAACCACCTCCTCGACGACTTTGCCAGCAAGGTCGACCCGTTCTGGACGGCGGCGGTGGCGAAGGGCGGCGATCCGAGCGCGACGTTCGTCAGGCAGGGCCCCCAGGTCGCCGAGGCGCTGCTGTCCATCACGGACGCCCGTGCCCGTCAGGCCGTCGGCCCCGTCCGCAAGACCTACGACCAGCTTCGGCCCCGCGCGACCGACCACGTGGTCGATGCCATGCCAAGGCTCGCCGGGCTCTTGAAGAAGCATGCCGTATAGGGCGTGCACCGGTTAGGCGAGCCGGCCCAGCCCGGAGCCTCCCATGCGTCGCACCCCCTTCCATGAGTTCCACAAAGAGGCCGGCGCGCGGCTGATCGACTTTGGCGGCTGGGAAATGCCCGTGCAGTACGCCGGGATCCT
This sequence comes from uncultured Pseudomonadota bacterium, assembly GCA_903844155.1. GTDB lineage: Bacteria > Myxococcota_A > UBA796 > UBA796 > SXON01 > CAIUMM01. The sequence goes on along the minus strand of CAIMSU010000296.1, from coordinate 25,938 downwards.
GGAGGAGCACGCCGCCTGCCGCGAGCGCGTGGGCCTGTTTGACGTTTCGCACATGGGCGAGGTCTGGTTCCGCGGCCCGAAGGCGATGGACGCGGTGAGCCATCTCGTCACGAACGACGTGAACAAGCTCGCGTTTGGGCAGGCGATGTACACGGCGATGTGCAACGAGCGCGGCGGCATCGTGGATGACCTCATCGTGTACAACGTGGCGCCGGAGGAAGTGCTCATCTGCGTGAACGCGGCGAACCGGGACAAGGACTACAACTGGATGGTAGCCCACAATCCGCTCGCCGTGGACATCGTCAACGAGTCCGACTACTACGCCCAGCTCGCGATCCAGGGGCGCTGGGCAGAGGCCCTCCTTCAGACCCTCACCGATGTCCCGCTGGCGCCGATCAAGAATTACTGGTTCGGGACGGGGACGGTTGCGGGCGTTGAAGGCTGCATCATCGCGCGCACCGGGTACACCGGGGAAGACGGCTTCGAGGTGTTCCTGCCCGCCGGCGCCGCCGACATCCTCTGGCCGGCCATCCAGGCGGCCGGTGAGCCCTACCGGCTGGCCAACATCGGCCTCGGCGCGCGCGACACGCTGCGGCTGGAGATGAAGTACTGCCTCTACGGCAACGACATCAACGATGACACAACGCCGCTTGAAGGCGGCCTCGCCTGGGTGACGAAGCTGGAGAAGGGCGACTTCATCGGCCGCGATCCCATCGTCACGCAGAAGGCTGCTGGGGTGCCAAAGCGGCTCGTCGGCTTGGTGGTCGAGGGCCGAATCGCGCGCCCGCACAGCCCGATCCTCCAGAATGGCGTCGTCGTCGGCGAAGTGACGAGCGGCACGCGTTCACCAAGCCTCGGGTTGAACCTCGCGATTGGCTATGTTCCGGCGCATCTCGCTGCCGTCGGCACGCCCCTGGCCATCGACATTCGCGGTAGCATGGCGCCCGCGAAGGTCGCCAAGACCCCGTTCTACACCCGCCCCTACTGACCGACTCCGGCCCGAAACGTCCAGCCAGGAACCGACCCCATGTCCTACCCCGCCAACTACAAGTACACCGACCAGCACGAGTGGCTCTCCATCGAGGGCGACGTCGCGACCGTCGGCATCACCCACCACGCGCAGGACGCCCTCGGCGACATCGTGCACGTCGAGCTCCCCGCGGTCGGCAAGACCCTCGCGAAGGGCAAGAGCGCGTGTGAGGTCGAGTCCGTCAAGGCCGTCAGCGACGTCTACGCGCCAGTCTCCGGCACGATCACCGCCGTGAACACCGCGCTCGACGGCAATGAGGCGGTCATCAATTCAGACCCCCACGGTGGCGGTTGGCTCTTCAAACTGAAGATCACCAACGCGGCTGAGCTCGAGGGCCTGATGGACGCCGCCGCGTACGCTGCCATCGCGTAGGCCGTCTGTCGGGCGACAGACAAATCGTTACGCTGTGACCGTGGCAATCACGGTGTTGATCCGGTAAGCTGACCGTGCGCCGGAGTGTCAGGTGTTGCTCGCATCCCTCGCCGCCACACTGCTGGCCTGCACCGGTACAAACGCGGACTCGACGTCTGGCGCGCCGTCGCTGACGCTGATCTCGCCGGTCGACGGCGACACGGTCTGCGGCGGCCCGCTGGAAGTCGTGACGAAGGTCGAGAACTTCACGCTTACAAACCAGACGATCGAGAATCCGCCCCCGAACGAGGGCCACATGCACGTCTACCTCAACGGCCAGGAGGCGGCGCAGTCGGACAGCGAAAACGTCACCATCACCGATGAACCCAACGGCGACGGCGCGCCGGTCAACGACGGTCCCTGGCAGTTGAGCCTGGACCTCGCGCTCGCGGACCATTCGCCCCTGGTGCCCTTCGTGGGCACGTACATCTACATCACCGTCGACAACACGCTTTGCACCGGGTGAACGCCATGCTCCTCGCCGCCCTTCTCACCGCGTGCACCGGCAAATCCGCCGACAGCACCCCCCTCGTCGTCGCAACCCCGACGATCGCCTTCGTCTCACCGCATGACGGCGACACAGTTGGCATCGGCGACCTCCCGCTCTCCATCGTTGTCAACGACTTCCTCCTGTCCGACCCCGCCAAGCACAACGACGGCGAGCCAGCCGGGTACATGCAGATCGACTGGACGGACGGCACGACGCCCCAGTCCATGCAAACGGGTTCGACCACGCCGACGATCAGCCTGCCGACGGCGGGATCGTGGACGATCACCGCCGACCTCTACTTCACCGACGGCGACGGCATGTCCGAGTCCTTCACCGACTTTGTCCCCGCGACGATCACGGTCAACGCGCAGCCGGGCTGATCTGCGGCCGGCGAAGCGCCCGGTAGCCACCGTCATGGCTGGTGACTACCCTTTCCGCAACTGTCGGATCCGGATGCCCCGCAACATCGCCAACCTCGCCCTCGTCGCCCTGACCCTGCTGCTCGGCCTCCTCGTCGCCGGAGCCGTCGCCGCGCGCCACGGCACCAAGGCCATCACCTACTCCGAGCTGAAGACGCTTGTTTCGACCGACAAGATCGACGAGGTCACGTTCAGCGGCGACAGCGTCGTCGGCAAGCTGAAGGAGCCTTCCGACGGCGCAACGCAGGTCGCGGCGCTGACGATCCCGGAGGACGACTCGCTGGTGAAGATGCTCCAGGACAAGCAGATCGCGTACGGCGCCGTCGCGGAGGCGGGCTGCACCGACGGCGTGATGTTCGGCATGGCGGCGCTTTTTGCGCTTTCCCTGTGGATGTTCATCGGCCGGCAGGGCCAGGGCGGGAACGGGCCGGGGGTGGCGACCTTTGGCCGAAGCTCGGCGAGGCTGGCGCCGGTCGAGGGTACTGGCGTGACCTTCAAGGACGTCGCCGGGATCGACGAGGCGAAGGAAGACCTCGATGAAATCGTGCAGTTCCTCAAGACCCCCGAGCGGTTCACCCGGCTTGGCGGGAAGATCCCCAAGGGCGTACTGCTGATCGGGCCGCCGGGGACGGGGAAAACCCTGCTTGCACGCGCGGTCGCGGGTGAGGCCGGCGTGCCGTTCTTCAGCATCTCCGGCTCCGACTTCGTCGAGATGTTCGTTGGCGTAGGCGCTGCGCGGGTGCGGGACCTCTTCAAGCAGGCGACGGAGCGGGCGCCGTGCATCATCTTCATCGACGAGATCGACGCCGTCGGCAAGGCGCGCGGGGCGGGCGGACCCGTCGGCGGACACGACGAGCGTGAGCAGACCCTGAACCAGCTCCTCGTCGAGATGGACGGGTTTGACGGGCGTAAAGGCATCATCATCATGGCGGCGACAAACCGGCCGGAGACGCTGGACTCCGCACTCATGCGCGCCGGACGGTTCGACAGGCAGGTGGTGGTGGACCCGCCGGACGTGCGCGGGCGGGAGGCGATCCTGCTCGTCCACGCCAAGGGGATGCGGATCGACCCCTCGGTGGAGATGCGCGAAGTGGCCCAGCGAACACCCGGATTCACGGGGGCTGACCTTGCGAACGTGCTCAACGAGGCCGCGCTGCTGGCCGCACGCCGCTCCAAGGACTGGATCACGTTCTCGGAGATCGACGAGGCCGTCGAGCGACTGTCGCTGGGGGTCGAGCGGAAGTCGCGGCGGATCTCCGAGTCGGAACGCCGAAATACTGCCTACCACGAAGCTGGCCACGCCATCTGCGCAGCCGCGTCGGAACATTCGCTCAAAGTGCAAAAGATCAGCATCATCCCGCGCGGGAGGACCGGGGGAGTCACCCGCTACAACCTGCCCGAAGGCCGACTCTGCCCCACCCGCGCGGAGCTGCTTGCCCAGCTCACCAGCGCGATGGGAGGGCTCGCAGCTGAGGCGGAGTTCCTTGGGGACATCTCCACGGGTGGGTCAGGGGATATTGCGTCGGCGTCCGCCACCGCACGCGCCATGATCACCGAATACGGGATGTCAGAGAGTTTGGGCTCCGTCCATTACGGCAGCGACCGCCCGAACGCCTTTGGGGGAGCCAGCCGCGATGTGGTGATCAGCGACGCCACAGCCCGCGAGATCGACGCCGAGGTTCGCCGGATGATCGACGCCGCCAAGGAGCGTGCCGTGACCATCATGCGGCAGAACCGCGACCTGATGAACGAGATGGCGGCCTACCTCGTGGAGCACGAGGTGATGGACGGCGAGACGCTGAAGGCCTACACCGGTCGCGCCGCCAGGATCGACATCCCGGCGCCGCTCGCCACACCGGTCGTCGCCTGAATACACTTCCTTGGAGGCCAGAATCATGCGTCAAAACTCCTACCTGAGCCCGGCCATTGAGGCGCCGCCCGAGGTCCGCACTGCGTTCCTGACCAGCGTGGCTGGTTGGACGGTCGGCGGGCTCCTCGTCTCCGCCTTCTTCAGCGTGATCTCCCTGCTTTTTGTCGTGCCGTTCGCGCTGAAGCTCGGCACGTTCGGCATCCTCGGGCTGATCTACGGCTCCATGTTCATCTCGCAGAGCGTGGCCCGAAAAATGGTGTATGGCGAAGCAAAGGTCGCCGGCTTTCTGCTCGGGACGGGGGCGCAGGGTCTGTCCTTCGGGTTCATCCTCTTCGCCACGCTGTTCGGGCTCGGGACGGTCTCGGACGGTCTCCTGCTGCTGATGCAGTGCATGGGAATGGTGGTGCTGACCGCCACCGGGATGTTCGTGTACGTGAGCATGGCGCGGCGCGACTTTTCGCTCCTCGGCGCCGGGCTCGGAATGCTCTTCATCCCGATGCTCATCCTGATGGCGATCTCGTTCGTTTGGCCGATCGGCGGTACGGCGGGCATCATGTTGAGCGGCCTCTTCGTGGCGATCTCCGCTGGTTCGCTGCTTTACAAGCTCAACTTCGTGGTGCATACGATGGACACGCGCCAGACGATGGAGGGTGGCTACGAGCTCTCCTTGAGCATCATCGTGCTGTTGTGGAACTTGCTCGCGCTGTTCAGCCGGCTCCGCAGGCGCTAGTGCTCTCGAGTGCTCGGATCCGCAGAGGGCGAATCCGAGCACCTGGGATAGCCCTGCGCGATGCGTGATCTCCGTGCATTTCTGGACGTCCTCCGACGCGAAGGCGAGCTGGTCGAGGTGGACACCGAGGTCGACCCGAACCTCGAGCTTGCAGAGGTTCACCGCCGGGTGATCGCCGCGAACGGTCCAGCGATCCTGTTCCGCCGGCCGAACGCCCCTGGCGGCAAGGGCAGCGCCTTTCCCGTCGTGACGAACCTGTTCGGCACGAAGAAGCGGGTGGATCTCGCGTTCGGGCCACGCGCAGGCGCCTTCGTCCGCCGCGTAGCCGCGCTCCCGCACGAGCTGATGCCGCCCTCGCCCGGAAAACTCTGGGCACAGCGCGATCTTGCGTGGCAAGGCCTGTCGCTCGGCCTCTCGCGCTCCGGCTCCGGCCCCGTGACGGAGGTCGTCTCGCGCCCGGGCGACCTCACCACGATCCCGATGCTGACGTGCTGGAAGGAGGACGGCGGCGCTTTTGTGACGTTGCCCCTCGTCTACACCGAGCACCCCGAGAACCACAGTCACAACCTTGGGATGTACCGGATCCAGCGGCACGGCCCCTCCCTCACCGGCATCCACTGGCAGATCGGCAAGGGCGGGGGCTTTCACCACAAGGTCGCCGAGGACGCCGGTCAGGCGCTCCCGATCAACCTGCTCGTCGGCGGTCCTCCTGGCCTCATCTGCTCGGCCATCGCGCCGCTGCCCGAGAACGTCCCTGAGCTGCTCCTCGCCTCGCTCCTCGTCGGCGAGCGCCTCCGCACTTGCGACAACCCCGCGGGCCCCCTGCAGCTCTGCGCCGACGCCGAGTTCGCCATCATCGGAAAAGTCCCCCCAAACCGCCGGCATCCCGAGGGCCCCTTTGGCGACCACTACGGGTACTACTCGCTGCAGCACGACTACCCGGTCATCGAGGTCGACGCCGTCTGCCACCGCAAGGACGCCATCTGGCCCGCCACGGTCGTCGGAAAGCCGCGCCAGGAGGACTTCTACCTCGGCGATTTTCTTCAGGAATTGCTGTCGCCGCTTTTTCCGCTCGTCATGCCGACCGTGCGCGACCTCTGGTCCTACGGCGAGACCGGCTACCACTCGCTCTCGGCCGCCGTCGTCCGCGACCGCTACCACCGCGAGGCCCTGGCCAGTGCGTTCCGCATCCTCGGCGAAGGCCAGCTTTCCCTCACCAAATTCCTCCTCCTCATCGACGAGCCGATGGACCTGCGCGACTTCAGGAAGGTGCTCGAGCACGTGCTCGCGCGCTTCCGCCCCGAGCGCGACCTCTACATCTACTCGAACACGTCGATGGACACGCTCGACTACGCCGGGTTCCAGGCAGGCGAGGTGAACAAGGGCTCCAAGGGGGTCATGCTGGGGATCGGGCCCGCGATCCGGCAGTTGCCGCGGGCGTTCACGTCCGGAGCAGCCGGATCTGAGCTGCTCGGATCCGGCTCTCGACGCGTCAACACTGCCGTCCGCGACGTTCGGGTCTATTGCCCAGGCTGCCTGGTGGTCGAGGGCGCGACGTTCGCGAACGAGCCCGACCTCGCGGAGCGGCTGGCGGGTTGCTTCCCCGAGTGGCCCCTGGTCGTAATCGTGGACGACGCGAGGCGCGCGACCGCCTCGGACGCTCGTTTTCTCTGGACGGCGTTCACCCGCATGGAGCCGGCTGCCGACCTGCATGGCACCCGGACCATCGTGAACAACCACATCGCCTTCAGCGGGAGCATCGTGCTCGACGCCCGCATGAAGCCCTGGTACCCGAAGGAACTGTTCTGCGACCCGGAGACTGCCTCGACCGTGACCCGGCGTTGGTCCGAGTATTTTCCCGCATCAGATGGAAAACCTCAGGTCGAGATGGGCGACTCGGACGTCGGGCACCTCGACGGCTAGCCCCCAGGCCCCAGCCTTTCGGATTAGTCCCCACCCATGCAACGAGTCGCCGCCCGCACCGACCCCGGAAAGAAGCGCCAACACAACGAAGACGCGATGGCCGCGATGCCCGAGCAGGGCATCTACGTGGTCGCAGACGGCGTTGGCGGCCGTGCCGCTGGCGAAGTGGCCGCAGCCATCTGCGTCGATGCGTTCCGGGCCGCCGCGTCCACGATCGCGGAGCGCGTCTCGAACTTCAACGCCGGGCCCACGCTTGAAGCACGCAACAGCGTGCTTCTGGCGATGGACGACGCCTGTCAGACCGCCAGCCGGCGCATCTACGAGACCGCGGAGACCGAGGGCAAGGCGGGCATGACGACGACGCTCGTCGCCGCGGTGTTCGCGTCCGGGACGGCGTTCCTGTGCCACGTCGGCGACTCGCGCGCCTACCTCGTCCGCCAGCAGGCGCTCCACCAGCTCACCGAGGATCACTCGATGGTGAATGAGCTGGTCCGAAGTGGGAAGATGACGCTCGTCGAAGCGAGGGCGTCGCGCCACCGCCACGTCATCACCCGCGCCGTCGGCCTCTACCCAACCGTCCAACCGTCGTTGGCGGCCGTTGACCTCGTCGCTGGGGACCGCTTCGTCCTCTGCTCGGACGGCCTCTCGGACGTGGTCACGGACGACATCATCGCCGCGCGAGGCTCCCTCGAAAGCCTGGACGCCGGTGCGGAGGGGCTGCTCCAGGCAGCGCTGGACAAGGGCGGTCCCGACAACGTCACGATCATCCTCATCGATCCCTCGGGCGCCGAACCGCTGGACGAGGCGGCGTCGCGCGCGAAGCTGCTGGAGACGCTGTTCCTCTTCAAGGACATGCCGTACGCGCAGCGCCTGCAGGTCTCGCGCATCATGCAGGAGCACTACTTTGCGCCTGGCGACGAGCTGATCGCGGCCGGCTCCAGCGAACGTCGCATGTACATCATGCTTGAGGGCGAGGTGCGCGTGGAGCGCGACAACCTCGAATTGGCGACGTTGACGGCGGGAGAGCACTTCGGCGAGCTCTCGCTCATCGACCACGGGCCGCGGTCGGCGACGATCCGGGCGTGCGAGTTCGGCAGCGCGGTGAGCGTGGGGGCGGAGGACCTGGAGTCCTTCGTCAAGGAAGAGCCGGTCCTTGGCGGCGAATTGCTGTGGAAGCTGCTCAACGTGATGGGCCAGCGCCTGCGGCGTACGAACGAGCGCCTCGCCTCCGTGCAGGGCGGAGTGCGGTAGCGACTTGGCCCGCCGCGACTACTACGAGGTGCTCGGCGTCAAGAAGAACGCCGGCCCGGACGAGCTCAAGAAGGCGTTCCGGACGTTGGCGCTGAAGTATCACCCGGACCGCAACGAAGGCGATACCGACGCCGAGGCGCGCTTCCGGGAGGTCGCCGAGGCCTGGGACGTGCTTGGCGACCCCGAAAAGCGGGTACGCTACGACCGGCTCGGACCGCTCTACACGGACAGCGGCCGGCCGCCGAGCCCCGATCAGGTCAACGACATGCTCCGCGAGGCGTTCGGCGGGCTCTTCCGTCGGCGACGTGCCGACGCGCCCGGCGAAGACCTCACGTACACCCTCACGATCACGCTCGAAGAGGCGGCGAAGACCCTGGACCGGACGCTGGTGGTCCAGCGGCAGGTGCGGTGCACGCGCTGCCTCGGGACGGGCGATCACGCCGAGAACCGCATGCCGTGCGCATCCTGCGGGGGGTCGGGCAAGTCGGGGACGCGGCGGCTGTTCCGGACCGAATGCCCGGTGTGCGACGGCAAGGGGTACAAGCCGGCGGCGAAGTGCGAGAAGTGCAACGGCGAAAAGCGGGGCCCGATGGAAGAGAGCTTGCGGGTGAAGGTTCCTGCTGGCGTGGCCACGGGATCGAAGCTCCGACTCAAGCAGAAAGGCAACGACGCCGCCCCGGTCGTCGGGACCACGGCTGGCGCAACGGGTGACCTCTACGTCCTCGTTCAAGTGCAGGAGCACGCGCTCTTCCGCCGCCGGGGTCCGGACCTGCTGTGCGAGGTGCCGGTCACCCTCGCAGAGCTGGCGTTGGGCGCCGATCTCGTCGTCCCCACCCTCGACGGCAACACGACGATCCGCGTCCCACCGGGCACGCCCTCGGGCAAGTCGTTCCGCCTCGCCGGCCGTGGGCTGCCGGGCGACACCGGGAAGGGCGACCTGCACGTGAAGCTCGACGTCGAGACGCCGACCGATCTCGGCGTGGAAGCAAAGGCGGGGCTCCTCGCCGCGTTGGCTGCAGCGTCGCACCCCCGGCGAGCGGAATACCAGTCGGTGATGAAGGTGCGGCGATGATCGGCCTGGTGCTCTGCGGCCTCATCGCCACGGCGAACGCGGCAAAGTTGCCGGCCGCCGTATTGGACGCCCTCGGGAACACCAACCACAAGGCGGCGATCTCCAGGCTGGAGGCGGCGTCCAGCGCCGAGACGGACGGAACGGCGAAAGCCTGGGATCTGCTCTATCTGGGCGAGCTTGAGCGCCTTTCGAATGACGCCGGTGCGCGCGCACACTTCCAGGCCGTGGCGGGCGACTACCCCGCCTCCGGGGCCAAGAACGCCGCGTTGCTCGGCATGGCGCTGGTGGACGCGAACGGGACCGCATCGGGAAACACACGTTCCACCCTCGAATTGCTGTCGGACGATGGCGTGCCGGACACCATGAACGCCGACCGGTGGCTGCTCATCGCGGCAGCCCGGAAGGGCGAGGGGGCGACGGCAGCGCGGGTGACGGACGCCACCGAAAAAGCCACGAAGTTCGCCGCGTCCGACCCCGCGGTCCAGAAGCGGGTCGCCCGTTCCGTCGCCAGCATCAGCGCCGACCTGCCCCCCGCCGGGGCGATGGCTGCCGACGACGCCGCCATCGAGAAGATCCGCTCCAGCCTACGCGAGGGCGACCTCGCCACCGTCACCCAGCTTGCGACGGCTTTTTCGACGAAATACCCGACGTCCGCGCACGGCGCCGAGGCCCAGACAGCCGCGGCGCGCGCAGCCGCCGGAAAGCCCCCCGACTACAAGCGCATCGCCGTCCTCCTCCCCCTCACCGGTCAGTACGCCCAGCCGGCTTCGGGCCTCAAGTCCGCCATCGAGCAGGCCGGCGAGCACCTCGGCGGGACCTACACGATCGCGTTCTACGACACCGCGGGCACCCCCGATCAGTGCGTCAAGTCCCTGCAGAAGGCGGTGATCGAAGACGGTGCGACCATCGTCCTCGGCCCGCTCACGAAGGAGGAAGCCGCCCAGTGCGCCCCCGCCGCCCAGCTCCTCCACACCGCCATGCTGCCGTTGACGTCCTCGGCGGACGTCGTCGCAGCAGGTGATCAGGTCTTCCGCCCATACCCGACCAGCGAGGATCAAGTCCACGCGCTGCTCTCCGAGACCCTCGACCACCGCGGCATCAAGACCTACGCGATCGTCCACCCGAAGACCGCCTACGGCGAGAACGCAGCGCGCGCGTTCGTCGACGGCGTCACGGCAGGCGGCGGGTCGATCACCGCGAACATCGGCTACGAGCCGACGACTGCGGACTTCAGGTCGTTCGCCAAGCAATTGAACGGCAAGGCCTTCGACGCCATCTTCCTCCCGGACACCTACCAGAACGTCGCCCTGCTGGCCGCGGCGATCGCGTCCCAGGAGATCTCGGTCGGCGGCTTCCAAAAGGTCGACAGCGACCCGGCGGTGCCGCTCCTTGGCCTGAACGGCTGGCACAACGACGAGATCGTGCGGCGGGGCGGAATCTACGTGCAGCAGGCGATCTTCGTGGACGCGTTCGACCCGCACGCGCTCGACCCCGCCGTCGTGAAATTCGTGGCGAACTGGAAGGGGGACAGCCCGCCGAACGTCCTGGACGCGGTGGGCTACGACGCGACGCTGCTCGCAGCGGGGGCGCTTGCGGCTGGCGGGGACGCGGCGACCGCGCTGGGCACGGTGGAGATCAAGGACGGCGTGGCGGGGACCAGCGGTTTTGACGGCAATCGCGACGCCAAGCGCGATTGGCGGCTTTTGACCATCACCAAGCAGGGGATCGGGCCACTGCCGGCGTACGTGCCCCCGACCCCGTAGCGCGCGTGGCGGGGTTGATCGGCCTCGTCGCCTGGACCGCCCTCGGGGCCTGCGCGCGCGTGTACGAGCCCGTGATCGCAAACATGGCGATGCCGGCGAACCGGGGCGATCTCGAGGTCACAGGCGGCAGCGGGAACTCGACCGGGGTCGCTGTCAGCTACGCCGTCACCGACCACCTCGCCGGGCGCTTCCAGGCGGACATGGCCGCCGGGGCGCGGAGCGACGCGTCCCAGTACCGCGCCGACGTCGGCGTCGGCTGGTTCTGGTCGCCTGGGCAGACCGCGGACGATCGGGCGCGGCCGGGGTGGCGGGCGGGCGCGAGTATCGATGTTGGCCCTGGACATGTCTTCGACTCGGTCTCGCGGGAGGAGGCCGCCCAGGCCACAGACTTCCTCGCCAACGTCCCCGGACCCAACGTATTGGCGTACCGCCTCTCCGCGTTCACGCTCAACACCACGGCGCAAGGGCAGGTCGGCTACAAGACCCGCTGGCTCAGCTTCGCGGTCGCTACCCGCATCGTCGAGGAACACCTGTTCTTCGACGCCGAGAACTACCACATCCGCATCTCGCCGCCCGACTACCTCTATCTGGAGCCGGTCCTGGACCTGCGAACCGGCTGGGCCCCTTTCTACGTCGACACCCAGCTCGGTGTGTCCGCAGTGCTTGCGCAGGGCACCTCGGGGAAGGGTGTCTACCAGGACCACACAATCGCAATCCTGGCGTTGGGACTGGACTTTGACCGCGTCGGGGTCGGGCACCATGTGCTCGACTGGGACCCGCATCATTGGTAGCGGCTACGTTGACGGGGTGACCGAAGCCGAGATCATCGCCGCGCTCACACGTCCGTCGGCGCGCGCGCGCGTCGGGATCGGCGACGACGGCGCGGTCCTCGACGACGGCACAGTCATCACCGTCGATACGATGGTTGAAGGCCGACATTGGGACGACAAGCTCACGCCCGCCGACGTCGGCTGGAAGCTCGTGGCCGTGAACGCCAGCGATCTTGGCGCGATGGGCGCCCGGCCGTCCTGGGCGTTGCTCTCCCTCGCCCTCCCCGACCCCGTCGACCGCGCCTGGCTCGACGCCTTCCGCGCCGGCCTCTACGAAGCCCTCGACCATTTTCGAATCGAGCTCATCGGCGGCGACACGGTCTCCGCGCCCATCCGCGTCCTCACCCTGACGGCCGGCGGCCACGCCGACCACCCCGTCCTCCGCTCCACCGCGCGACCCGGCGACGACATCTGGGTCACCGGTCAGCTCGGCCTCGCCGCCGAAGGGTTCCTGTCGTCACACCCCTCGCCTGCCGCGCGCGCCGCCCTCGCACGTCCCCCACCCCCCGTCGCCCTCGGCCTCGCCCTCGCCCAAGCCAGGCTCCCGACCGCGATGATGGACCTCTCGGACGGTCTACGGCTCGATCTGGCCCGCCTCTGCGTGGCGTCCGCCGTGAGCGCCGACATCGATGCCGACGCGATCCCAGGCGTGCCCGACCTCGCCTGGCGCGTCGCCTTCGGGGAGGACTACCAGCTCCTGTTCACCGCGCCCCCGGCGGGCCGCTCGGCCATCGGTGCGCTCTCCCACGCCCACGGCGTCGTCAGCACGCGAATTGGGACGATCACGCCCACGGCACCCGGCGGCGATCACACCGCCCGCCTCCTCGGTGTCGACTGGCCTGACTCCTTGTTTGAGCACTTTCACAGAGGATAAGTCGGCGATCACCTCCCAGGCGGTCCGAGCAACTCGGTGAGCAACTCCCGCAGCTCCGTCACCAGCCCCCGGTCATTGGCCCCGAAGGCGTCGGGAATCCCGATGTCGACGATCTTCGCGTCGATCGCCGCCACCGCGGCGTCATTCTCAGGATCCATGGAGCCCGGGCGCGGACCGCAGAAACGCAGGATGTGCTGCCGATGCGCGTCCTCGAAGACCACGATCCGGTCCGCCCACTCCACGTCCGCTGCCATCACGACGTAGCGCGCCCGCGCATCGATCCCCGCCGACCGCACGGACATTCCTGGCGTTCCCCGGTACATCCGCTCGGCGGCGACGCTTCGGGCCGCGTTCATCGTGCAAACAAAGAGGACGTTCATCGCGGCCACCCTACCGGATTGTCCGGGCCTGCGCTCGGAGCAGAGGGTCGGAACGCGTCGGAAGGGGCTCTGACAGCCCCCAAAAGTCGCGGAACCGATCCTGATCCGGTTCAAATGTCGCCCGGCGGGTCCCGGGCACCTCCCGGACCTCCAGGCGAGCGGCCGCGTCTACCACGAGCCAGCCCCTTGTATCGGATTCCCGGCGTTTGCCGGTAATGCCGACGCTCGCGGGCGTGACCCCTGAGGGCAGGTCCTCTCACGGTCCGCCTTCCCCAGCACGTTGAGCGACATTTGACGGCACTCAGAACGGCGCCGGCGACATTTTGGGCCGGTCAGGGCTCCCGCGCGACGCTGCGGACCCCAAAATCGGCCACGAGTGGGGTAGAGTCTCCCCTGACGGCCGGCGCGTGGTTTGCACGCGCGTCCGCGCTGTCGTCGCGCCCCTTTCCCCGGGCGCAAAACTCCCCTATTTCTACGCCGTAAACCCGCCAGAACCGCTATTCACCCACTCTCTCCGCTCCTGATCCTCCTCGCGCGCGCTGCGGTGACCCCCTGCTGGGCCGCCGACGACGCCGGGATCACGCTCCAACCGGGCATGTTGCCGACTACGCTGCTCGGCGTGCTGGCGCTGCTGCTCGCCTGCGCGTTCTTCGCGGGGTCCGAGAGCGCGCTGTTCTCGCTTCAGAAGGTCGACCGGGAGGCGCTCAAGGAGTCAGGTCGGGTCGGCGAGCTCCTGACGCACTTGCTGCACCGGCCGCAACGGGTCCTCGCGGCGCTGCTCATCGGAAACGAGCTCTCCAACATCGGCCTCTCCACGTTGACCGCGTCGATCCTCTTCACCGTCGCCCCCACGGCCCCCTGGCTGAACGTCGTCGCCGTTGCACCGGTGCTCATCCTGTTCGGCGACGTCATCCCCAAGACCTTCGGGTTCCGCTACAACCGGGCGGTCGTCCAGACCATCGTCCGGCCGCTGAACTTCTGGGCAGAGATGGTCAGCCCGATCCGCTGGTTCCTCCTCACGATCGTCGACAGCATCCTCCATGTGCTGGGCGTGGCGCACGTCGAGGAGGACCGTGACATCCAGGAATCGCACCTGCGCACGCTGATCGACCAGGGCACGGAGGTCGGCGCGATCCAGCCGATGGAGCAGGAGATCATCCACCGCGTGTTTGAATTCGGCGAGATCCCGGTTTCGCGGCTGATGACCCCGCGGCCAGACATCTTCGGCCTGTCGATCACCACGCCGTGGCCCGACATCCTCGTGGCCATGCGGGACCAGCGCTACAGTCGCGTGCCGATCTGGCAGTCCAACCCCGACAATGTCGTCGGCGTGCTGCTGATGAAGGACCTGCTGCGTTTTCGGGCGACGGCCAAAGACCGCGCCGTGATCCCCAACATCCGCCAGCTCCAGAAGCTGCTGCATCCCGTGCTGTACGTGCCGCCCGGCAAGCTCGCGCAGGACCTCCTTCGGGAATTCCGGGCGAAGAAGAACCACATGGCGATGGTGGTGGACGAGCACGGCACGATTACGGGCCTGATCACGCTGGACGACCTGCTGACCGAGCTGGTCGGCGAGGTGCTGGACGAGAGCGACGTGGACGAGCGCGACATCGTGGCCATCCAGCCCGGATTGTGGAGTGTGAAGGCGGGGATTGACATCGAGGATTTTGGCCGGCACTTTGAGGTGGAGGTGCCGGAGGGCGAGTACACCACGCTCGCCGGCCTGGTGCTCCAGCTCCTGGGACGCGCACCACAGAAGGGGGACGACGCGAGCATCGATCTTGTGGGAGATGGCGATCCGCCAGGCAACCGCTTTGCTTTTCACGTCTCCGGGCTGGAGGGACGCCGGATCACCGAGCTGACCGTGAAGAAGGGCCCGATCCCCGCCTCGACCGGCGACGACGACGGCCAGAGCGGGCTGGGGGGCGCATGAGCATGCCCGATCTCGGCGGCGTGGGCGGCGAAGTGGCCCTGGTGGCGCTGCTGGTGCTGATCCAGGGGTTCTTCTCGGGGTCCGAGCTGGCGATCGTCAGCTCGGACCGGCTCGTGCTGAAGAATCGGGCCGATGGCGGCGATGCAGGCGCTGCGCGGGTCCTCGCGTTGCTCGCTCGCCCCACCCGTCTCGTCGGCACCTGCCTCATCGGCACGAACCTCGCGCTCATCGCCGGCTCGACCGTGGCAGCCCACGTGCTCCATCAGGTCGGCGACATGCCCCAGATCGTGGTGGTCGCGCTGTTCACGCCCATCACCATCATCTTCGCTGAGCTGTTGCCCAAAAGCATCTACCGGGCGAACGCCACACGCGTCGCACCCGTCGTCGCGCCGGTCCTCGGGTGGTTCTCCGTGCTCTTTTCGCCTGCGCTGACAGCCGTCGAGTGGTTCTCGCGGTCCGTCATGCGCGCGATGGGCGCCGGCGAGACGGAGCCGCACACCGTCCGCCGCGAGGACATCCGATTGCTCCTGAACAACGCCGAAAAAACCGACATCCACGCCGACGAGAAGGAGATGATCCTCCGCGTCTTCCACTTCTCGGAGACGCTCGTGCAGGACGCCATGGTCCCGCTCATCGAGATGGCCGGTCTCCCCGAGACCGCGACGTGCGACGAAGCAGCGGTGATCATGGTCGAAGCTGGCTTCTCCCGCATGCCGGTCTACCGCAAGCGCATCGACCGGATCGTTGGCATGGTGATGCACAGCGACCTGCTCTTCGCCGCAGACGGGGCATCGCCCCTGAGCAGCGTGATGCAGGAGGTGGTGTTCGTCCCGGAGACCAAGCGCGTCGACGAGCTGTTCCTGGATCTCCGCCGAAAACGCAAGCGGTTGGCGGTCGCGGTCGACGAGTACGGCGGTGCCGTCGGCATCATCTCCATCGAAGACATCCTGGAAGAGATCGTTGGCGACATCGACGACGAATTCGACCGCCGGCGGCCCTCCGTGCGCAAGGTCGGCGAGCGCGAGTTCATCGCCAGCGGGCGGGTGGAGGGTGAGCAACTGCAGGCGCAAACTGGGTTTGTCATGCCAAGTGGCGATTACGAGACGCTCGCGGGTTTCCTGCTCACCCGCTTCGGCCACGTGCCTGCCGTCGGCGAGCGGTTCACCTGGGGCACGTTCGTGTTCACGGTGACCCTGGCGAACGAACGGGCGATCCTGGAAGTCAGCGTGCAGGACACGCGGTAGCCGCACGTCGTGACAGCGGGCGGGGTTTTCAGCGTCCTTTGGGCGGCTCGCTCCCACCGGGTCGCATACGAAAACGGACGACGTCACTTTTCGCACATCGGAATGTGCGAAAAGCTGACATCGTCCGTTTTCGTACGCGCCCCCCGCCGCTCCAGATCCCGCATGGAACGCCGCGTAAGCCCCACGCCCTCACCACGCGTAGTCTTCCCCTCCATCGCTCCTTTCTCCGCCACGCGCTCATGGCGCCGGGAGCTTGGTCAGGTCGGGCCCGTCGGACGTCGGGTCGAGGTAGGTGTAGGGGGTCCCGCACATGATCCCCTCCACCCGCCGCAGTGTGCGCCGATCGGTGACGCCGGCCGGGCGCCATCTCCGGAGCACGACACGATCATCGACCGCCAGGACCGCCCACCCGGTCGGCACTCCTCCGGCCCAACGCACGAAGTGGTCGCGCGCGAGCCAGGGGTCTGAGCGGGCGACGTCGACACCGCTCGTGGGCAGGGAGTAGTCGTCGGCAGTGCAGACCGCGGCGTACCGAGCGGGTGTGGCGACGATGCCGACCCCCAGGGCACCACAGCGGACACCATCGGGCAGGCCTGCCGGCAGGTGGCGATCAAAGCCGAAATACGCGAATTTCCGCTCCTCCGGTACGGCCTCAAGCATCGCGCCGTCGTCGAGCCAGTCGATCTCCAGCACTGGGTCGCCGCCCCGCACACAGAGCTGGTGGTCTCCCTCGTAGGCGCACGCCAGGATCCACATGGGCGAGCCGTGGTTCAAGAGCGGCGCCATGAGCCAGCTCACCGAGAGGTTCACGCGACCCGCCGCGACCTGGAGCGCCACGCCAACGCCGCCCCCACGGTCGATCCGGACCCACTGCCCACCCTCGGCGTTCAGTCCGGGGCACGCCGCCAACGCCTCGGCGTTCCCGAAAACGCCGGTCCTCTCTGCCTTGTAGACCTCGGGCCACTCGTCGGTCAATAGCCGGCAGCCGGCCTCCCCCAACGCCAGGTTCGCCTGGGCGGTGTCGCGAAGGCGCTGGAACTCCGGGGAAGACACCGCCGCCAGCATCGCCGCCTGCGCGACACGATCGTCGGCAAAGAGGCGGGCGGCTTCGGCGTGAATTGGAAACACGCTTCATCGTAGCGCGGGCTGAGGGTCGCACGCGGAGGACGCGGGAGAGCAAGGCGAAGAATTTACCGCCAAGGAAGAACATCAAGACGCCAAGGCCGCCAAGGAGAACCAAAGCCTGGAAGCGCTTGGCGGTTTCCAATCCCTCTCTTTCCTCCTGTCTTTCCTTGGCGTCCTTGGCGTCCTTGGCGGTTCAATCCGCCTTTTCTCCCCCTCCTCTCTGCGCCTCTGCGCCTCTGCGTGGGCTGGCACCGCCGGATCTTGAACGGGCTCGGACCTCGGCCGCGCCCGACGCGTCTGGCTGCGTTGCGTCTTGGCGGTTCCTTTCCGACTCCAACGGAGGTCGTCCACAACCCCGCAGCCCCCCTCCGCGTCGGGATATCGTGCCGCTGTGCTGCTGATCGCCTCCTTCGCCCTGCTCCTCCCCGTCGCCCTCGCGACCACGCCCGCACCCGCGCCTACACCCGCGCCTACACCGCCCTCCGCCGCGCCCGCGTCGCCTCCTCCCACAACGTCGCCCGTGACCCCACCTCTTGCAGCTTCAACCCCCGAAGTTCCCGCGACCATCCCCCTCGGCGCAGAGCCCGACTACCTCGCGCAGGCGTTGATCCGCGGGCCGGTCGCGCACAAGGACGGGGCTCCTACGGGCGTCGAGTGGGTCGTTCGGGACGGCACCGGGCATGCCCTCGGCGCCACCGACTTCGCGCACCTCACTGACGACAAGCTCGGGGAGCAGCGACTCGCCGACAAGCGACGCGGCGCTCGTTGGGAGGGCGTGTTGCTCGCCGGCGTCGGGGCTGCCCTGGAGGTCGTCGCAGTCGGGTATCTGGCTGGTGGAAACACGAACAATTCGGAGTCGGAGGACTGGCTCTGGCGCGGTGCGACGGCCGCAGCGGTCGGCGCGTTCCCGATCGCCGTCTGCACGCTGCCTTCCCGCGCGAACAAGGATCGCGAGCGTTGGACGGCGCTTTATTACACCGCACCGCAGGTCGACCCTTTGATTGACGCGCACAACGCCGCCGTTCGCGTGAAGTTGGGCCTCCCAGCGCTGCCCTCGACCGGCTCGCCGTCGACGGCCGTCGCGCCCGTCCCGGTCCTCCCTTCCGCGACGACCCCCCAGGACGCCCCTCCCGTCCCGCCCGTTGACAAGCTGACGGACGCCGAGCCCACGCCCGGGGGTGGCAAATGAGCTGCCGAGCCTGCAGCGCGCTCCTGGCGCCCGCCCTCCTCCTCGCCCTGGTCCTCCCCACGCCCGCGCACGCCGCCGGCGAGTCGCTGGACATCGAGGTTGCCCGCCCAACGTTCTCGCCCGACGCGCTGCCCGGCTTTGAGTCGGCGTCGTTCAACCGCACGGGCACCTACCGGATCGGCCTCCAGCTGCAGTACGACCGCGATCCGCTGCTGCTCTACAAGGGGCTCGATGAGGTCGGCGCCGTGGTGTCCAACCGCGACACGCTGTACCTGGGCGTGGCCTGGCAGGCGTCCCGGCGCGTCGGCTTCCGCTTTGTCCTTCCGGTCGCGGCGCAGTGGGGCAGCGACATCGGCTCGCTTTCGGGCGACGGCGTCGGCGCTGGCGATGGCTCCGCGGGCTTGCATGTCCGCCTTGTCGATACGCACCACTTCGATCTGGCGACGGACGCCGACCTCTACCTGCCGACGAGTACGGCTGGAAAATACCTCGGTGAAACCAGCATTCGCTTCGACGCCGGCGCTGCTAGCGACGTCGTGGCCGGACGCACGAGCCTCCTGTTCGGCGTCCACACGATGCTGCGCCCGCCCGTCGACAGCACCTACGATTTTGTCCTCGGCAGCGAGCTCATCGCCAACCTCGGCTTGCGCTACGAGGTGTGGCATGACAAGGCGGACCTGCAGACGGAGCTGCTCGGCCGCGCCGGCTACGACCACTTCCTCTCGACGCCCGCCGAGAATCCGCTCGCGTGGATGTCCGGCCTCACGATCTACCCGCGCCGCGACCTCCAGATCGACGCCCTCGTCGGCCGCGGCCTGACTGCCGGCTATGGAACGCCGCAATTCCGTGCGACGGTGGCCGTGACCTACATCCACCGACCCAACCCCGTCGCCGCGCCCGTCGCCGATCAGAAGGTCGCCACGCTCGTGCTCCCGGAGGACGTCGAGTTCGCACCTGAGCCGCCCACCCCGGTCGCCGTCGAGCCGCCGAAGTGGGCAGAAGGGGAGCTTGCGAAGGTCGAATCGCAGCAGATCATCATCCGCGATCCGATCCAGTTTGAGCTTGGCACGGACAAGATCCTCCCCGCAAGCGAGCCGACGCTGCAAGCCATCGCGAAGGTGCTGGAGGACAATCCGCAGATCCTCACGGTCGTCATCGAAGGCCACGCGAGCGAAGAAGGCAGCTTCATCTACAACTACAACCTGTCGCTCACCCGCGCGCAGGCGATCAACCGCCGGCTGGTCGAGGTTGGCGTACACCCCGCGCGCCTCTCCTGCCGCGGCATGGGCGAGACGGAGCCGATCGCGACCGTCACGCCGGGGATGACCAGGGAGCAGTCTGAAGCGGCCCTGGCGCTCAACCGCCGCGTCGTGTTCCACATCGAGCGACAGCTACAGCCCGGAGAACAGTGGCCGGACTACGGCAAGACCGTCAAGGTGCCGTGGACCGGCGACGAGCACACCGTCGCCCCACTACCCCCGCCGATCCCGCCCACCAAGCCCGCGCCAAAGGAGGGAGACGACCAATGACCCGCTTCCTGACTCCCGCACTCCTCGCCGCGCTGGTCGCCGTCCTCGCACTGCCGTCCGCGCGCGCGGACGACACCTGCTCGGAGATCCTCACGCAGGACCTGAACTGCAACACCATCGACGTCTCGGCCGAAGGCCCCGTCGACATGACCGATCTGATCTGCGCCCAGCACCCCGAGTGGCCAAACGCCGATTACTACTATGACTATTGGTCATGGGGCTGCAAGTTTCCGGTCGAAGCCTTCGACGTGGACAACGACGGTTTTGGCTACGGCACCCTCACCTACCCGCCCGACGCGACCTACCCCGACCTGACCGCCAGCTTCAACTGCGACAATTGCCCGACCACCTACAACCCCGACCAGCAGGACCTCGACTGCGACGCGGTCGGCGATCTCTGTGACAATTGCATCAACGTCGAGAACAACGACCAGGCCGAGTCCGATGGCGACGGGCTCGGCGACGCGTGCGACAATTGCCCGTTCGTCGCGAACGCCGATCAGGCCGACGAGGATGGCGACGGGGCGGGGGACGCGTGCGACAACTGCCTCGGCCTCGCGAACAATCAGGCGGACGCCGATTTTGACGGCGTAGGCGACGCGTGCGACGACTGCCCGCTGGTCTCCAACGCCGATCAGGCCGACACCGATAGCGACGGGATCGGGGACGCGTGCGACCGGTGCCCCACGGTCGTTGATCCTGCCCAGAACGACCTCGACGGCGACGGAGTGGGCGACGAATGCGACAATTGCTTCCGCGTATTCAACGCCGACCAGGCCGACCAGGACGGCGACGGGTACGGCGACAGCTGCGACAACTGCAACACCATCGCCAACCCGGACCAGGCGGACATCGACGGCGACGGCGTCGGCGACGCCTGCGACCGGTGTCCGACCGACCCCTCGCCCGAACAGCTCGACGGCGACCTCGACTCCATCGGCGACAACTGCGACAACTGCCCCACCGTCGTGAACCCGGACCAGTCCGATGTCGACGGCGACGGCATCGGCGACGTCTGCGACAATTGCCCCACCATCGCGAACGCCGACCAGTCCGACGTGGACGGCGACGGCGTCGGCGACCTCTGCGACCAGGAGAACCTGCGGGGCGGCGGGGCGAGGTGCGGCGTTCCGGGGGAGGAGTCGCTGCTGCTTGGATCGCTCGCGATCGGGCTCCTGGCGACGCGGCGGCGCAGGACCGTTTGATGGACCCGGGCACCCGCCCAGCCGGTTAGCGCGCTTCATGCTCGTACTTCCCCTCGCCCTCGCCCTCCTCCCCGCCTGCATCCCCCACAAGGACCTCCCGACCGGCGACTCGTCGGCGGACTCCGGGACCGCCGCGCCCTCGTTCACCTCCGAGCAATTGTGGAGCGCGAACGACGACTGGGAGCCGGCGATCGCGGCCGATCCGAACTCGTCCTGGGTCTACCAGGCAACCACCCGAATCGACCAGAACCTCGGTGGCACCATCGTTGTCCGCACCTCGTCGGACGGTGGGGTCACGTGGGGGGCCGACCAGGTCGTCAGCGACAGCTACTCCACCTACGATCCGCAGCTCGCCGTCGCTTCCGGGACCGGGTGCGTGTACGTCACCTTGCTCGGCGGGGCCGGCGGCTGGAGCACGTACGTCCGCCAGTCCTGCGACAACGGCGCGACCTGGACCGACGAGTCCCCAATCGCGCCCGACGACTGGACCACCGACCACGGCTGGCTCCTGGTCTCGCCCGACGGAGACGACGTTTATGTGGCGTTCAACGCCACACCTCCCGAGACGCCCGGCGACGCTGGCGTCGGCTACGTGGCGGTCTCTCACGACGCCGGCCAGACGTTCACGCAGGTCCACGTGACCGGCGACGGGACGCTGTACAACTTTGAGTACAGCGCGGCCATGGCGCCAGACGGCACGATCTACGTGGCAAACGGGGAATTCTCGCAGGACTACACCGGGCCGGCGCCGCTCGTCCTCTGGCGCTCGTCCGACAAGGGCGCGACCTGGGAGACGGCGACGGTCGCAACCTCCCAGGCACCGGCCGACTGCGCGTGGGCCGATGGCTGCACGTTCGGCTTTCTTGCTGCACAATCCGCCGTCGCCGTCGACCCATCGGGCAGCGTGCTGTTCCTGTACTCGAAGAACGACGCGGACGGCCAGAACATGCAGGTCTACGCCACCACCTCGCCGGGCGGCTCGGACTGGGACTTCTTCAGCGCGCCCATCGCGCTTGGCGTGCACGGAAACAACGGCTTTGTAACGGCCGAAGCGGGCCCGACCGCCGGCGACTTCCGGGTCGGGTGGCAGGGCAGCGCGGACGGGCCGGACCCCGCGACCTGGAACACCTGGTACCAGCGCACCGAGGACGACGGCACGACCTGGCTCTCAGACCCGATCAAGCTCTCGGATCTCGCCACTGGCGCACCCTACAAGCGCGACGTCGGCTACGCGTTCCCGTACGGCGACTACTTCGACATGTCGGTTGACGGCGAGGGCGTGAACCACATCATCTGGGCCGAGGGCGCGAGCTGGACCGGTCCGGGCGGCACGTGGTGGACGAACGGGATCTGACGCCGGTCAGTGCCCGCCGGTCCCCGGTCGCGCGTCCCAGATGCGCACGCAAAGCAGACAGCCGACGATCCCGAACGGGAGCAAGAACATCGGCCAGTACGCCCAGTTTTCGGTGGTCAGAAACCCCAGCGCGACCGCCTGCACGCCCGAGCCAAGGTAGACGAAGCCGTCGATGACGCCCGCTGCCGTGGCAGCAGCACGGCGCCCGCCGAAGTCCATCGTCGCGGTCCCCGAGAGCAGGCCCTGCGTCCCGATGACGCCGAGGCTGACGAGGAAGCTGATGAGGATGAGCGGAACCGCGGAGAGCGTGAGCGCAGGGCCGGCCGGGAGGGTTCGGGTGTCGCCCGCGGTCTGGGTTGCCTTCGGGTCCTTGATCGCGAGCGGGAACGCCTCGTCCCCGCTCGTACCTGCCCGCATCACGGTCGCCGCGATGAAGCCGGGGCTCTTCGCGGCGGTGGCGGGGTCGTTCACGACTGCGCTGGAGCAGGTGCAGGCGGTGCCGTCCCAGCCAGGCGCGGCCAGCCCGGTGCCCTCGAACCGCTTGGGCACGACGCACGTCGCCGGCACGCACGCGAAGGCGTGCGCGACGTCCTTCCAGTCGTGCAGGTCGCTGACACCCGCGATCTCCGTGACCTTGTCACCAGGCCGCAGGTCGGTCTTCGCCGGATCGGAGATCCACCCGACCTCGGCCTTGGTGCCGCCAAGCGAGAAGATCATCGCTGCGATGGCCACCGTCAGGGCGACGTACAGGCCGCCCGCCGCAGGCCCGCGCCGCGACTGGAAGAACAGGTCAGAGACGTACCCGGCGGCATTGCCGCCAATCACGCCGGCGACGAACAGCAACCCGCCAAACCCACCCTGCAGGAACGGCGCGAGCGCGCACAGGAGGCCGCTGCTCGCCAGCACCCGGCGCCGCATCCCCCCGGACGCGCGCGCGCCCAGGAAAAGGGCCGTTGCTCCGCCCCACGCCACGGCGAGCACCGCCACGATTCCCATCCACCACGGCCCCGGCACGCCAAGCTCCGCGGCCGTCTGCCAGTGGCCGTACACGAGCATGTGCGAGGGCGGCAACACCCACACCTCCTTCGCATACTGCGGCACCCACTGCATGATCCCCTGCCGGAGCACGCCCGTGCAGAAACCGATCCCCGCGATGGGGAGCAGCACGGGGTGGGTCAGGATCTGCTTGATGAGCGTCATCGGAGGAACCGGCGCCTCCCCGCGGCCGTCGCCCCCGTCGCCCGTGTCGATGTCCGCGTGCCCCGCGTCGGACGGGCGATCCCGCAGCAGTAAGAGCTCGACGACCCACACGATGGCGAGCAGGACGCCCGGCGCGAAGAAGACGAGCCAGACTGGGGTGATCTGGCCGGCGGATGCCCCCGCCGGCTTGAACGTGTCGAGGATCCAGGCGTTGCCGGTGAACGCCAGGAAGATGCCCGAGCTGATCATCGTCCCGAAGATGCCGGAGAAACCTCCTCGCTCGCGCACATGGAACCACGAGGCGTTCACCTTCACGATGGCGACGGCCGCGAAGCTCTGGAAGTACATGTTGATGCCGTACAGCACGCTCATCCACAGCGCGACGTTGACCGCCCCGGGGTCCGCGCTCTGCAACATGTTCTGGATGAACGCGCCCATCGCGATGTTCGCGACGGCTGCGCCCGAGAGCGAGACGAGCATGGACCGCCGGCCGCCAACGCGGTCCGTGAGCGGTCCGTTGACGACGAAGGACAGCCCGTAGACCCACGTGCCCACGAGGAAGATCGTACCGAACTGCTCCTTGCTCATCAGGTCGCCGAGGTTCGTCTTGGCGACGGTCAGGTTGTACCGGCCCATGTAGAGGAGCGCGTACGCGACCCCGAGCGGGAACCAGTTCAAAAAACGCCGCGTTCGATACGCAGAGCTGTGCGCGCTGGGGTCACCGCCGGGGGCGGCTACAGGGCTGGCGG
This sequence comes from uncultured Pseudomonadota bacterium, assembly GCA_903844155.1. Lineage (GTDB taxonomy): Bacteria > Myxococcota_A > UBA796 > UBA796 > SXON01 > CAIUMM01. The sequence goes on along the minus strand of CAIMSU010000296.1, from coordinate 1,367 downwards.
CGCTGGACACGGACACCTCGCGCCCGGCGAGTAACCCAGGGGGCGTTCAAAAAATGGCGGCCGATGTGACGGACGCGTGACGCCGCGACTCAGTCCTGGCGGGGTGGCGGTCCATCCGGGAGCGCGTCGAACTTGATCGTGCCCGGCTCGTAGATGGTGGCGACGAACTGGCGATGGACGACCTTTTCTTCGCGAGCGACGGGATCTTCGCCAGGATGGCGCTCCAACCACGCCGCCTTCACGGCCGTGCGGAAGGGCGTGAGCGCGACACCGAAGCGCGCGGCAGCAGCCGTTCCATCCCCTGCCTGATCCTGCCCGAAGTTGACGCTCAACGCCTGGAAATGGTTGGCCCATCGGCGAACCAGGGGGCGCAGGGCGACCGCGGCGAGCTTCAAGGTCGAGGGCGGCATCTTCCAGTAATCGGCGCTGACCCCGGCCTCCTCGCACGCGATCTTCCAGGCCTGCTCGACGGTCATGAGATCGGGACCCGCGAGCTCGATGACCTCGTTCGCGCCTTGCCCGGATGCCACGGCGGAGGCGATGATGTCCGCCACGTCGCGGGGGTGGACGGGCGCGACGCGGGCGTCTGCGCGGCCGGGAAGAAAGACGGAGCCGTTGTGGTCCGCGCGACGGAGCAGGTCCGCGAAGTTCGCGGAAAACAAGCCCGGCCGAAAAATCGTGTACGGAATACCGGAGTTGACGAGCGCCTCCTCACTCGCCCGCTTGGACGAGAACGCCGGCACATCGCCGGCCGCGCCGACACCGGTGCAGCTCACAAACATCGCACGCGTCACTCCGCGCGCCTTCGCGGCCTCCCACAGCGATTCATGGCCCTGCGCCAACGTCTTGTGGTTGTTGTCCGTCTGCTCGACGCGCACGGCGGCCGAGGAGATGACGGTGTCGCAATCGCGGAGCGCCCGATGCAGGCTCTGCGGGTCACGGAGGTCGCCGAAGAAGTAGTTCGTCCCCGTGTCGTTCAGCCAGAAGTACTCGCTGCCCTTCCGCACCAGCGCGCGGACGTCCCGGCCCTGGTCCCGAAGTGCACGTACAATGTGGTTTCCAAGGCGGCCAGTGCCGCCAACTACGAGGATCATCGGGGCTCCGTGCCTGGGATGGGGGGCTGGGGCGCGGATGATATCCCCGGCGACAGCGACCCGCACGTTCGGTGCCGGCTGCCGTACTCGGCGGCTGGCGGCGAACGTGGCCTTGGAACACCGAAAAATCAACGCCGATCCTGGCGCGGTCGGGCGTCCGCGCCCGACGCGGAGCCGCCGGCCGGAGCACTGCGACGGCGAACGCCGACAAGGCGTTCAGGCGGCGTAGCCCGCCCACGGAGGACGCCCGCAAAGGGCGGCCGCGAGTGGGGT
>CAIMSU010000295.1 GCA_903844155.1 uncultured Pseudomonadota bacterium | reverse complement strand
TCGCCGGCTGGACCCGATCTTGGCCTTGGAACTGCGAGAATTCAGCGCCGAGACGGGCGCGGTCGGGCGTCCGCGCCCGACGCGGAGCCGCCGGCCGGAGCACTGCGACGGCGAACGCGGACAAGGCGTTCAGGCGGCGTAGCCCGCCCACGGAGGACGCCCGCAAAGGGCGGCCGCGAGTGGGGTGCTCCGAGCGCCAGGATCGGCGGCGGGCGGTCCTTCGGGCGACCGCGAGCTTCAGCAGCTCCCCGTCGACCCGTCGCTGCACGAATAGGTGCACGACTGGTCCGTTGCGATGCTGAAGTCGCAGCGGCTGCCGTCGGCGTAGGTGTCGGTTTCGGTGCCTGAACCGTCGTAATTGTAGTTGGTGACGATGCTCGCGACGGCCGCGCCGTTCTTGGTCTCGGCGAGCGTCTCCTCGGTACCGCCGTCAAAGCGCATCTTGTAGCTGCCGGAAAAGTCGTCCCCGCTGGTGTCGGTGAACGCGATGGTGCCCTCGGCGGTGCCCTCCGGCTTGGTCGTGATCTGGCTGGCGTACGACCCGTCGTCGGCGGTCACGGTCTCGGTGCGAGAAAGGTTCGATTGCATGCTGCCTTTCCACGTGTAGCCGGGGACGTCGGCAGTCCACGTGTAGCTCGTGTCGCTGGTGTAGGTCCCGGTGGACGTGAACAGGTCGGACTGGTCGTCCTGCGACCACGTCTCGGTCGTCGTGTTGCAGCCCTGCCGCCGGGTCCGCTCGTTGCCGGTCAGGGTGTTGCCGAGCACGTCTGTAAGCGTCGTGGTCTGCAAGATGTCGAGGTTCCCGGTGTGGTATGCGGTGCCGTACCCGCTGACGGACCCGGCCGTGATGTAGTAGGAATTCGCGTAGGTCGTCGACCAGGTGTAATCCCCGGTATTGACGTTGTACCTGCCTTTAATGTCGTTGCGGGGCGTGTCGACGGGGTCGTAGTCAAAAGCGCCCGAGCCGTCGCCCGACATGATGTGGGCCTCGAGATCGTCGGACCACGGCGCGACGTCAAAGCGGCAGGCGGGCTGCTCGTCGATCCAGGTGACGCAGCCGGCGAGGGACAGGAGGGCGAGGAGCATAGCGGGCTCGGGGAGGGGAGGAGGGGATTAGCCGGGAAAGACGGCGGAGTCATGGGGTCGGGACGCGTGTAGGGGCACATCGCACGCCGACCGCGTGATCGCGAGCGCCCGGAGGGAACGCCGTGGGTGCGGTCCATGTCCCGCCGGCTACGGTGCCGTCGGCGAGCCAGACCGCGTCGTCGCCCGCCGAGACGGCGGCGGGGAGGCCGCGGCCGTACCACGCGCAGGCGGCCTTCGCGTCGGCGAATGTGGCGAAGGTGACGCTGTCGTTCGGGGCGATCCAGAGCCCCAACGGCCAGTCGGTGAACAGGCCGATGCCGTGAACGCGGGCGAGATCCTCGATGGTCCACGCCCGGTAGGGCGCGTCGACGCCCGGTTCGCCCGAGATCACCGGGCAGCGAGGGTAGGGCAAGGAGACGATGGTGTCGTCGTCGGTGACGCTGAAGGGGACGGCGACCGGTCCGCACGCGCGCCGGATGACGGCGGTGTGGTCACCGAGCGCCAGGCTGGCGATGGCGCGCTCGCCGACTTGCGTTGCCGGTGGGGCAAGCAGGGTGTCCGTCGAGGGCTCGGAGACCCAGGCGTCGTCCTCAAAATGACCGCGATCGAGGGCCAGTTCGACGGAGCGGAGGGCAGGCTCGCCGGGCTGTGCGACGGGCGCCGGTGGAGTCGTGCAGGCGAGGAAGAGGAGCACCCCGTCTGGCTATCCGCGCTGTCACCCGGTCGCGGATGTATGAAAACCGACGACGTCACTTTTCGAACATCCCGGATGTATGAAAAGTGACGTCGTCGGTTTTCGTATGTGTCGGGAAAACGGCGCCCGGGCTGGCCGCGTTCAGCGTGGGGCGGCCCGTGCGGGATAGTCGTCGGTATGGCCCTCCGCGACCGCCTGCGCTCCGCGATCCGCACCCTGCGCGCGCCTGCGCCCCGTGCGCCGATCGTTCTGGCCCCGGCCGTCACCCCGTCCTCTGTCGTCGCGCAGGTTCCCCGAGGCCTCGCGGATACAGGCACCGCCTTGCTAATCGACCTCGACGAGGTTGGCCTGGCCGCTGTCTCTGACGTTCGGGCACCGCATGTCGTCGTCGTTTCGCGCGAGCCCTGGCGTGCAGCGGCGGCGGCCGAGCGCTTGCACGCGTTGGGGCAGGACGCGGACTGGCTGGAGCCCGCCTTGTCATCCGGCGCGTCGGCGTCCGGGGCGACGCCATGAAGTCGATGACCGGCTTTGGACGGGCGGAAGCGGCCAACAGCGTCGTCACGCTGGTGGTCGAGATGAAGTCGGTGAACAACCGCTTTCGGGACGTGCAGCTCCGCCTCCCGCGCGAGTACAACGTGCTGGAGCCGCGCGCCCAGAGCCTGTTGCGCGACGCGATCCAGCGTGGTCGTCTGGACGTCACCGTGCGGCGTAGCTCTGCGGATGGGGCGAGCCGGATCGTCCCCGACCTCGGCCTTGTCGAGCAATACCGGCGGGCATCCATGGAGATCGCCAACCGCCTGCAGATCGACACGGCCGGCGCGAACGTCCTCGAATTCATCCTCGCCCAACCGGGCGTCCTCGTCGCCGCAGACGCCGAGCCGGATGTGCTTGGCGAGTGGGACCTGCTGGAGACGGCGCTGCTCGGGGCCGCCGAGGATCTCGACCGGATGCGGAACGCCGAAGGGGAAGCCCTGCGCGTTGACCTCCAACGCCACCTCGGGGACGCGCTGCGGCTGCGGGCCGAGATCGCCTTTCACGCGGAGGGCGTGGCCGAGCGGCTGCGCGCCCGCCTGGAGGAGCGGCTGCTGCGCCTGCTCGCGGATCGCCTCGACCCTGTTCGGCTGGCGCAGGAAGCGGCGATCCTCGCGGACAAAGCGGACATCGCCGAGGAACTCGCGCGCTTTGGGAGCCATTGCGACCAGTTTGTGGAGGCGCTCGCAGCGCCGGAGCCGGTCGGGCGACGCCTCGACTTCCTGCTGCAGGAGCTGAACCGGGAGGTCAACACGATCGGCTCCAAAGCGGCCGAACACGCTGTCAGCGCGCGCGTCGTCGAGCTGAAGACGGTGCTGGAGCGGTTGCGCGAGCAGGCGCAGAACGTGGAGTGAGGGCGAATCCCCGCCGCTCAGAATACAATGCACCGAGGTGACCATGCAGCGCTCCTCAGGTTCCCGCGTCGTCCCAACATCGCTTCTCCTGCTCCTCGCCCTCTCCGGCTGCAACGGCGCCAAGGACGGCAAGTCTGACAGCGCCCAGTCCTCCAACGCCTCGCCCGTCCTCACCCTCGACAACCCCGTTCAGGACGCCGTCTACCAGGGGAGCCTGGACACCGCCGCCCCCAACGTCGCCGCCTCCGGCTTCGTCGTGGACCAGGAGGACCCGCCCGCGTTGTTGACGTTGTCGTTCACGGATGCGCCGGACGGGGACCTCGGCACGGCCCCGATCAACGATGACGGGACCTTTTCGGCCGAATTCACCATCTCCAACGGCCCGCACGCCTTCAGCGCGACCGTCACCGACTCCGGCGGCCTGTCCACGACCACGTCCGTCGGCTTCACCATGGACGTCCCGACGAACGCTGCGCCCGAGATCACGGCGCTCGACATCGCGCCGCTCGCGCCACACGTCGGAGACACGCTGGTCGCGACGATCACCGCAGACGATGCGGACGGCGATCCGCTCACCAGCACGATCAACTGGAGCGAGTCGACCACCGGGCTGACGGCGACCGGCGACAGCGTCCCCAACGTGCTCCTCGGGCAAGTCTGGACGGCGACGGCGACCGTCAATGACGGGCATGTTGACTCCGCGGCCGTCTCGACGACCGTCACCGTCGTCAACGCGCCCCCGACCGCGACCGCCATCCTCGTCACCCCATCGTCCGGCACGCCCGACGACACCTTCGTCTGCTCGGCGCAGGACGTCAACGATCTCGACGGAGACCCAGTCAGCATCTCGTTCCTGTGGCTGGTTGACGGCGCGGAGGTCGCTGGAGGCGACACGCTGACCCCCGCCGATTTCTTCTTCGCCAAGCACGCGAACCTGCTCTGCGAGGCCAGCCTCAGCGACGGCGTCGACACGACCGTGATGGACTCAGCCGTCGTCGACGTCGTCGACCGCGCGCCGGACGCACCGGTCGTGACCGTCTCGCCCGTTTCGCCACTCGACACCGACGATCTTGCCTGCTCCGCGACCGGCTCGGACCCCGATGGGGACGCGCTGAGCTACACCTACCTCTGGTCCGTCGACGGCGTTGCGACCGCGTACACGAGCGCGAGCGTGCCCGCTTCCGCGACCCACAAGGACGAGACGTGGACGTGCACCGCGACCGCGGACGACGGCGACGGTGGCGCGACTTCGACCGATTCATCCGTCACCATCGACATCGCGTTCCAGTCCACCGGCGCCGCCTCCGACGCAGACGTCGTCATCGACGGGCAGACCTCCAACGGCGCCTTCGGCAAGACCATCGCCCTGCTCGGCGACACGAACGGCGACGGCCTCTCTGAGCTGCTGGTCGGCGCTTCCGGCGAGGATGGTGGCGGTCGGATGTACCTTTTTGACGGGGCGGGGCTGTCCGGCGCGCTGACGACGAACGACGCGATCGCGAGCTGGGCGAACACCGAGACCAACGCCGATCTCGGCGGCTACCGGTCCATCACGGCAGCGGGCGACGTCGACGGCGACGGGCTCTCCGACCTGTTCTTCGGCGCTGCCCTCTCGGACGCCAACGGCGAGGACGGCGGCGCGGCCTACTTCTACTACGGTGGCGGCGACTTCTCCGTCGGGCAGTCGCTGGACACCGCCGACTGGACGGTGCTCGGCGCGCTCAACGACTACTCGGGTGCGCGCCTGACCACCGGGGATCTCGACGGTGACGGCCTGGACGACATCGTCGTCGCCTCGCCCGGGGCCTCGGATGGGGCGCGGCAGTCCGGGACGGTCAGCGTGTTCTACGGGACGGGCGCCCGTTTGTCCGGCACCGGGCACATCGACGAGGCCGACTACGCGATCACCGGCGATCATTTGAGCGATCAGCTTGGCTGGACGACGAAGTTCGTCGGCGACGTGAACGATGACGGCGTTGATGACCTGTTCACCGCGGCGATCTACGATGACGACGGCGCCGCTGACGGCGGCGTCGGTGGGTTGATCAGCGGCGGCAGCTACTCGGGCGCGGCGACGCTGACGGACGCCTCGGTGACGACGTTCACCGGAGACGGCGCCAGCGACCGGTTCGGCTACGATGCGACCGGCTACGACGCCGACGGCGACGGCATCAACGACATGCTCGTCGGCGAGTACCAGGACGGAACGAACGGGGCCGACTCCGGAACCCTGCGGGTGTACTTCGGGGGAGAGCGGTGGGCGAGCGGATATACCCCGACAGACGCCGACTACAGCGTGTACGGTGGGGCTGCGGGTGACCGGTTCGCGCACATCCTGCAGAACGCGGGCGACGTGGATGGTGATGGAAAGGACGACCTGCTCATCGGGGCTCTTTTCGCCAGCCCGGATGGGCGTAGTTACGCCGGGTCGGGCTATCTTTCGCTCGGTGGTGACATCCTGGACGCCGGCTACGCCACCGACATCCGCTGGCGCCGCGACGGCGAGGCGGCGAGCGACCTGTTCGGGGACGCGACCGCGTTCGGCAGCGGCGATGTGAACGGCGATGGCGCCGACGAGATCGTGTTCGGCGCGCAGGGCTACGACGGTGGCGCCAGCGGGGCCGGCCGCGTCTACCTGTGGTTCGGCAAGCCGTGAGCCTCGCTGGTTGGGAAACGCCCGAGTCCGGGGCGCTGTTCGTGGTGTCGGGCGCGAGCGGGTCCGGCAAGACAACGCTGCTGCACCGTGTCTTTCAGCAGGTTCCCGGCTTGGAGTTCAGCGTCTCTGCCACGACCCGCGCCATCCGGCCGGGCGAGGCCGAGGGCGTGGACTACCACTACGTCGACCTCCCGACGTTCGAAAAGCTCCGCGATGAAGGCGCGTTGTTGGAGCACGCAAACGTATACGGACGCTGCTACGGCACGCCGCGCCGCCCGGTCGAGCAGGCGCTGGCTCAGGGGCGCTCGATCGTCCTCGACATCGACATCGTCGGCGCGCGGCAGGTTCGCGTCTCGCACCCGGAGGCGGTGAGCGTGTTCGTGCTTCCGCCGTCGATCGCGGCGATCCAGGAGCGTTTGTTCGCTCGCGGCACCGATTCGGGAGAGATCATCGCACGGCGCATCGCGGACGCCCGGGTGCAGCTCTCGGCGTGTGGCGAATACGACTTTCTCGTGATGAACGACGATCTGGACACCGCCACGGCCGTGCTCACCGGCATCGTCCTCGCGGAATTGTCGAGGGTCGGGCGGCGGAAGGGGTGGGTGGGTAGGTTTTCGGGGTGAGGGGAGGGGTTCGCCCGCCTACGGCAACCCATACTTCGCGATCAATTCCGCCGCTTCGTCGTCGGAGATCTCCTCAAGCACGTAAGCCCCGGAGTCGTCCTTCCGCAGGTCGCTGATGCCCGGAAAACTCTTCTCCAACGCCTTCAGTTCGCTGGACTGCCGCTTGACGGTGCGTAGCAGGCGGCGGTTCTCCTCCTCGAGCTCCGACTTCTCGACGGCCGAGCGCAGGGCCAGGACCACGGTCATCTCGTCCCAGGGTTTGAGGAAGAACCGGTAGATCTCGCCGCCGTTGACGGCCTTCATCGTGGATTCCAGGCTGGCCTGCCCCGTGAGCAGGATCCGGAGCGTGTCCGGGTACAATGCCCGCGCGCGCGAGAGGAATTCCGCGCCGCCCATGCCGGGCATCCGCTCGTCGGAGACGATCACGGTGAAGCTCCGTTCCGCCAACGCCTCGAGGCCCGCCTCGCCGCTCTGCGCCGTGAAAATCTCCCAGGGCTCGTCGATCAGCGCGCGCTCAAGCGCGGCCAGGACGTTGGGCTCGTCGTCGACCAACAGGATGCGGTGGGTCATGTGGACTCCTGCGTGCAGCCTAAGCCGGACCGGGCCCGGACGCGACGGGCTCGGGGTTGAGCGGCAAGCGAATGGTGAACGTCGTGCCGACGCCGACGGTGCTCGTCACGGAGAGGTCGCCACCGTGCTGCTTGACGATGTCAAAGCTGATGGACAGGCCGAGTCCGGTGCCTTTGCCGGCTTCTTTTGTCGTGAAGAACGGCTCGAAGACGCGCGCCAGGTGCTCGGGCGCGATGCCTTTGCCCGTGTCGGCGACGCGGATCACCGCCCAGGGTCCGTCAAGGCGGGTCGTCAGGGTGATGGTTCCTGGCTTTTCCATGGCGTGGCTCGCGTTCACCAACAGGTTCATCACGACCTGTTGGAGCTGCTGAGCGTTGCAGGGCACCTTCGGCACGTCGCCAAAGTCCCGGACCAACGTGACCTTGTACTTCAGCTCGTTCCAGACGATGCCGACGCCCTGCTCGATGCACTCCGAGAGCTCGGTCGCCGTCCGCTCGCCCTTGTCCACCCGCGAGAAGGACCCCATGTCCTTCACGATCTTCGTGACCCGGGCGGTCCCGTCCAGCGACTCGGTGAGGAGCTTCCGAACATCCGCGAGGATGTAGTCGACCTTCAACGCCCGTCTCAGGTCCGCGATCTCGGCCTTCGCGCTCGGAGGCGCGGTGCGGCCGACGATGTCGGTCTGACCCTGGATGAACGAGGTCAGCCGGTCGACGTACTTGTTCAGGGTGTTGAGGTTGGACGTCACAAAGCCAACGGGGTTGTTGATCTCGTGGGCCATGCCGGCCGTCAGTTGGCCTATCGTAGCCAGCTTCTCGCTCTGGACCACCTGCGCCTGGGTGTCCTGGAGCTTCTGATAGGACGCTTCCAAGGCCGTTTGTGCGCGCTTGAGCTGCGTGGTGTCGTGGATGGTGATGACGGTGCCGGGGATGGGCTTGTCTTTGTTCGACGCGAACGGCGCCTCTTTGTACACAAACCAGCGGTCGCTGGCGGGGTGGTGGAGCTCGATCCCCGAGACGAATTCGACGGGTACGAGGCCGTTGGCAACGAGCATGGCGCGACAGTCGGCCCCGATCAGCTCCCGGTAGCCGAGGCCGGTGAAGCTGCGAAGCGCCTGGTTACACCGCTTCAATCGCCCTTCCGGGTCGACGAGCAGCACCATGTCGGCGACACAGTCCATCGTCGACTCCCACTCCTCCTTGATGTCCTGGACCTGCTCAAACAGGCGCTTGAGCTTGGCGTGCTCGTTCTCCTCGTCGACCCGATGCCGCTCCAGGCTCTGCATGCGCGTGTGGAGCTGCGCGTTCTGCTGGTCGACGGTGCGTCGCAGCGTGTCCAGAAGCCCGCGTTCTTCGCTCAACAGATCGCGTCGCTCCATCGCGGTCCGCAAGGTGACCGCGAGCGCCTCGGGGGCGATGGGCTTGACCAGCACGTCGAGGGCGCGCCGCTTGATCGCCTTGATGACGAGGTCGACGCTCGCATGGGCCGTCATCAGGACGACGGGCAGGTCCGGGTAGAGGCCGTGCAGGCGGTCCATGAGGTCGAACCCGTCGGCGTCCGGCATGACCACGTCCGAGATCACCAGATCCACACCCGCCGCCCACTGCGCGAGGAATTGCAGGGCGTCGGCTGCGGAATTCGCCGTCACCGCCCGGAACCCGAGCTCCTCCACCGCTCCAGCAAGTACCTGACAGCTCAATACGGAGTCATCGACGATCAGCGCGGTTCCAGCGGGTTCGGCCTGTGGCATCGTGGGCGTTCGGTAACATGCCACCGCCCGTCCTTGCAGGACCTTGCCCGCCGCCCGGGCGCGCGCTAATCGCCGGGCGGAGGTCACGGTGCGCGCGAGGCTCCTGCTCGAAGACGGTCGGTCCTTCACCGGCCATGCATTCGGGGCGGTCGCGACGCGGGTCGGCGAGATCGTGTTCAATACGGCGATGACGGGGTACCAGGAGGTCCTTACGGACCCGTCCTACACCGAGCAGATCGTCGTCATGACCACGGCGCAGGTCGGCAACTACGGGATGAACGCCGGGGACGACGAGTCTGGCGGGATCCACCCCGCGGGCTTCGTCGCCCGCGAGTTCAGCCGGGTGACGTCCAACCATCGCGCGGATCAATCGCTCTCCCAGGCGCTCGTGAACGCGGGCGTCCCCGCCATCCATGGCATCGACACCCGGGCGCTCGTTCGTCACATTCGCTCAAAGGGCGCCATGCGGGCAGCGATCTCGACGGAGGACGTCGGGGACGATCAGCTTCGCGAGCGGATCCTGGCGTGGCCGGGCATGGCCGGGCGCGCCCTGGCGACGGAGGTGAGCACGCGTGCGCCCTACACCTTCGCCGCCGGCGCGACGTCGTCCGCACCGAGGATTCACGTCCTCGACGGAGGTGTAAAACGCAACCAGCTCCGGCTCTTTTCGCGCGCGGGCTGCCACATCGAGGTCTATCCGGCGGACACCCCCCCGGAAGTCCTTCGCGATGGCGCCACGGCCATCTTCCTGTCCAACGGTCCGGGTGACCCTTCAGCGCTGCCAGGCATGGTCGAGACCGTGCGCTCGCTGCTGGGCGACAAGCCGATCCTCGGCGTTTGCCTTGGTCATCAGCTCCTCGGGCTCGCGCTCGGCGCGGACACGTTCAAGCTGCGCTTCGGGCACCGCGGCGGCAACCACCCCGTGCGCGACATCGAGACGGGACGCATTGAGATCACTTCGCAGAACCACGGCTTCTGCGTGGATCCGAAGGGGATCGAGCGCGCGGGAGGGAAGGTGACACACATCAACTTGAACGACGGCACGCTGGAAGGTTTCATACACACAGACCTCCGCGTCGCGTGTGTTCAGTTCCACCCCGAGGCCATGCCGGGCCCCAGGGACTCCGAACACCTGCTCACCCGCGGCTTCCTCCGCATGGCGGGCATCGATGCCTAAGCGCACAGACCTGCGCACGATCATGGTCATCGGCAGCGGGCCGATTGTCATCGGACAGGCCTGCGAGTTTGACTACTCGGGCACGCAGGCGGTCAAGGCGCTGCGTTCGCTTGGGTACCGGGTTGTGTTGATCAACTCGAACCCGGCGACGATCATGACGGACCCGGACGTCGCCGATGCCACCTACATCGAGCCGCTCACCGTGGACGTTGCGCGGCAGGTGATCGCGCGCGAGCGGCCCGAGGCCATCCTGCCTACGGTGGGTGGACAAACGGGGTTGAACCTCGCTCTGGCGCTGCACGAGGCGGGCGTCCTGGCGGAGTACGGCGTCGAGCTGATCGGCGCCAACCCGGCCGCCATCGCCGTCGCCGAGGATCGCGAGCTCTTCAAGGCCGCGATGGAGGAGATCGGCCTGGGTGTGCCGAAAGCGGGCGTCGCGCGCACCGTTCAGGAGGCCGAGGCCATCGTGAAGGATGTCGGCCTCCCAGCGGTTGTCCGACCGAGCTTCACGCTCGGTGGGGCTGGCGGCGGCATCGCGTACAACCTCGACGAGCTGCGGGACATCGTCGCCCAGGGCTTGGACCTCTCGCCGAACCGGCAGGTGCTGGTCGAGGAGAGCGTGCTCGGGTGGAAGGAGTTTGAGCTCGAAGTCATCCGCGACAAGGCGGACAATTGCGTCATCATCTGCTCGATCGAGAACGTCGACCCGATGGGGGTGCACACGGGCGACAGCATCACGGTGGCGCCGGCACAGACGTTGACGGACGCGCAGTACCAGGACCTGCGCGACATGTCCATCGCGATCATCCGGCGCGTCGGCGTGGATACGGGCGGTTCGAATGTGCAATTCGCGGTGCACCCTGGGACGGGCGAGGTGCGTGTCATCGAGATGAACCCGCGCGTGTCGCGAAGCTCAGCGCTGGCGTCAAAGGCGACCGGGTTCCCGATCGCCAAGATCGCCGCGCAGCTGGCGGTCGGGCTCACGCTCGACGAGATCCCGAATGACATCACTCGGGCGACGCCGGCGTGCTTCGAGCCCACCGTGGACTATGTCATCGTCAAATATCCGCGATGGAACTTCGACAAGTTTCCGGGCGCCGCCTCCCAGCTCGGTACGAGCATGAAGAGCGTCGGCGAGGTGATGGGGATCGGCCGGACGTTCGTCGAGGCGATGCAGAAGGCGGTTGCGAGCCTCGAAGGCGGGTTCACGGACATGTCGCGGCTGCCGACGGAGGAGGTGCGGATGCGCCTCTCGACCGCGACGCCCGAGCGGATGCCGGCGTTGTTCGAGGCGCTACGACGGGGTGTCAGTCCCGCGGAGATCCACGCGACCACGCACATCGACCCCTGGTTCATCGACCGCATCGCCTCGATCATCGAGGTTGAAGGCGAGGTTCGAGGCGACCGCCTGAGCACCCTGACCGCCGACGCACTGCGCCGATTGAAGGGCATGGGCTTCACCGACGCGCGACTCGCGACACTCATGGGCGAGGCCGGCGGGGCAGCCGCGGTACGCTTGGGTCGGGAGCGGCTGGGCGTCCGGCCGACGTACAAGCGCGTCGACACCTGCGCGGCGGAATTCGAGAGCTTCACCCCCTACCTCTACTCGACCTACGAGGATGAGGACGAGGCCGGCGAGCTGGAACGCGAGCGCGTGCTGGTCCTCGGGAACGGCCCGAACCGCATCGGGCAGGGCCTTGAGTTTGACTACTGTTGTTGCCACGCTGCCTACGCCGTGCAGGAGCTTGGGTACGCGGCGGTGATGGTCAACTGCAACCCCGAGACGGTGTCGACGGACTACGACACGTCCGACAAGCTCTATTTTGAGCCCGTGACGGCGGAGCATGTCTGCGGCGTCGTGGCCCGCGAGCGGGCGATTGGCACCATCCTGCAGTTTGGCGGACAGACGCCGCTGAAGCTCGCGCACGAGGTCGGCACGATCCTTGGCACGTCGCCCGAGGCGATCGATCTTTGTGAGGATCGTCGACGATTCAACGCGCTGCTGACCCGCCTTGGGGTCCGTCAGCCGGAGGGCGCGATGGTCGATGACCGCGAGGGCGCGTTCGCCGCTGCGGCCCGACTTGGGTTCCCGCTCCTGGTGCGTCCAAGCTACGTGCTCGGCGGCCGGGCGATGAAGATCTGCTTTGACAGCTACGATTTCAAGATGGCGCTCGATGAGGCCATCCGGGTTTCCGACAGTCATCCTCTCCTGATTGATCGGTTTCTCGAGGGTGCCGTGGAGTACGACGTAGACGCGCTCTGCGACGGCGTGGACGTCCGGGTCGCGGGCATCATGGAGCACATCGAGGAGGCGGGCGTACACTCGGGTGACAGCACCACCGTCTACCCGCCCATCCAACTCTCCGAGGACAATCGCCGGGAGATGACCGACATCGTGACCCGCATCGGCCGCGACATCCGCGCGGTCGGCCTCATGAATGTGCAATTCGCGGTTCAGCGGGCCGCGAACGGCGAGTCGCTGGTCTACGTGATCGAGGTCAATCCTCGCGCGTCCCGCACGGTCCCCTACCTCGCGAAGGCCACGGGGGTCCCCCTCGCCAAGCTCGCCACCCGCCTGGCGCTCGGCGCGAAGCTCGCGGACCTCCCGCCGCCCGTCTCCGCGACCTGGGGGCAGGGGTATAGCTTCATCAAAGCGCCCGTTTTTCCGTGGCGCAAGTTCTCCGGGGTCGACACCGTCCTTGGCCCCGAGATGCGGTCCACCGGCGAGGTCATGGGGGTCGGCCGCTCGTTCGGCATCGCATACGCCAAGGCGATGATCGCGGCGGGCATGACGTTGCCAACGGAAGGCGGCGTGTTCCTCTCCCTGCGTGACGCCGACAAGCCCGTCGGCATCGGCATCGCACGCGAGTTGAATGAGATGGGGTACAAGCTCTACGCGACGCACGGCACCGCGCGCGCGCTGGCAGCAGCGGGCATCCCGGCCGAGGCGGTGTGGAAGGTCCGCGAGGGCCGGCCGGACGTCGTCGACCGCATCAAGAACGGCGACATCCAGCTCATCATCAACTCACCGCTGGGCAAGAAGGCCCAGTACGACGAGGCGGCGATGCGGCTCGCCGGACTGCGGTTCGGGGTGGCGTGCGTCACGAACCTGCAGGCCGCGCGGGTGCTTCCGGCCGGCCTCCGCGCGTTGCGGGCGGGCGGGCTCGGGATCACGCGGCTTCAGGATCTGGCGTTCCTTCCCGTTCCCGAGGGCGGCGCTGACGGGTCCGGGAAGGCGTGAGGACGCTGCTGGTTGGCGACGTGCACGGCTGCGCGGATCCGCTCCAGGCCCTGCTCGACGCCGCCAACCCAGACCTCGTCGTTCTGCTCGGGGACATCTTTGCCAAGGGCCCTGATCCCGTCGGTGTGTGGCGCATCATCCAGGCGTACAAAGCCCGTGCCATCCTCGGGAACCACGACGCGAAGCTGCTCGACGTGTGGGATCAGCCGGGGGAGAGCCGGCACCACACATGCGCGCGCATGCTCCCGCCCGAGGCTCGCACCTGGATCAATCGTCTGCCGCTCTCGCTCGGCCCCGAGGACCTCGGCGTTTCTGGCGACTGGATCGCTGTCCACGCGGGCGTTCACCCAACCCTCGGGCTCCCCGGAACGTCGCGCAAGCAGCTCCTGAACCTGCGCCGCTGGCCCGACGACGCCGATCTCGACAACCCCTTCTGGTGGCAGCTCTACACGGGTTCGCAGATCGTCTACTACGGCCACGACGCCGTGCGCGGCCTCAACGTGCGCGACCGCACCGTGGGGCTCGACAGCGGCTGCATGTACGGCGGCCGACTCTCGGGGATCATCCTGGAGACCGGCCACGTGCTGCAGGTGCCGGGCGACCCGAACGGCAAGCCGCTCTGATCGCCCCTTGGCCGTGCTCGCAACGGGATCAGCTCCCGAAGGCGCCCTTGATGTCGGTGTAGATCTGAACGGCGGCGTCGGAGAGCGCCTTGATGCGGGCGGGGGTCTCGCTGGTGGCCTTCATGTCCTTGCCGAGGGGGCCGGTGGCCTTCAGCACGACGGCGGGATCCATGCCCTTGAGCTTCGCGGGGAAGTCCTTCACGGCGGTGACGAGCCCCTCTGCCTGGGGGACGAGGTCGGTGCAGGTCTTGATGGTGGCGGTGCCGACGTCGATGAGGCCGTTTACGGCCTTGGCGTCTGCCTTGATGGCGTCCGGCGCGTCACCGGCGGCCTTGAGGTGGGGGACGCCGCCGCTCGTGTCGAGCGAGAGCTTCCCGCCGGCGGCCGCGACCGCGCCCTTGATCGCGTCGGAGAGCGGGGAGCCCTCCGCCACGCCCAGGACGGTGTTGACGCTGGTGTGCGCGGTCGTCATCGCCGTCGTCTGCGTGGTGACGGTGGTGTCGATGGCGCCGACCTTGTTGAACACGCTGTCGAAGTCGTTGATGTTGGTGGGGACGATCTCCGTCCACTTGGTGGCGGTGTCCTTGGCCAACGCGGTGTGGGCGATGGTGAGGGTGCCGAGAGCGATGAGGCTGAAGCCGAGAATCGAGGTGGAACGCATGATAATCTCCCGAGAGGGGGGCCTTGATACGGCCGTTGGATGAGGGGAAGCGTGGACGACCGGCGGCTAACGCGCGACGGCGGGCGGGCAACCCGTGCCCCTGCAGCTTTCTTCCTTGGTACACGCCGGTTGGCCGGGGTGCAGGGGTGCGGAAGGCGTCCGTGCAGGCTACCAAACGCCGTGCGCATCCTCCACCTTTACCGCCCGCGGCTCCCGGGGACGCGCGCGCAGGCGCTCCAGGTCGTGCACACCTGTCACGCGCTCAGCGCCCGCGGCCACCATGTGACGTTGTTCGCCGATCGTGCCGCCGGGTACATCGGCGATGGCGCGGACGTGCTGTCGGAGCTGGGGCTCGGCCGTCTGACCGATCTCGACCTCCGCCTGGCGCCCACGGCGTGGCTTCCGGGCGCTGGTCTCTGGTTTCGGGCGAGCGTGAAGGCCTGGTGCGCGCGTGGCGGGGGCGTGGTGTACGCGCGCGCCAAGCGGTACGTTGATCTCGTCCCGGCGCGGATCCCCGTGGTGATCGAGGCGCATGAGCTGGACTCGGCGCTGGACCGCGAAGCGGGGCGGGATGCTGCGGCAACCCTTGGACTGGAGGAGGCGGTTTTTGAGCGGGCGAGCGGAATTGTAACGAACTGCGCAGGGACACTCTCCGTGATCCGGGAGCGGTGGGGGACGATCGCGTCTGTGGCGAAGGGGCGAACGATCTGGAACGCCACCCGGGCGGATCGGGTGCGGGTCGGCGTGGGCGGGGGCGGGGTCGGGGTCGTTGGCTCGGCGAAGGAGTACAAGGGGGTGGAGGCCGTGAGCAAGGCAGCGGGCCTGCCGGTCGTGCTCGTGGGCGCTGGCGGGGCCCTGGACGGCGTGGACGCCCGACCGGCCGTGCCCTATGGCGAGGTCCCACGCGTACTCGCCGCGTTCGACGTGCTCTTGCTGCCGCTGGCGCCGAACCTGTTCGGGCGGTCACTCACCAATCCGCTCAAGCTCTGGGATTACCTCGCGACGGACCGGCCGTTGGTGCTCCCCGACCTGCCGACCATCCGGGAGGTGCTGGCGACGGTGTCGGGCGAGGGGATTGAGCTCTACGATGCGACGGATCTCGCGACGGTCGCGCCGGCGCTGGTTCGAGCCAGAGCGCACGGTCCTCGGCGGTCGCATCTCCGGACCTGGGACGAGCGCGCGGCCGAGATCGAGGCGTATCTGCTGGAGATCCTGGGGTGACGCTCTACGTCCTGCGCTACTTCCCGACGCTCACCGAGACCTTCGTCCACGACGAGATCGCCGCGCTGGTCGCACGCGAGGGCCCGGATCATGTCGCCATCGCGGCTTTTGACGCGCGCGAGGCCTCGGGGCGAATCGCGCCCGCCCCGGTCTACCCGCAGCCGCATCGGTGGGCCTGGTGGGCCTGGTTGCCGGCGCTGCTCTCAGAGCTGCGCCACGGTTGGCCGGTTGAGCGGGACGGCCGGTGGCGCTCGCTCTGGCTTGCGGTGCTGCTGCGTCGGCTCAAACCCCGCCTCGTTCGGGTGCATTTCGCGGGCGAGGCCGCGGTCTGGACGTCGCGGGCATGCGCCCGGGCGGGAGTGCCGTTCGCCGTGACTGTCCACGCTGTCGACCTCTACAAGCCGCACCCGCTGCTCCCGGCGGTCCTCAAGGCCGCCGTCGAGGTCGCCACGATCTCCGAGTACAATCGCCGACTTCTTTGGGAGCGTCACGGCGTCGAGGCGGTCGTACGCAGGTGTCGAGCGCAGCCCGCGGCCGAGTCCACGCGCGAGCCTGGGCGGCTCCTCTTCGTCGGGCGAAACGTCGCGAAAAAGGGCCTCGACACGCTCCTCGCCGCGGTCCGGCAGCTTGTTGCCGAGGGCGTAGTCGTCCACCTCGACGTCATCAGTGATGTGCCCGATCCCGACATCGCCGGCGTCACTGTTCTGGGCCTCCTCCCCCACGATCACGTCCTGACGCGCATCCTGCGCGCGTCGGCAGTCGTCCTCCCATGTCGGCGGGCCCCCGATGGCGACATGGACGGTATCCCCGTGGTCCTCCTGGAGGCCATGGCCGCCGGCGTGGCGGTCGTCAGCACGCCCATCTCCGGCATCCCCGAGGTTGTCGACGAGACCGTCGGCTGGCTGGTCCCGCCCGATGACGTCGCGGCGCTTGTTGCGGTGCTACGCCGGGTTATCGCGGACCCCGCGGAGGCTGGGCGTCGCGGTCAGGCCGGCCGCGCCAGGTCGTCTGGTGAGCTACCGTCGCTCGCGGAGCGAAAGCCCACGTAGAAAGTGGCGCATCGCCTGGTCACCCAGCGGGCGCCAGTTCGGGTGCCCCTCCCGACGGAACAGCGCGCTGATCTCCGGCTTGGACAGCGGGAATTCCCCGAGCTTGAAGATGGCGTGCAGATCGTCGTCGTGCAGCGTGAACGCGATCTTGAGCTTTCGCAGGATGACGTTGTTGGTCAGCCTCCCGGGACTCGGTTCCGGTGGACCATCCCGCGGCCCCCGCTTCTTGATGATGAGCCCATCGAGGAACGCGCTCGCGACGATGTCGCCGCATTCGATGTACCCTTCCTCCTCCTCGCGCGCGAGGATGCTCGCGACGAACTCGCGGTCCGCGCGCTTGCCAGCCAGCGTGAACACGGCGACCACGCCATCGTCGTTGAGGTTCAGCGTGTAGCGCAGGCTGCGAAGCAGGTCGTTGTGGGGCACGGGCGGCTACTCGCCGACCGAACAGTAGCGGTGCAGTTCACCGCTGCCCCAGTCGTCCGGCTTGCGCTGTCCCTTGACGTTCGCGGCTGGGAATACGGCGTGCAGGCGTGCGGCCACGGGTGGGGTGAGATAGCTTTCGCTCACGTCGATCAGCGTCAGGTGGGTGAACGCGGGCGCGTTGGCTAGGAGCGCCTCGGCACCGGCGTCGCCGAACGTGCTCATCGACAGGTCGAGCTCGTCCAACTGCCTCAAAAGCGGGGTGCGCGCTAGCAGCGCGGGGAGCTCGTCGCCGATCTCGGAGTTCTTCAGCCCGAGGTGGCGGAGCTTTGGGAGGTCGGTGCGCTCCAGGAGGGGGAGCAGGTCCTTGGCCTTGGACTTCCAGCCATAGTCCTCGCGCCCGCACCAGATGGAAATACGCTCGATGGAGGGCCATTGTGCGGCGGCGATGGACTTGAGCGCCGCGGGGGTGAGCCCGCCCGTCTCGATGGTGAACTCCTGGAGGTTCGGCAAGTTGATCGCGCCGAGCTTCTGGTCGCCGCCACGCAGACGCAGCGTCTTGAGGTTGGGGTAAAGCGCCCACACCCCCCCGAGGTTTCCAAGGTGTGCCCAGGAGATCTCCGTCTCATCCGGGTAGTCGAAGTCGCCGATGAACAGCGACCGGAGGCTGGGCATTGGGCCGTGCGCGACCAGCACCTTGCCCGCGCCGTTGTAGTTGACCTCGTACTCCTCCGCCTCGTCGTAATAGAGCCCGAGCGTGAGCGACCGAAGGAATTGGCAGGTGGGGAGCTTCAGGAGGGCGGTGAGGAGCTTCTTTGCGTGGGGGTCACCCTCGAATTCCATCGTGACGCGTGCAGACTCGATGAACCCGTTCCGCCACTCCAGGCTTGCCAGATCGGTGTGCTCCGCGAGCGCTCCGAGCCAGGTTTTTTCGTGGAGCTTGAGCTGTTTGTTCGCCAACTTCTTGAGGACCGGGTCTGATGCCGCGCGGCACGACAGCGCGACGAACTCGCCGAGCGGGTCGTCGGTCGACTGGAGCCAATCGGCGTACACCAGGTACGCGTTGACGTCGTCGGGATTGTCGGCGACGTTCGCCTCCAACTCCGGGTTTCCACCGGGCCTTGGTGCCTTCGCCGCCGGGGCAGGTCGGGGTGAGGCCGGCGGCCTGGCCCCGTCGCCAGCGAGCGCGTAGCCCTTCTTCGTCTTCTCGCGGATCAACTTGTCGTATTCCGCCTGGGCCTCCGCGGGTGAGCCGCACGATTTCACCTGCGACTGTCCGGCGGTCCCGATCTTTCCCCACGCGACCGTGAACGCGGCGCCATCGAGGTCGATCTGCCAGAACTTCGATGACGTGCCTTCTTCGAACAGGAATCGGGGCATGGGGCGCTCGCGGTGTGGGGCGCGATCTATACCAGCCAGGTGAGCAGATCGACCGGGTCATCGTCGGCGGTGTGGAGCCGAGTGGCGACCCGTTGCAGGATCGGGGATCGCCCGGGTGTTCCTGCGAGAAGTGGCGCGCACTCCACCCCAGCGGCGCCGATCACGACACAGTCGGTGGCACCCCGCGCGGCTTGCTCTGCCGCCCAACTGGCCGCCTCCCCCGAGGATGCGCGCCCCACTGTCGCGACGCCTCG
This sequence comes from uncultured Pseudomonadota bacterium, assembly GCA_903844155.1. Lineage (GTDB taxonomy): Bacteria > Myxococcota_A > UBA796 > UBA796 > SXON01 > CAIUMM01. Next base: position 44,476 of record CAIMSU010000295.1, on the reverse strand, counting down.
CTGGACCAATCCGAGCAGCAGGAGCTCCAGAACCTCCGTCTCCAGCGCGAGCTTGCCCCCCTCGACCACCACGCGGATGTGCAGGTCCGCGTCTCCGAGCAGCTCCGCGCAGCGCCGCAGGACCGCCACGAGCCCGCCCAGAACCACGACGACCCGCTGACGAGAGCCAACCGCCGTCGTGCGGTCCAGCGCAAGGCTGCCGTCGAGGACCACCAGGATCGCGCGCCGCGAGCGGTGGTGGCGCCCGCGCTCGCGCGTGTAATAGAGCAGCTCGCCCTCGGCCCAGCGGAGCTCAAAAAGGTCGACAGCGCCGGGATCATCGCCGCCAACCTCGCCTCCACCGGCGGTCATCCAGACGAGCTCGGTCGTGAGCAGGTTTTCGAGGCTGCCCGAGGTGCTGATGCCGGAAAACCCGCCTACCGGGTAAGCGCTCTCCTCCTCGAGTCGCGAAAGCGCGCTCCCGCGTACCCGACCGCTCCGGACCCTGCGCGGGAGAACCGTGGCCTCGGCGGCCTCCGCGAGCTGCGCGAGCAGCACTCGGGCCTCCAACGAGCCGAGGCGCGCGATCCAGGTGAGCAGGAAGGCGTCGGCCGGGCCGAGGAGGTCGGCGACGCTCTCGGCGCGTCGCACCAGGCGCTCGTAGGCGTCGACCAGGAGCTGGGTGGTCGCTGCGCTGGCCGAGCGATCTTCCGGGCTCTTGAGGCATCGCCGGATCACGGCCGGCACCACCGCGATCTCCGGGGAGCGCTCGGGATCGTCGCCGCACACGCGTCCGAGCACCAGGCTGGCGAACAGCCCGGCCGCCTGTGCGCGCAGGTCAGCGGGTAGACCGGCGATGGCGTCATGCACGGCGGAAAGCCGGGCATCCCCGGCGATGCGCCCAAGGATGTCGTCCCAGCCGCGCAGGCCGCGCTTCAAGCCGGGCTCGTCAGGGAGGGCGCCGCCGAACCGCCCGAGATGCCCTTCCGTCGCCAGCGTGGCGAGGTCCGCGACGCACCCGATCGGCGGAAGTCCGGGGCGCTCGGAGAGCACGGTGCTCAGCCACTTTCCGAGGTTCCCGGTCGAGGGCGCGGGTGCTCTGGCCAACGCGAGGCCGCCGGCCACCCACTCCGCGATCGCGTCTGCCGACCGCAGCTCCGTCAACCGGGAATCCCCAGCAACTTCGGCACCTTTTCCTCGAGCAGGTCGATCTCCTCCCGCGTCTCGCCAAGGTAGCTCAACATTCGCAGGTCCTCGCGTACAACTGCGCCGCCGTGGAGCACCCAGGCGTGCGTGCGCAAGAGCCGGTACAACTTGACGATCTTGCGATCGCTGATGAACACGCCGTCCTCCCTCACCAACGTGCGGAGCACGCGCTGAAGTTCCAGCAGCAACGGCGCGCTGAAGTAGCGGTGGCGGTCCCGCTCATCGCCACTGCTCCCCTCCATCCGGCCGAATTGGAGCGCCAGGTAGCGGTTCGCCTTGAGGAAGTCGTCCAGCGACGCATGCCCCTCGGCCCAGGGCCTCTGCCCAAGGTCCTTCGCGCTCTGGCTCGCCAGCCCCGAGTCGATCAGATCCAGGAAGTGCTGGTCGGCGACCGAGCGACATGCCACCTTCAGGCAGAAGCGGTCCTTCAATGCGGCGAGCTCTACGTTTTCGGGGATCTCGTTGGTGGCCGCGAACAGGATCTTCATCGCCACCGGGACCGGCTGGCCGTCCTGGTAGAACTTCCGCTCGTTCACGACCGTCAGGAGCGCGTTCAAGATGGCGGAGTTGGACTTGAAGATCTCGTCCAGAAAAACGACCTTCGCCGTCGGGAGTTTGCCCTGCGAGCGCCGGATGTACTTCCCCTCGCGCAAGCGGGCGACGTCGATCGGGCCCATCACCTCACCGGGCTCGGTGAACTGGGTGAGCATGTACTCAAAATAGTCGCCGTCGCCGAGGCCGAGGGCGTCCTTGAACTTGAGGACAAGGTCGCTTTTTGCGGTGCCCGGTCGTCCGACGAGCAGCAGCGGCTCCTGGGCGACGGCGCAGATCGTCATCAGGTCGACGATTGGCTGCTTGGCGACGAAGAACCGGCCGAGGGACTCACGAAACCGGTTGATGCGCAGGCGGATGGCGTGCGCCTCGCCCGAGAGCTGTTCCAAAGACCAGGAGGGGACGTCGGCCGTAGGCATCGCCGCTCGGCTTATCGCCGGGATGCGTGCGCTACGACATCATCCGCAAGTAGTCCATCTCCTCCAACGCGCGCCCCGAGCCCTTGACGACGGCGCTGAGCGGATCGTCGGCGATGATGACGGGGAGCCCGGTCGCCTGCGAGAGGGCCGTGTCCAGGTCCGAGAGGAGCGAGCCGCCGCCGGTCATGATGATGCCGCGGTCCACGATGTCGCCGAGCAGCTCGGGGGGCGTACGCTCGAGCGAGCCGGTGACCGCCTCGATGATCAGCCGCACGGGCTCTTCGAGGGCCTCGCGGATCTCGTCGCTGTGGATGGTGACGGTGCGGGGAAACCCGCGGACGAGATCGCGGCCCTTGATCGCAAGCTCACGGAATTCGAACTCCGGCGAGGCATTCCCAAGCTCCAGCTTGATTTTTTCGGCGGTGCGCGGCCCGACGTAGAGGTCGTGCCGACGGCGGATGTGGTTGATGATCGCCTCGTCGAGATGATCGCCGCCAACCTTGATCGAGCGCGAGTAGACGATGCCGGCCATGGAGATGACGGCGACCTCGGTCGTCCCGCCGCCGATGTCCACGACCATGTTGCCGGTCGGCTCGGTGATCGGAAGATCAGCGCCGATCGCGGCGGCCAGCGGTTCTTCGATGAGATGCACCTCGCGCGCACCGGCAGATTCAGCTGAATCACGGACGGCGCGCTTCTCGACCTCGGTCGTGCCGTAGGGGATGCAGATGACCATGCGGGGGGCGACGAAATTGCGGCGTCCATTGACCTTTTCGATGAAGTACCGGAGCATCTCCTCGGTGAGCTGGTAGTCGGCGATCACGCCATCCTTGAGCGGGCGCAGCGCCTGGATGTCCTGCGGGCAACGCCCGAGCATCGTCTTTGCTTCGTTGCCGACGGCCAGGACGCGCCGATTGCCGCGTTTGTCGTGCTGGACTGCGACGAGCGAGGGCTCGTTGCAGACGACGCCGCGGCCCTTGGCGTACACGAGCGTGTTGGCGGTGCCGAGATCGATGGCCATGTCCTGGGAGAACAAGCCGAGCATGGCGTTGAGCATTGGGGGACTCTGGGGAAGGCCGGAGGGGGCGGGGAGGCGGGCGGGGTGCGGGCGGGGTGCGGGAAGCGGCTTTGACACTATCACAAAGTGTATTGACGTGACAACACCAAGGCTCAATCCGCGATAAAGAGTTGCGATGCCACTCCTCGCCGGTCCGCTGCCGTTTTCTCCGCCGCAAGCGGGGCACTCTCCCACGCTTCACATCATGGGGATCGGGGGCACCGCGATGGCGGCGCTCGCGGGGATGCTGAAGGACGCCGGGTACACCGTGACGGGCAGCGACACGGGCGTGTACCCGCCGATGTCCACGTACCTGGAGTCGTTGGGAATCCCCGTGATGATCGGGTACAACGCGGAGAACCTGGCGCCGGGCCGGACGGGTGGACCGCCGCATCTGGTTGTCGTCGGCAACGTCATCCGCGCCGAGTACGCGGAGGCCCAGGCGCTGCTCGCCTCGAACCTGCCGTATTGCTCGTTCCCCCAGCTCCTCGGCGAGCTGTTCCTCGGCGAACGCCAGAGCATCGTCGTCGCCGGCACCCACGGCAAGACGACGACGACGTCGCTCATCGCCCACCTGCTCGATCAGGCCCAACCCATCGGCCGCAAACCGGGGTTTCTCATCGGCGGGCTGGCGAAGAACTTTGACCGGACCGCGCGCCTCGGCGACGGACCGCATTTTGTCATCGAGGGCGACGAATACGACACCGCGTTCTTCGACAAGGGACCGAAGTTCCTACACTATCGCCCGAACACCGCCTTGATCACGTCCGTCGAATTCGACCATGCGGACATCTACCGGGACCTCGACCACGTCAAGGAGAGCTTCCGCAAGCTCGTGGCCATCGTGCCACCGTCGCCCGGTCCGGGACTCGGCGGGTGCATCGTCGCCCGCTGGGACCACGACAACGTCGTCGACGTCTGTACCGATGCAACCTCGGAGATCCGGCGGTACGGCAAGGGCCAGCAGTGGGATGGGCGGATCGACCGGGTCGACACCCAGCGTGGTGTTCAGCACTTCACGGTGCTGAGAGACGGCGTTGTCTGGGGGCAGTTCCAGTGCATCCTGGTCGGCGAGTACAACCTCTACAACTGCGTGGCGGCGTGCGCGGCGCTGGACCGTGAAGGGCTGACGGCGGCGGACCTGGCTCCGGGGTTCGCGAGCTTTGAGGGGGTGAAGCGGCGGCAGGAGGTTGTTGGCGAGGTGCGGCAGGTAACCGTGCTCGACGATTTTGCGCACCACCCGACGGCGGTGGAGGTCACGCTCGCGGGCTTGCGACTTCGGTTCGGCAAACGTCGGATCTGGGCGATTTTTGAGCCGCGCAGCGCCACGTCGCGCCGGGCCGTGTTCCAGGAGGCCTACGCGCGGGCGTTCGTGGACGCGGACGTCGTGGTCGTCGGCGCGCCGCCCGACCAGGGGCGGATTCCCGAGGCGGAACGCTTTGATACGCCACGCCTCGTGTCCCGGCTGCGGGCCAGCGGGAAGGAGGCGTTTACCTGGGAGACGGTCGACGAGATCGTCGCGGCTGTCTGCGCAAATGCCCATCCCCACGACGTGATCGCGGTGTTGTCCAACGGCGCCTTCGGCGGGATCCACCAGAAGTTGCTCCGGGGCCTCGCCGGTTAGCAGTCGCGCGTGACCCTCGCCCTCCTCCTGGCCTGCGCCCCCGCCGTCAACCACGCACCGGTGCTGCAGACCGCGTCCGTCGCCGACGGCGACACCATCGACATTCCGACCGTGGGCGTCGACATCCAGGTCATCGCCGACGACCCCGATGGCGACGTGATGCAGTTCCGCTGGGCCATCGACGGCATCGGCGTCCACGGGACCGATGTGCAGAATTCCGGGTCGACCACCAGCACCTACAACGTCTACGGGGCTGGGAACGATGGGGCGACGCTTTCGCTGATGATCACCGATGGCGTCGATGCGATCGACCTCTCGTGGCCGATGGTCTACGTCGGGGCTTAGGCTCTAGGCCGGGCGCGCGAGCCCCTGCAAGGCCTTGACCTCGGCGCGCAGTCGAAGGACCTCATCCGCGTAGAAAGCGTGCGTCGAACCACTGGAGTTGCGGCTCTGGTGCTTGCGAAGCCCGAGCGTGACGACCGCACGGACGTAGGGCCAGCGCGGCACGCCCTTTGGCAGCCACGTGCCACCGCCGCGCTTGAAGGTGCTCGCGATGCCGCTGGCGTGCGCCAGGGGGAGCGTTCCGAGCTTGACCTCATCGGCCAGCTCCCGGCGGATCGTGGCCCGCTCGTCCCAGAGGGCAAGCTGAAAGAGCGCGAAGATGAAGAAGAATTCGCCGATGAACAGGACGAAGTTGAGCGAGGAGAGCTCGGGCATCCCGGCAACGTCGGAGACCGTGAGCATGCCGTTCCAGAGCCCGTGGATGCCCATCGCGCACATGAAGCCGAACGGGACGCAGAGGATCTTGAATATCGGACCGCGAAACCGTGCAAAACCGAGGCAGGCGCCGACACAGGACGTCGCGCACGCGTGCATGACCGCAGAGAAGAACGTGCGAATCACCACGGTGCTCACCCACGCCATGACGTCCCCCGACATCGCTACGCTGGAAAAGTACAGGAAGTTCTCGGTCATCCCGAACCCGAGCCCGGCAGCGGCGCCGTAGACGAAGCCGTCGGCCGCGTTGTCGAAGTGCCGCGAGAACATCACCGCGAACAGGATCGCTGCCTTGGACGGCTCCTCGATGAACGGTGCCACGAGGACGGCCGACCACTGCTCCGCGGCGTCCGGCCCCATGATCAGCGTCAGCGGCTGCATCATGACCTCGGAGCCGACCAGCGCGACGAAGATCGCGCCGATCACGCCCCAAAGGAAGACCAGCCCGAAAAGCCACAGCGGCTCCCGATCATTCCGGTCGAGCCACCACACGAGCCCAAGGAACGTCAGCATGGGGATGGCTGCGCAAAAGACCGAGAGGAGGGTGAGGAGGATGGCCACAACCCCGGTTATCCGCCGCCCTCACCCCCCGCATGTATCAATACTGACGACGTCAGTTTTGATAGGTGGCGATGCGCGGCGCGGTATGGCAGGGCACCGGCCGCTGTCCGGCGGGCGACTACGTTGACGAAAAGGAGCCAGTCATGGGCCTCGTTGATCGCATCAAGCGCCGCCTCCCGATGTTCGGCCAGAGTGAGACCCCGCCGCCCGCTCGCCCGCGCCCGGCCTACACGCCCGACCCCGAGCCCGCCGAGGAGCCGTCCATCCGCGGGTCGAAGCCGGTTGCGGCGTTCATTGAGGAGTATGTGAAGGCAAACCAGGTCGTCCTGTTCATGAAGGGCTCGCCGTCCTCGCCGCAGTGCGGCTTCTCGGCCTCCGCCGCCGGCATCCTCGCCAGCTACGGCAAGCCCATCGCCCACGTGAACGTGCTCGCGGATCCGGACGTGCGCGACGGGGTGAAGCAATTCACGCAATGGCCGACGATCCCGCAGGTGTTCATCGGCGGGGAATTCGTCGGTGGTTCGGACATCCTCAAGGCCATGCACGAGTCGGGGGAGTTGAAGGAGAAGATGGCGGGGCTGGGGTAGGCGCGGATTCCGGTTAGACCCCCGCCCGCCGCGCATCCGCGCGCGCGTTTCCACCCCTCGCGCAGGAGCCGTCCATGGGCATCGAGAGCAAGTACATCTGGATGGACGGCAAGCTCGTTCCGTTCGCCGACGCGAAAGTGCACGTTCTCAGCCACACGTTGCACTATGGCCTGGGCGTGTTCGAGGGCATCCGCAGCTACCCCCAGCCGGACGGCTCCGGCGGTGTCTTCAAGCTCGACGAGCACCTTCGTCGCCTGACCGACTCCGCGAAGATGTGCCGGATGGACCTGCCCTGGACGCAGGCGCAGCTCAAGGAGGGCTGCCTGGAGACGCTGGAAGCCAACGGGATGGCCGACTGCTACATCCGGCCGATCATCTTCTTCGGCATGGGAAAAATGGGCCTCGGAGCTCGGGACAACCCCGTGCACTGCGCGATCGCGGTGTGGGACTGGGGCAAGTACCTCGGCGACGAAGGGATCCGGAACGGCATCCGCGTGCAGACGAGCACGTTCACGCGTCACCACGTGAATTCCAACCTCCAGCGCGCGAAGGTCATCGGTCACTACGTCAACAGCGTGCTTGCCCGCTACGAGGCGATCGACAACGGTTTTGACGAAGCGATCATGCTCGACGGCTCCGGACACGTGGCCGAAGGCACCGGGGAGAACCTCTTCGCCTGCCGGGACGGCGTCGTGAAGACACCGCCGGTCGTCAACATCCTCGGCGGCATCACCCGTCGCACGGTCATCGACATCCTGCGCCACGACGGCGTGCAGGTCCACGAGATGCAGTTCGGCCGTGACGCGCTCTACGTCGCTGACGAGGTGTTCCTCTCCGGGACCGCCGCCGAGATCACCCCGGTGCGCGAGGTCGATCGTCGGACGGTCGGCACGCCGGGGGCCATCACCCGTCGCGTCCAGCAGGTCTACCAGGACGGCGTATCGGGCAAGATCGACTGGATGAAGCCCTACATCACCGGCTTTCGGCCGAAGTAGTCGGGCTACCGCACGACCGTCGGCCGTCCCCACGCGTCCCAGACGGTGATGTCATCCGGGCGCTCGATGAAGATGCAGGGAGAAGCTTCCGCGGTCGCGACATAATTGCTCGTGAAGGCGCTCACCGGCACCGAGCACTGGATGTTGCCGCCGCCCTGTTGCTGGACGTACACCGAGCCAGGCGCGACCAGCCCCCATCCGTCTTTCACCCGCTCCATCGTGGGAAACGCGAGCCCGGGGACATTGTCGGCGATGCGCGCGCGCAGGGATGTCGCGATTGTGAGGGCCTGTCCGTCGTCGCTCCTGACCATCACCCCGACGTTCCCGTCGCGGAACAGCAGGACGCCGGTGCCATCGCCGGCGGCCTCGTCGGCAAAATTGAAATCCGTCAGGTACTTGGTGAAGGATTCGCGTTGTCGTCCGAACCAGTCCTTTGCGCCCGCTTCGTCGTGACCAACGTAGACGCGAACCATGCCCTTGCCGTTGGCCAGCGGCGCGCTCCAGCCGGACTCCGCGCTCTGGAAGGCCGGTTCACCGAGGTCTTTCTGGTGGACGGGGATGCCGGAGTGGACGCCGGCCGCGAGCACGGAAGAGACGAATAGGAGGATCAACGCAAGGACTCCTTCTGGGCGAAATTGTAGGTGACGCCAGGCTCATCGTGGGAGGCGACGAGGCGCTGGAGGTACTCGGTGCCGTCGACGCCGTGGACGGGCAGATCGGTGAAGGGGCCGGCGGAGGGGTCGTCGTCGCCGTCGAGGTCCAGGGTCGCATCGTAGATGGTCACCGCGGCGTCCGGCGTGGTGACGGCGTGGTACGAAAACCCGCAGCCGGACGGGCCAAACGGGCAGTGGGTATAGTCGGTGCCGCCGATGGCCTTGATGAAGTTCAACTGGAAGTTCTTGAGCAGGATGGTGTACTGCAGGTCGCACCCGACCATGTCGGCGTACGCTTCCAGGATGCTCGCGCAGTCACTGCAGTTGACCGTGGTGCCGTTGGAACGAGCGAGGAAGCTGGTGAAGTCGAAGACGGAGTTGTCGTAGCCGCGCCCGCCGTAGGTCGTGTAGTAGCTTGCCCCGTAGGTCGTGTCGTAGGCGATGCCGAGGTCGGAGTAGACCCAGGTGGTCAGGGCGCTGGTCACGTCGGCGTCCGTCGGGGCGACGCCCGCGATGGCCCGAAGCGCGGGGTCGATCGCAGCGACCCAGGGGGAATATTGAGGGCCCTCCTGATCAAAGCCGGGAGGGCCGAGGGTGGCGTAGAACCGCAGGGGGAGGGATTCGGTGCCGACGACGACGGGTGTGGAGCCGTCGCCCAGATCGACGGTCCAGGAGAGCGAGACGGTCTCCTCTACGACAGAAGGACCGACTGCCAACGCCGGCTTTCGAGTGAACGTCGCGGTGTCGCCGCTGCTGACGGTCTGCGGCTCGTCCCAGCCGACGAGGGTGAGCTGCACGGCCGCGTCCCCGAAGTCGCCGGCAACGGCGAGGGACAGCGTGGGCAGCGCATCGTAGGCGTACCCGGCGGGCATGACGACGCCGTCGGCGCTGGCAGGGGGCGAATCGAGGTCGTCCCAGAGGGAGGGCAGGGGTGTGGCGGTGGTGCCGTCGTCGATGGTGGCGATCGCGAACGTCTGCGTGGTGGCATCCTCCACGACATATGCGCCGGCAACGCCGCCTTGTTCGTGCCAGACGAGGGGGATGCGGTCGCCCCCGAGCGTGCCCGAGAGCACGCCCACGCGCACGATGTAGAACGGGGCCGTCGCCGCAGCGAGCGTGGCGCCGGTGATGTCGAGAAGTTCCGCCTCGACGGTGTACGTGCCGACGGGAGCCATGGTCCCGACGTCGTCGTGCCCGTCCCAGCGGGCAACGTCCACCATCATCGACCCATCGTTGAGCGTGCGGATGACGGTGCCGGTCGCATCCGCGACGGTCACGCGCACGGTGTCGCCGTTCGCGGCGGTGACGTCCAACGGCACGCCCGCCGGGTCTGTCGCGTAGAGCGGGTCGAGGGCGCCGCCGACGATGCTGATGGTTGGCGTTGGGGGTGGTGGCGGAGGACGGGAGTCCGAGGAGTCCAACGCCAGCTTTTCGCCCTTGCAGGCGAGGAGGCTGACGGCCAGGATCACGACACGGGCTATGTTCTGCGCGAGCGGCATGCCGCACAGTACCACGCCGCGTCTGCCGATCAGGGGCCGGCGCTCGCCGACGGGAATACGGGAGCGCGTACCCCTGGCGATCGTGTCGTCCTCCCGCCTCGTTCCCGCTGCCGAAGCGCCGCCGCCGGCCCCCGGCCCCGTCCCTCGCCCGCTCATCCGTCGCCCGTCCTTCGCGGCGTGCATCGCGGCGATCCGTGCGCCGGAGCTCTATCGAAACTTCGCCATCCACCTCTTCGTGATGTTCCCCGCCGCCGCCGTCATGTGCTGGATCGCGACCCGGGTTGACGCTGGCCTGCGTCTCGCCCCCGGCCCGGACCTCGCCCACCGGTTGCCCGTCGGCCTCGCCCTCATCGGCGCCGGCGGATCCTGGGTCTGGTACGTCTACGGCTACCTCTACCTCTCCGGCGGCGGCTCGCCCGGCACCCACGTGGACGGCGGGCCGACGGCGCTTGTCGACACCGGCCCCTACACGGTCCTTCGGCACCCCAGCGTTCTCGGCAAGCTCGCTGGAGTGATCGGGCTCGGCGTGATCTTCGGGTCGACCAGCTTTCTGACCTCCTTCGTGCCGGTCCTCGTCCTCTACTCCCTCGTCACCAATCGCTACCTCCAGGAACCCTTCTGCGACGCCCGTTTTGGCCGGCGCTACCAGCTCTATCGCGAGCGCGTCCCGATGCTCATCCCCCGTCCGTCCGGCCTGCGGCGCTGGCTGCGGGACGAGGCGGCGGTCCCCGAGGATCTGGAGCGTGAAGAGCGGCATCCTCAGCCTGACGGCATCTGGATGGAGTTTCGAGGCTATCTTTTTGGGCTTGGGGTGTTGATCGGCTTCTTCGGCGTGTGCGCCTGGCTCGTCAGCCGGTAGGCTGGGTCGGTCGCTGGTCGTCGCCCGTGTCGGCCCCCGCCGCGCCGTCTGCCTCGTCGCCAAGGACCGCCCGCGTGATCGCGTCGGCGTCGAGTGGCGCCGCTCCGGCCATCGTCGCGAGCAAGCGTCGGCGTTCTTTGTGCCCTTTCAGGCTGGGAGTGTCCAGCACGTGGCGGGCGAGGGGGTAGCGGCCGTGCTCCACCGCCCATGCTGCGATCGTCAAGAGGCCGTGCGGCTCGTCGCGCACCTCGGCGATCGCCTGTGCTTCAAGCCGGTCCCGCTCAGCCACGGACCCCGCGCCGGACGCCTTCAGCAGGATCCGGCGCGCCGTGTTCGCCCGCTCGCCTTTGACCCGGAACGGCAGGAGTGCCAGCGCCAGCACGGCGATCCCCACGGGGTACGCCCATTTTGGCAGGTGTACCCCGGCGAGGTCCACGAGCTGCAGAAACATGTCGACGACGGTGGTCACAGCGCGATCTATCGGGTCGGCCAGCGGGGGGCCTCCAGCCTCCAGCCTCCCCCGCACCGAATTAGCCCCACGCCATGCACGACTACGAGAAGCTCGGCGTTTTCTACCTCGGACGCACCGTCGACGCGGACACGCGCACGGTCACCCACGAGCCGCTGCTCTACGCGTCCAAGCAGCTGACCACCCACGCTGTCGTGCTTGGCATGACCGGCAGCGGCAAGACCGGCCTCTCCATCGGGCTTGTCGAGGAGGCCGCGATCGACGGCATTCCGGTGCTGGCCATCGACCCGAAGGGGGACCTCGCCAACCTGCTCCTGACGTTCCCGGACCTGCGGCCGGACGACTTCCGACCCTGGGTCGACGAGGAGGAGGCGGGGCGAAAAGGCCAGACTGCCGACGAATTCGCCGCCGAGACCGCGGCGACCTGGCGCAAGGGCCTGAGCGACTGGGACCAGGACGCCGCGCGGATCCAACGCCTGCGCGACGCCGCCGACGTGGTCGTCTACACCCCCGGCTCCCGGGCTGGCACGCCCCTCGCGCTGCTCCGCTCCTTCGCTGCGCCGCCGGCGGGCCTCGACGACGAAGCCCGCCGCGAACGCCTTGATGCCGCTGTCGTCGGCCTGCTTGGCCTCCTCGGCATCCACGCGGATCCGATGCAGGATCGCGAGCCGATCCTGCTCGCCCGCATCCTTGACGCCGCCTGGTCTGAGGGGCGCGAGGTCGGCCTCGCCGATCTCGTCCTCGCGATCCAGAAGCCGCCGTTCGAGCGCGTGGGCGTCGTCGACATCGAGGCGTTCTTCCCTGCGAAGGAGCGCACAGCGCTTGCGATGCGCCTCAACAACCTGCTCGCTTCGCCCCAGGCCGCGGCGTGGATGGAGGGCGAGCCGCTGGATGTGGGTCGGATGCTCGCTTCGCCGGGTGGAAAGCCCCGGATCGCGATTGTTTCTATTGCCCACTTGACGGATGAGCAGCGCATGTTCTTTGTAGCGACGCTGCTGCACGAGGTGGTGGGCTGGATGCGCGCGCAGACGGGCACATCGTCGCTGCGCGCGGTGCTGTTCATGGACGAGATCTACGGGTACTTCCCGCCGTCTGCGAACCCGCCCACGAAACCGCCCATGCTGACCTTGCTCAAGCAGGCGCGGGCGTTTGGACTGGGGGTGGTGCTGGCGACGCAGAACCCCGTGGACCTCGACTACAAGGGCCTCGCCAACTGCGGCGCGTGGTTCATCGGGCGCCTGCAGACGGAGCGGGACAAGGCGCGGGTGCTCGATGGGCTGGAGGGTGCGGCGTCGTCGTCCGGGAAGGGCATCGACCGTGCGGCGATGGACACGCTCTTGAGCGGGCTCGGAAACCGGACGTTCCTGCTCAACAACGTGTACGCGGAAGGCCCGGTGCTCTTCCAGAGCCGCTGGACCTTGTCGTACCTGCGCGGTCCGATGACTCGCGAGGAGTTGAAGCGGTTTGCCGCGGTCAGGTCACCGTCCGGCGCGCCGACTGCCTCGCCCCGAAAACCGCTGGCCGCCGCAGGCCGCCCGTCGATCCCGGTTGGGATGGACGAGCGCTTTTTCGGCGAAGGCGCTGCCTATGAGCCCTACCTCTACGCCAGCGCGCGCGTTCACTACGTCGACGCGAAGGCGAAGGTCGACCAGTGGGAGGACGTTGCGGTGCTCGCGCCGTTCACCGACGACGAGCGGCTGGTGGCATGGTCGCAGGTCGTGCCGGCGCCAGCCGCGAGCAAGGCACCGAACGAGGGGGCAACGTTTGCGGCACTCCCCTCGCAGGTGGGGCGAAAGTCGGCGGCGGCGGAGTGGAAGAAGGCGTTTGCAGCGTGGATCTACCAGGAGCGCGCGGGGAACATGCTCCGCTGCGACGCGCTCGGGCTCGCGAGCACGGCCGGTGAGACCGAGGGCGAGTTTCGCACGCGCCTCGCCCACGCCGGCAGGGAGCGTCGTGACGCCGCCGTCAGCGAACTGCAGGCAAAGTACGGACCGAAGATCGCTGCGGCGAACGACAAGGTGCAAAAGGCGGAGGCGAAGCTCGCAAAGGAAAAGACACAGGCGACGACCGCCACGGTCACTGCGGCGATGAGCTGGGGCTCGGCGTTGATCGGGGCTTTGTTCGGGGGGCGGAGCCTGACGTCGTCCGTCTCAAAGGTGGCGACCGCGACCCGGAGCACCGGCCGGACGTTGGATCAGCGGTCGGACGTCGGACAGGCGGAGGTCGGGCTTGACGCTGCCCAGCAAGCGGTCGTGGACCTGACGGCCGAGCTGGAGACGGCGATGGCGAAGGTGGCTGCGGAGACGTCGCCCGACACGCTCACGGTGCGCGCGCTGACGATCCCGGCGCGCAAGGCCGATACGCAGGTGCTCGGCGTCGCGCTGGCGTGGAAGTCGGTCGACGGCTGACGGCTGACGGCTGACCGCTCAAGCGCGGAACACGTCCACCAGCATGTCGCGTGGCCCCTTCGTGTTGAGGCGCATGGTGTATTTCACCTGCTGCCGACGGACGGTCCCGGCGGTGGCGGCGGCCACGAGCGCCTTGTAGACGAGGTCGATGGCGTGGCGCTCGTCGCCGCCGGCATGGCCAAGCACGGCGAGACGGGGCGACTCCGCCAGCCTTTCCCACGCCTGCTTCGCCGTCCACCCGCCGCTGAGCCGCAGCCGGACGCGCTCAGCGAGCGTGCGTGCGTGCAACGCGGCGCAGACTGCCTGGGCGACGTTCGGCGGCAGCGGGCCGGTCAATACCTCGGCACCGTTGGGTCGACCCGCAGGCTCCAGTCCTCGATCCCCCCGCGCATGGAGTCGGCCGTGAACCCCGCTCCTTCGAGGATCATCGCCCCGTTGATCGAGCGGATCCCATGGTGGCAGTACACGAGCACCGGTCGGGTCGCGTCCAGCTCTGTCGTGCGCTCCGCCAGCTCGGCGAGCGGGATGAGAACCGCGCCGGGAAGGCGGCAGATCGCCCACTCACCGGGCTGGCGGCAGTCCACAAGCTGCGGGGGATCGGCCTGCCGCAGCCAACGCGCGCTGTCTTCGACGGAGAGTTGTCGCATCCGGCGCCGTAGCCCGTTGGTCCGCGATCAGCCCAGCAGCAATCCCCGCAGCGCGTCGACCGTCTGGACGCGGACGTCGGCGCCGGTCGGCGTGGCGATGCCCCAGTCCACGCCGATCACCGGGATCCCCGCGGCCCTTCCGGCGCCAACATCGTGGGGTCCATCGCCGATGATCACCGCACGGTCCACCCCCAGAGCGGCCATGGCGGCATGGATCATCGCGGGGTCCGGCTTGCGACGGGACATTCCGCAGGGATCACCGGGATCAAGCACGCTCTCCCCGCCAAAGACGGCCGCGAAGCGGTGCGTGACGTCCAGCGCCGCCAACAAGGCTCGCGTGAGCGTGATCGGCTTGTTCGTTACCACGGCCTGCGGCACCCGCAGGTCTGCGAGCAGCTCGCGCACCCCGGCGTGAAGGGTCGTGTGGTCGGCGATGTGATCGCGGTAGCTGGCCAGGAATTCGGGGAGCACGACGTCGATGCTCGGCCCCGCGTCGACCGGGCCGACGCGCGCCGCCAGCGACTCGGCGAGGCAGTTCGTGATGAGATGCCTGGCGCCACTCCCGACGTGCCGCCGAACGGCCTCGGTCCCGAGGACTGGCAGATGAAGGGCGACAAAGGCGCGGTCCACGGCCGCCGCGATGTCGGTGGAGGAATCGGCGAGCGTCCCGTCGAGGTCCCAGAGCACGGGGAGTCCGATGTAGGTCATGGGAGCGGGACCACCGAGCCAACGGGGCCCGTTGCAGGTGGAAACGGGGGCGGGAGCGAGGCGGCGGTGAGCGCGCTGACGCGGGGGCCCTGCTCGCGCGGCATGTAGATGGACAGTCCGATGCACGCCCATCCGTAGCTGGCGACGTGGTGGATGTAGGTGACGAGGTCGTCGTCGCGAACCTTCTGCGAGCCCATCCGTGACGCGTGCCGCATGTGGATCTTCCCACTTTCATCCTGCACCATCAGGCTCACGTGCGAGATCGCGATCGGGCGCGCGGCGCGGGCGGAGCGCACGGTCAGGACGATGGCGCCGGCGGGGACGTTTTTGGCGTAGGTCAGCGCGGTGGCGAGATCGAGGTACTGCAAGGACCAGTGGCCGGTCGGGAAAAGCTCAGGAGGGAGGTGGAAGATCCTGGCGTGGGCCCACCCCTTCCACATCGCGGCGGTCACGTCGTGCCCCAGCGTGCGGGCCGGCCCGACCCGGTCGGTGATGTCCTCCAGGAGCCCGTCGGCGACGCCGTCAGGGAGCCACTCGGCCTCCATGAAATGGCGCCGCTGCTGGTACTTGCGCGTCCACTCGGGTCGGGGGGCCGCGTCCCGGTAGCGCAGGGCGTCGCGGATGGTCGGGGCGTAGAGGGGGTCGCCCGCGAGCGAGAGCCCGAGCACCTCCTCGACGAACGTGAGGCAGTCGAAGGCGTCGTAACGGGAAGGGGGATCGGGGTCGTCGGCGTCCGCCTCGCCGTCGGCCTCGTTCAGGTAGGGGAGGTTGAGAAAATCGTGACTGGCAGCCTCCATCCGGCGCCCGAGCGGGGCCGCCTCGACAGCGCGGACCGCGGCCAGGGTCGTCGCAGGGATTGTCCAGCGTTCAGCGATGAACCGCACGCCGGGCCGATCCTTCGGCAGCGCGCCGGACACTTCCGCGACCGCGGGTGGCGTCAGGAGCGTGGGGACCACGACGGGTGTGGGCAGCTCCTCGGGCTCGTCGTCGCCTGCGACGCCAGCGCTCGGATGGCCGACGCTGGCGGCCCTGGCCACGTCCAACCCCAACCCTGCGAACGCGAGCGCCAGGCACGTCGCCGCCCACCCGTGTCGCGCTCGCACCGTCGCCCAGCGCCGTCAGATGCCGAGACGTTTCTGGTAGCCGGCGACCTTCTCGAGGACGGATTCCATCAGATCGTCATCGAGATCCTCGCTCGCCAGTGAGAGAGCGCGCTCGATGAGATCGGTGGCCGCCCGCTGCAGCAGGCGCCGATGCTCGGTTGCCGGGCGCTTTCGGAGGTTTTTCAGGACCTGCTCAACCGGAAGGCGCCCGTCTGCCTTCAACTCCACGCCGTTGAAGAGCGCAGCAAATGGGCCCGAGGAGCCCTCGACCAGGAGCTGCATGCGCGCCTGACCGGACCCGCCCTCCGCCGCGTCCAGCGCCGCGCGGACCGCGTCCAGCACCTCGTTCACGACCTCGATCTTGCCCCGTGCGTCGTCGTCGGCCAGGCGCGGGCCGGAAAAGTTCAGGGACACCGCGGTGGCGCTCGCGGCGGCGTCCGCCTCGGGCAACTCCAGGGTCTCGGGGATCTTTTCGGGCTCGTCGTGCCAGCCGTCCGACTTGGTGCCTTCCAGATCCACGACGTCGCGCACGCCCGAGAAGATTCCGTCACCCCGGGTGGTGTCGTAGTCGCCGAACGCGTCGAGGTAGGCGTCGTCTTCGACTGTAGTCGCCGTTGGCGCCGCGGGTGCCGGTGGCGCCGTCGCTTCTTGCGGGCGCTCATCGGTGTGATCATCTTCGAGGGGGAGCTCGGGGAAAGCCGACGGCGCCGTCGCAGCGGGGGCCGGTGTGGGCGCTGGCCGGGCGACGACCGGAGGCGTGTCCCAGACCAGGCCCCCGCCGTCGAGCAGATCCGCGATGTCGTGCAACACGCGATTGGGCTCGCGGCCTGCGCGTCGGAGCAGCTCTGGCACCGACAAGCCGTTCTGGCAGAGCTCGACGAGCCGGGCCTGCGAGGCGCCAAGCGCCATCCCGTCTCCCGGCAGGAGGCCCAGCGTGGACGTGTGGATCGGTCGGGACCGGTCGCGGAGCGCTGTCAGCTCCTCGAGGAGCGCCCCGGAGTCATGCCCGATCTGGATGTTCGAGACGAAGATCGCGTCCATGGCCTCAAAGTCCACGCCCCGGCTCGCAGAGAGGAACCGGAACAGGTTCTCCCGAAACCGCTCTCCCATGAGCTCCTGCACCACGTCCTCGTGGAGCTGATCATAGAGCGCGTCCGCGAATTGCCCCGGCTCGTTGCTGGCCTCCGCGAGCGCGTCGAGCGCCTCGGCCGGCAGGAGTTCCCCGGCCCGCAAACAGGCGAGCAATTGCAGGTCGTCGTCTGCCGCGTGCGCCGCAAGCACCTCCCCAGACATCACGTAGACGTCCACCGCGCCCATGCCCGCTTCCGAGGCGGTCAGTCGCCCGGTGCGCCCGCCCTCCAGACACAACGCCAGCGCCGCGAGCGCATGGGATCGCTCGGGCGCGTTCGCTGTGGAGGCGTTCTGCGACGCGCGGATCAGGGACTCCGGAAGAATCTTCGACTAACTGGCCGCCAGCATTGCCGCATCCCCGGCCATGACCTCGCTCAAGCGGTCGCGTGCGCGCGAGAGCCTGCTCATGACGGTTCCCAGCCGGATGCCGAGGCGCTCCGCGATTTCGGCGTACGAGAGGTCTTCGTAGTAGCGGAGCATCAAGATTTCTCGATGGTCATCGGTGAGCGAATCGACGGCCGCCAGGATGTCACGTTGGCGCTCGCCGGCGAACACGGCTTCGATGGGATCGCCGTCGACGGCCTCCGAGCGCCCTTGCCCGACCAGCAGGACGTCGCGCCGACGCCGGTCCCGGACCAGGTTGAAGCAGAGGTTTCGCGTCACCCTGTACAGCCAGGCCTGAATCTTGAAGTCGGTGTCAAAGAAGCGGGGCTCCCGCATCGCCTTCATGAACACCTCCTGCACCACATCGTGGGCTTCCTCGCCGTCCCGGAGGATGTAGTAGGCGTGGACAGAAAGCTTCTCGCCGTAGCGTCGAACAACCAGGTCGAACGCCGGCATCACGCCGCGGGGGGACCGGGCGACTCCCTTGATGTCCTCCTCGGTCAATTCGAGCGGGTGGGTAGAGGGGAATGACAGGAAGGTGGCGGGGTTCTGGGTCACGGCGTTCTCCGGCGACCGGTCGGCTCCGGCGAGGTGCCGGGGTCCTTCTGGTGCGCTCGCCTTCAGATACGCTCGGGAGGCCTCGGACTTTACGGTCGTGACAGATCGTGAAGCCACGGGACAGCCCGTTGCGCCGCCCCGCACCGGGGCCGAGCACACCGAACTACCGCTCCTCGAGGATTTCGAGGACGTACCGCTTCTTGTTCTTGCCGCCCACCGCGTGGACGATGCGGCGGATGGCATCGGCGTGGATGCCCTTCTTGCCGATGATCTTCCCCACGTCGCTCGGCGCGACCGAGAGCTCGATGACGCAGCTATGGACCCCCTCCAGCTCGGTGACGACGACTTGATCGGGGTTGTCCACCAGAGCCTTCACGATGGCCTCGACGAGCGCCCGTACATCGACGGTGGATGCTTGACTTTTTTCTTCCACGACGGCTCCTGCGGGCGTTGGATCAAGCATGGGTCCGCTTCCCCTGCTCGTCAAGTCGGATCGGCGCCCGCCACGAGCCTCGGTGGATGGGAACGCCGTCGCGCTTGCACACGCGCTCGCGTCGGGAGAGCTCCGCGCCCATCCGCGGCGGGTCCGCCGGGATCCAATTCCCGAGGAGGCTCCCTACGAACGCGAAGTACGGCTGTACGTCGGTGGCGACGTGCAGGATGCCGTCCGGCGCGAGTGCGCGCGCACAGAGCGTGGTGAAAGCGGGCGAAAAGAGCAGGTGCCGGTGCCGGAGCGCCTCCTTCCAGACGGGGTCGGGAAAAAGGACGTAGATGACGGAGAGCCTGCGATCGGGGACGACGGACAGAAGCGCGCTGCGTGCGTCCACACGCCAGGCGTGCGCATTGGCGGGAAGGTGGGGCTGCAGCGCCCGGACGCGAGCCTCGCGGATCTCGACCCCGAGCTGCAGGGTGTCTGGGAACGCGCGCGCGCGGTCGACGAGGCACATCCCATGGTCGAACCCGATCTCCATCGCGGCGGGTCTCGGGCGGTCCAGGAACGCGCGCACGGCGTCGGCCTCCGCGACATGACGCGGTTGCACCAGCAGTCTCGACCCGTTCATGGCGGGGATGCGCGTTGGGTCCGTCGGAGAGAGGTCCGGCGGATGCCAGGCGCGGGCCTCGGGTGTCACCGCGAGAGGATCTGCTTGACCGTGCTGTAGTCGGGCTCGCTGATCGCCCCCATGCGCGTGCACCGGATCTTGTCCTGCTTGTCGATGAAGAACTGCAGGGGAATGGACGCGCTGGTGTTCAGGCCGTTGCTCGGGAGCCAGTCCTTCAGCAGCCCGAAGTCCGCGATGCGCAGGCCAACGGGGATGCCGGGGTGCGCGGTGCTCCACTTCGTGACGTCCGCAGCGGTGGAGTCGAGGGAGAGGAAAGCGAGCGTGAACGCGACCCCTTCGGTGGCGAGCTTGTCCTTCCACCGCATCAGCATCGGCATCTCGCCAACGCACGGTCCGCACCACGTCGCCCAGGCGTTCACCCACATCCAGCCGTCGTGCTTCGGGATCTCGCCGTCGACCTTGGGCCAGTTGAATGTCGGCGCTTTGTCGGACTCGTCATGCGTGTCGCAGAACGCGTCGACGGCGTCCTTCTTGACCTCCGGCGCGGCTACGGCTTCGAAGCGTTCGGTCTTCGCGGCGGGTTTTGGCGGGTCGGCGGGGCAGCCAGCGACGGTGCCAAGTGCGAACAGGCCGCCGACACCGAACGCGGCGAGCAACGTCGGGGCGCGCGTGGGCCTCCCGAAATTCGGAGCGTTCATAGCCTGCAGTCGATCCAGGCCACGAACGCGCTGCGGTTCAGGTCCTGGGACTGGCACTGCCCCGGGTCGCCGGAGCGTTGCCAGGTGCAGAATTCGGTGTCCAACTGTGCGTATTCCTCGCCCAGCCACAGGATGCCGACCTCCTTGTTGAGGTCCTGGTCCTTGAAGGTTTCCTGGAGGTGGTGGAGCACGGCCTCGCCCCGCTGCTGCGAAAGGTTCCGGTTGTAGACCTCGCTCCCCTCGGGCGACGAGCGGGAGACGACGAAGAAGTAGGAAGCGCCGCGCTGATCAGCGAACACGCGATCCAGGAGGGCGAGGTCGTTCGCGTCCAGATCGGGGGACTCCTTGTCGAACTGGATGATCCCGGCCCGGTCCTTCAACGGCAGGAACAACTTGTTGAAATCCTCGCCGGCCAGGGTCGCCACGCTTTTGGCTTCGAGCGGCTGGCAGCCACGCACCTCGCCCGAGGAGAGCAGGCCGCAGCTCTGCAAGACCCGGCGTAGAACCTTCTTCAGGTCTGCCGAGCAATACCCCTCGTCGGCGGCCGCAGCCACGGCTACCTGGGGCCCAGTGGCGGCGCTGGCTTCGTTCTCGGCGAGCTGCGCTTTCGCATCGCTGATGCCGACGCCGGTGAGCAGCGCGGGGATGAGCAGACAACCGGCGGCGAGGCCGGCATGGACCGAGGTCTTCATGGCTTCCCCTTGGCGCCACCGTTGGCGAGCAGGTTGGTGAGGGCGTAGTCGAGCCCGAGGTCCGTGTCAGCATCGCAGAGCTTGGTGTTGTCGACGTAGATTTGCGGTGTCAGCACTGGGAGCTGGTTGGCGACGGCGTAGCGGAGCGACTTGTTCAGACGCGACTTGACCGCGGGCGAGCCGATGCACGCCTTCAACTCGGGGAACGCGCCGACGACGAGGGCTTTTGCGGCGTCCGGGTCCTTGGCGGCCGTCTCGCGGACCTCGTCCTGGTGCTCAAAGGCCCAGGCGATCACCTTGTCCGCGTTCGCATCGCCGCACAGCACCGCCTCGCTCATCATGCAGGCGCCGGGGTGCACGGTCGTCGTCACCATCCAATTGCACGTGTTGTCGAGCGGAAAGAGCAGGGCCTGGCGCTTGAGTTCGCCCTGCAGTCCCGAAGCCGCGAGGCGGCCCTCGAAGCCCTTGCACGACGGGCACAAGGGGTCGAACACCTCGACCGTCGTCTTGCCAGTGGCCTGCTGACCGATCGGCAGCAGAACGTGGTTTGTGTCCTCCGGCTTGGTGAGGGTGCCGCAGGTGCCCGTGTAGTGCGAATAGTCGGGCGCCATCGCCGCATAGAGGAGCACCGGGATGAGTACGAATCCTACGCCCTCCGCGAAGGAGAGCCCGAGCTCGCGACCGAAGCCGTCCATCTCCTCGCCAACGCCCTGGGCGCGGATGCCGATCGCCGAGATAAGTACGAGGAAGCTGGACAAGTACGTGCCGATACAGAGCTTGCAGGTAGCACCGAGCACAGCGAGCGACAGGTACCCCATGCCGAGCGAGGTGAGCACCGGCAACAGCGTTGCCAGGAGCAGAAACGTGGTGGCCCGCTTGTCGTCCTGCCGATCGTTCAGGACGAGATCGAGGCCGCGGAAGAAGAGAAACGCAAACACCGCCAGACCCGGGAGGGCGATGGGGATGCCGCCCCAGATCGCCGCGCGAAAGACCGAGCTGTACGGACTCATCAACGTGATGTGGCAACCCGAGGCCGCGGACGGGTCGGTGTCGACGAGCCCCGGGGTGAACGAGCAGTGCACGCTGTGCACGTCCCGGTCGAGGTGGCTCACAAAGTCCCACGTGGAAAAGCCCGCGAAGTACATTCCGCAGGCGGCAGCGACCAGAAAGAGGATGGTGAACGGGCGCACAGCAGATCCGGGGTCGGGCGCGCATTAGCCCGGAGCTTCCAAGAACGCCAGCAGGCTTCAGCGGATCTCGTCCTTCGCAGGTCCGTCGTCGCCGCCGTCGTCGTCGTCGTGGTGCCGGGGCTGCCGATCCTCATCGTCGCCGCGCTCCTCGGACTCATGGTGTCGCGAAGCAGGCCTCTTCTTGCCGAGGGCGATCTGCGCGACGATACCGACCCGGTTGATCTCGCCCGAGTACTTGCCGTTGGCGTTCGGGTAGTACCACCGGTCGGTGCCCGGATCGGAGAGGTCCGGCTTCGGAAGGGACATTCCGAAGTTGCTGGTGGTGATGTCGCGAGTCGCCAGGAAGTGGTGGGTGTAGCTCACGCCGATGGTCACCTGGTCGATGGGCTTGAACGACAGCAGCCCCGAGACGAGGATGTCGTCGGCGTCGTAGTTGTTGGGGGAGACGGCCTCGTCCGGGATGGCGGACTTGTCGTAGATGATCTTGCCGCCGAGCGTGAGGCGTTTGGCGAAAGTGCCGTGGCCCGACGCCCCGAACCAGACGGCGTCCTTGTTGTCGCGCGCCCACAACCTGGTCTGCGTCAGCAGCGTGTTCGCGGCGTCCGTGGAGCCTTGCGGGTTGGTGATGGCGATGGTGTAGTCCTTGAATACGCTCCAACCGACCCACCCGGCGTCGGCCTCGACGTGCAATTCGGGCGTCGCCTCCCAGCCAATGCCGCCGTGCACGCGCGACGGCAGGCTGTAGGAGACCTCCGCGTCGGCCGGGATCGTGCTGTTGCAGATGCCGAATTGCTCGGCGCCGAACCGGCCGATCGCGTCGGACTGGGGCGGGCACTGGAAGACTACGTTGACGGTCCCGATGTTGTTGACGCTGACGCCCTTCAGGAACGCGATCCCGATGGCCACGCTCGGCACCGGGGTGACGCGAGCGCCCGCGCCGAACGTGAATTGTTCATCCTGCAAGGTGTTGAAATCGAGGGTCGCCTTGTAGTCCGGGGTCTCCAGATCGCCGTTTGTGTACCCAGAGACCTGCCCTTGCTGGGTGATCTGCTGGTCGAGGTCGGGCATGGCGTCGTTGTCGACGACCGCCGTCCACTGGCTGACGACGAGGGCACCGGAGATGCCGATGGCAAGCTTGTCCTTGTAGTCGTAGGCGCCGCCGAGCGTCGCCTGCAGTTCGCGGGTGCTGCCGTCCCGGAGGGTGTAGCTGCCGGTTCCCGCGGTGCCGTAGTAGGGCGAGAGGTTCGCGAACCCCTCCTCCGTCCCACCGCGCACGATGGGGATGGCGAAGGAGGCGCCGAGCCCAAGCCCGTGCACGCCCAGATCCGTCGCGACGCCGGCGAACGGCACCACGCCCGTCAGGTGGTAGGTGTCCAGCCCCCCGTGGGGATCGGCGCGATCAAATAGCACAGTTGCGAACGTTGGCGCGCCTTCGATCGTGATCCGGGTGCCCTCGCCAGCGGCCAGTCCGGCCGGGTTCCACCACGACGCCGTGCCGTCGGTCGCCAGCGGCGATCCGCCGAACCCGCCGACCTCCAGGTTGTCGAGGGAGGCGGCCTGAGCCAGGGGTGCCAGGAGCAGCGTGGAGAACAGCAGCATCCCGTTCAGGTATCAAGAAAGGCTGGAAGCTGGAGCTTGCCTCCAGCCTGAACCCTCCAGCCTACTCGTCGCCCTTGGCGGCGTCGTCCTTGAAGTTCACGTCGCGCTCCACGGTCGCGTCGGCGACGAGGGCGTTCTGCCAGCGCTCAAGGTAGTCCTGCTGACGGGCGGCGAGAAGTCCAGCACGAACACCCGCTTTCTCGGCGTCGAAGTCCTTTTCGTCCGGGTCGGTGCGGGTGGTGAGCGCCACCACGAACAGTGTCCCCTTTGACTCGAGCGGAAGCGGGAGCACATCGCCGAGTTTAGCCGTCTCAAGGCTCTTTCTCAGGCCGGGCTGCTCGCCGAGGCCGGGGATGGTCTCCGAGTCGAGCGCGAATGCGCCGGTCTGCTCGACGGCAAGCTGCATGGGCTCGGTGAGGTCGCGCGGGACCGCGTGCGTCGCACTCCACGCGTCGATGATCTTAGTGGTGTATGCCCGTTGGACATCTCCCACGTGGGAGTCGCGAATCATGGAGTCCGCAATGGTCTTTTGCGCGTCCGCCAGCGGGATCACGTGAGCGTCGTCGATCGCGGCGACGGACACGATCTCCCAGCCCCGCCCCGTCTGCACTGCCCCGGAGACGTGACCCACGCCGGCCGCGTCGGCGGCAGTGGCCAGCACAGGGTCGAGCTGCGCGGCGGTGCGTTGACCGAGATTCCCCCCGCTGGACGCCGTGATGTCCTCGCTCCACACCCGGGCGAGCTGCGCGAAGTCCGCCCCCGGGGCCGCAGCGAGCGCGGCAACCTCGTCGGCCTTCTTTTTCGTCGCATCCTTGTCGGCGCCCGGAAGGTCGGTGCGAAGCACGAGCTCCGAGAGCGTGTACTTCTTCGGGACGTTGAAGTCGTGCTCGTACTCGGCGTCGTACTGCTTCTTGATCGCGTCGGCATTGGATGCGATGAAGCTCGTGATATCCGAGTCGGTGACCGCGACCTGGCTCAGGAACGCGGTCTTGGGGATTCGCACGTACTGGAGGTCAAACTCGGTGGCGTGCAGGCGCCAGGTCTCGTGCACCTCCGTGTCACTGACCGTCACGCCCTGGCTGGCAAAGTCCCGGATCTTGTCAGTGAGGAGCGCGCGGCGGATGATGTCCTCGTAGCGGTCTGCCGACTGGCCCTGCTCCCGGAGCTTCCCCTCGTAGGTCGCCTGGTCAAACTTGCCATTTTTCTGGAAGTTCGGGTTCGCCTTCAGGATCCGCGCGATCTCCTCGGCCGACACCGAGATGTGCAGGTTGGACGCCTGGGCCAGCAGGACCTCCTGGACGATCAACTGCTCGAGCACCCCTGCGTCGAGCTTCTTCATGTCGGCGTCCGACACGTTTCGGCCGGTTCGCCGGGCCTCCTGCCGCGCCTCCTGCCGGGCCGTCTGATCGAACTCGCTCTTGGTGATCGACTGGCCGTCGACGACCGCGTAGATCTCGCTCTTCGCGTGGCGGTTCTTGCCGCCGATGCTGACGATGAACGCGGCGCCGACGATGCCGATGAGCACCCGCGTTGCGGTGCTGTCGGTGCCCTGGCGGAGGGTGTCCAGAAAAGACATGCGGAGATTCTCGGATCGGCGGCGGCTATCTCACCGCTCCGACGGCTTCAACCACGACGCCAGCAGCGCGCGCGTATGGGGCGCGCCCGCGGGGTTTCGCTTCAGACGCTGCGTGAGTCGGGTCAGGTCGGCGGGGACGTCGACGTCGAACGCGCCGGTATCGTAGACCATCGCGCCCAGCCGAAGCGCAAGGGCCCGGTCGATCTGTGCACGCGCCGTCTGGTCGGTCGACCACGGAATCCCGCAGAAGACGCCGCGTTTCACAGCCGAAGCACTCACGGCGATCCACGTGTAGCCGCCGTCGATCGCCCGCTCCAGCGCGAGTGGAGCGCCGCCTTGGGTCGCCGCGTCGTGCGCAGCCGTCAGCCTGGATGCGTCCAGCAACGGACAGTCAGTCCCCACAGCAAGCCCCCCGCCGACAAGCGCGTTTGCAAGCCGCTCGCCGAGGTCCTCACCGACTTGCGGGACCGCCGGGCGACCCGCCAGGAACGGGTGGTCCGCGGGCCCGTCGTACTCGATACGCCAGGCGATGCCCGTGCTTCGGACGACGGCGAGCGTGTCTTCGGCCATCGCGGCCGATAACTGGGCCGCGCGCTCGGCCCCGAGCTTCGGGATGAGGCGGGTCTTCGTCCGTCCCGCAACGGGCACCCGGGCAAAGACGTGGATCATCCTGACTCAGCCCGGCCGGCAGATGCCCATGGTGGACTTGCACGTGATGGTGACGTCCTCGCCTGCCTTCACGTTGACCTTGCTCGTCGGAACCGGCGGCTCCCCAGGGAAGGTCACTTCGATTGTATAGGTACCAGGCGGCACATTGCCGGGAATTGGAAAACGTGCGCTCCCGTTCACCAGCACCACCCTCCCGTCGCCGGACAGGCTTACCTTGCTCCCGGATGACGAGGGCGCGGGGGACGCTGCGGGCGCCGAAGCGGGCGTTGCCGGTTTGCTGAGTGTGGCGGCCGAAGACGAGGGCGCCGAGGCGGGCGACGTCGCGGGCGAGGCGGCCAATGGCTTCGGGGAGGCCGACGAGGTGGGCGACGACGCCGTCGCCGGGCTCACGGATGCTTCGGGAGTCGGGGCCGCGTCGGCCGGGTGGGCTTCTGCAGCGGGGTTGGCCTGGCCGTGGGGGGTGTCCGCCCCTGCGTCGGGCGCGGGCTTGATCGCCTCCGCGGCGGCTTTCTCAGCCTTCGCAGCCTCCTCCTCAGCGTCTTGTGCCGCCCTGGCCTGCGCGTCGGCCTCGGCTTGCGCCGCCTTCGCCTTCTCCTCGTACTCACTGGCAGATCGGGATGAGACGACGTACGCCGCGCCTCCAGCGCCGACGACCGCGAGGAACGCGGCGCCTCCGGCAAACAGCAGCCCAAGCACAAGGACTGCGCCGCAGCCGACCATCAGGATTCGGCCAACGCCGGATTTGGGAGGGGGAGGGGTTGCTTCGTCGCTCATCGGGGGGCACTCATTGGATGGTGTACGCGGCGTAGTGCGTGCGCTCGCCAACGCCGCGGCTCACCGCCTCCATCCCACCGATCGCGGTGTTGGTGTAGACGATCTGGGTGATCGCGAAGCTGACGTACTTGGCGGACGAGACGTTCGCGTCCTGCCACGAATTCTTCGGGATCTGCACCTGGCCGTCCGCACCGTCTGCGGCGCAGGTCCACGTCTCCAGCGCCGTCCCGCGCGAGTTCAGCAGGCTGCCGGTCACCGCCACGACGTCCGCCGCGTCGCCCGACCACGTCACGAGGAGCTGGTCGAGGCCAAGGGCGGGGGGCGTGGTGTCGTCCGCGTTCCCCGGGTCGGGACCGTAGTAGGGAATTTCGCCGGGAACCTCCACAAACGGGGCGACCGACAGGGTACCCGCTGTGGCAAGGTTCGTGCCCTGCAGGTTGAAGGTCGTCGCGCTGGTGCCGATGTCGCCGTCGACGAGCGTTGCGTCGTAGAGCCGATTGGCGCTGACCCAGGTCATCGGGACGCTGGTGTCCTTGGACGCGATCACCGAGGGGTCGCCTGGGAGGTCGACGAGGGCGTCGGTCCAGGTGGTCAGGTCGACGGTCTTGTCCGAGCAACCGACTGGGGCGGGGAGCACCCAGTCCGTACCAAAACCGTCTTGCGGTGCCTGGAACCACCCCCAGTACGCGACTCCCGTGTTGCCAGCCGGGTAGAGCGGGCCCTGCGGCTCCGCCCAGGAGACCACCGCGGCAGCGCGCGCGGGCGCATTGTCCACCCAGGGACCGTCGATGTACAAGGAGCAACCAGCAATAAGAAGGAGGGGTACCATCAGAAGCTCCCCACGACGGCGACGGTGAGGAGGCCGACAGCAACGGCGCCTGTGCCGATGGAGCCCCAGAAGCCGACGTGATTCAGGGTGTAGTCGAGGTACGTCGGGTTGGTCTTGAAGCCGCCCTCCGTCACCACGGCGGTGGTGAGCAGGCCGCCGGCGACGACGGCTGCGGCGCCTGCGGCGATGTACATGCCCGGGCCCTTTCCGGTTGGTTTGCTCACGCGCTCGGAGGACGACGCATGCGTCGGTGCCTCCCGTGTGGGTGCGGCGGCCGGCGTGTCGGCGACGTGGGAGGCGCTCGCGCTCCGCTGGTATTGGTCGGGAAGCGGGCTGTCCGCGGCGAGCCAGGCCGAGTATTTGACCGTCTCGTGGCTGGACAGCTGGATCACCGCTGGCCGAGCCGTTGGGCGGCGTGAGGTGTCGGACCCGTCGACGTAGGCCCGATACTCAGACGCGGCGCCAAGCTCCTCCTTGTCGTCGTCGGCATCGGTACTGTCGGCGTACAGACGCGCGAGTTTGCCCCCTTCCGGCGCGATCTTCGTGGGGAGCGTGCTGGACGGCTCGATCGCGCGTTCGGCGCTGAACGCCGCCTTTGCTCCGGCGGTGTCGCCGTTGAGGAACGCCGCGAGGCCGTGGATCTGGTGGACCTGCGCGGCCTGCGCGGGGGTCAACGGTGCGGACTGGCAGGCCACCTTCGCGTCAACCACGCCAACCGCGTCTTTCACGCCGCTCTCGTCCATCGAGGCAAACGCCAGCAGCCCGTCCTGAACCGCTGCCTGGACGTCGTCTGGCGCGCAGCCCGCCCACGCAGCGGCGGTGAACGCAT
This sequence comes from uncultured Pseudomonadota bacterium, assembly GCA_903844155.1. Classification (GTDB taxonomy): domain Bacteria; phylum Myxococcota_A; class UBA796; order UBA796; family SXON01; genus CAIUMM01. The sequence continues at coordinate 16,383 of CAIMSU010000295.1, read as the reverse complement.
GTAGAAACACGAGGATCATGGGGGTGCCGGGCTAGCGCCGCGGCGCTAACCTGCCGCCGGCGCCCCGCAACGCCTGTTTGGCGTCGCCGACGGGTCCCGGAGCTGGCGATCGGGGCGGTCGTGACAAGCGGAAACGTCGGTGGCGACACGCTCGGCGGGGTTTCCGGTTAGCCGCCCGCCATGGTCCTGTTGCTGCTTCCGCTCCTGGTGTTGACGGGCTGCTCCAAAAAGGCCGCCGACCATGGTGCGCCCAGCAGTGGCGGCGGCGTGGCCCTGAACTCGCCGCTGGCGAACGTCGACACCACCTCCGAGACCCTCGTTCGCTTTCCGCTCGTCGGCCCCCTTATGTTGGGGAGTCGGGCCCAGGGCCTCTCAGCCGCGCAGTTGAGCCGGCTGACCGACATCGACAACGCGGCGAAGGTCCAAGCACTCGCTGCCGCCACTGCCTTCGACGAAGTCGCCGCCCGCGCCCGCACCGAGCTCGCCACAGGGGCCATCAGCGATGCCGACGTGGACGCGCTCGTTCACCAGGACCGCGCCCTTCGCGAGGTCGCGCTTCACGCGCTCGTCGACGGCATGGCGGTCGTGGCGGAGGCGCCCGAGACCCCTTCGCCGGTGGCTGGCGGGGCTGGCAAGGAGCAGCCGGCCGTAGCGGGGGCCGTCGGCCTGCTGGTTTCCGCAGAGGAGCGCTCCGCCCCGCCGCAGCCCGAAAACGCAGCCTATACCAGCGTCTACGCAGCGGAGTCGGCGCGTGCCACCGCCTGGAAGGAGGCGTTTTCAGCGTGGGTGGACGCGACTGGCGCGACTGGCGGTCAGACCGTCGGCCCCGACGCCTACAAGGCGGCGACGGAGGTGCTCTTTGACGCCGGGGACACCTCCATGCGCGTCCGGCTCACGCTTGCGCCGAAGCTGCTCGCAGCGGCCTCTGACCGGACAACGCTGCTCGCCTCCGAGCCCTTCGCGGCCTGGCTTGACCTCGCGTGGGAAGGCAAGCCGCGGGCGGCCGGATTGCCCGTTCCGGTGGCTTCCGTGTCGCCGATGGGAATGCAGGGCGGCATGCAAGTGGGCATGCAAGGCGGGATGTTCGGGGGGATGATGGGCGGGGGGCAAGGCGGCATGCAAGGAGGGATGATGGCCCCGTCGTCAGCGCCTGGTGGCGGTGCGGCGGCGTCGGCACCTTCGACCCAGCCCGCGCCGCCCGCAGCGAAGGCCATCAAGAAGCCCGCTGCGAAGGCCGCACCCGCGGCGCCGAAGCCAAAAAAGAAGGCGACGAAGTAGCGCTACTGCTCTTCCATCCCCATGTTCGGGCCTGCAGGGGCCTCGGCCTTCTGATCGGGGGTGGGCGCCTCCGCCAGTCGAAACGTGCTTGCGATGCGGTGGGGCTGCACCGGGCCGCCCTCCATGGCCGGATCGAGCTGCCAGGCCTCCTGCCACGACTGGACGCTTTCGCTGGTCCTTCCTGCTGCTTCCAGGGCACGTGCACGGGCTGCCCACGCCTCGGCGTCGGGTGCCAACCGCATGGCTCGATCGGCTGCCTCCAACGAAAGACCAGCCTTGTTGGCCCAGAGTCGTGCGTCTGCGGCAGCCAGGGCGCTCGCTGCATCGTCGATGTGGGCCGGCTCGGCCGCGGGGTCCGTCTCCCTCGCGTCGCGAGCGCGGAGTCGGTCGGCAACCTCCTCGGGCGCATGGTCGGCAGCGGCCGCGAGCTGGCCCGTGGCTGTCAGCAGCGCCACCTCCAGGGCATCCGTCGCGGGCCCCGCTGCCCGGGAGCGAAGCGCCGGAACGAGCGCGAGCGCGTCTGCGTACTTGCCGTCGGCCACCCGTTGGTCGATTCGTCGCCGCACCGGCTCCGGCGATTTCGGATCCGTCGCCTGCCAGCGGGCGAGGAGCGGATCGAGGTCGATCCGCCCGATCTGCTCGGCGATACGAACCTGCATCCTCGCATATTCGGGATCTTCCTGGAAGTCGGCAGGGAGCCGGTCGAGGATGGTCCGGGCGTCCAGCGGGCGCCCCAGCTTGAGCAGGGTGTCCGCATACGGCGTGAGCCAGCGCGGGTCCTGCGGTGCCTGATCCAGCAGACCCTGCCAGACGATCGCGGCCTCCTCCAGCTTGCCGGAAGCGGCGAGGGTGGTCGCAAGGTCCGCGACCAGGAGTGGCGACCCGGGCCGCCCGAGTGCCGCGCGACGTAGGGCATCCTCGGCCGAGCCGCCGCCGGGCAGCGAGTAGACCTGCCAGCGGGCGTCGATCCATCGCGCGATGGGCTCGTTCGGGTCGATCAGCATCGCGCGGATCACCGGGTTCAGCTTCTTGTCGGCTGGGTCGACGGGCGCCGGCAGCAGGCCGAGGTACGTCGCGCAGCTCCGGCCGGCGATCAACTCAGCGTAGAGGTCCTTGGAACCGGGCGTGGACCACGCCGCGACCGTAGCGTCTTCCGGCGTCTGACCGAGCTGTTTCGCTGTTGCCTCCAGCAGGCTCGCGACCATGGGGTGGGGAGAGTCCCGGCGCCCGCTGGCGGTGTGTGTCTCACAGCCCAGGGACTTGCCCGCGGGGCAAAGGGTGAGACTGACGGTCACGGCATCCGGCCCGCCCGTGGTCGTGAACGTCGCCTGGTACCGACGCTGCGGAAGGGGATGGAACAACGCGAGAGACGGTGGCGGCGCGTCACCCGGCACGCGGGCCACGACGCCGGGGAGGTCTGCCAGGCCCAGCTCCATCAGCGTCGTGACGAGGCCGCGAAATTCGGCGTCGTAGCGAAACGGCGACGCGACCGTGAGCACGGGGAGGTCGATCTCTGTCAGGGGCGGCGGCGGTGTGGGCGTGGGCTCAGGGGGGGCTGCGGGGGCCGGAGCGTCGTGCTGGCAGGCGAGGAGGGCGGCCAGCGCTGCCAGACGAGGAACACCGGGAAAGCCACGCATGTCAGCGACCCATCCGGTGGGACGTGCGAACGATCTGACCGGCGGCGTGCGCGACCTGGACCGCCGGAACCAGCCTGCCGTGCAGCTCGGCGATCGGTTCGACCACGGGCAGGGGCCCACCGAGAAAGCGGGGGCCGTGCGCGGCGAACGCTGTGGGGTCACCCGAGCAGAGCACCCGGAGTTGGCCAGTGTTTCCTGTGTCAAACCTCGGATGACGCCGGAACCAGTCCTGCAGCCGCTCCGCCACGGTGGCGCTCGGATCCAGAATCCGGGCTGCGGGCGCGGCCGCGGCGATGATGTCGGTGAGTAACGGGTAGTGTGTACAGCCAAGCAGGATGGCATCGCACTCCTGCAGGTCCGCGATGTACCGGTCGACCGCCTCCCGAGCGATCGTCGTCCCCTCCCAGCCTTCCTCGACGATCGGCGCGAGCAGCGGTGCGGCGCGCTGAACGACCCGAATGTTGGGATCAAGCTTGTGGATCTCCGCGATGTAGGTGCCCGACGCCACGGTACGCGCTGTCGCGAGAACCCCGACGGAACGGGCGCCCGAGGCGACCACCAGCTCGGCCGCCGGAATGGTGACGCCGAGAATGCGCAACCGCCCATCGCTTTCGGGTGTGTACCGCTGCTGAAGGTGCCGCAGCGCCACGCAGCTCACCGTGTTGCAGGCAACGACGATGACGGTGCAGCCCTCGTCGAACAGCCGCTCGATCGCCTGCTCTGCGAAGTCGAGGATGGTTTCCGGGCTGCGACCCCCGTACGGCGCGCGGCCGGAATCTCCGAGGTAGACGAAGTCCGCCGTCGGCAATCGCGCCCGCAACGCGCGGAGCACGCTGAGCCCGCCGAAACCGGAGTCGTAGACGCCGATCACGGCGCGACGGGCGGCGAATGCGGCGGTTTATTCGGGTACGGGCCCTTAGGTGTCATCGGAGAGCCCGCTCAACTTGAGCAGCAATTCGTCAGGGTTGTTCGCGGCCCGCATCCCGTCATCCTGGGTGATCCGGCCGTTCTTGAGGAGATCGAAGATATGCTGGTCAAACGTCTGCATGCCGTAGTTGGCGCGTCCCTTTCGGATGTAGTCGCGGATCTCGCGGGTGCGCTTGCCGTCCACGATGCAATCGTAGATCGTGCCGCTGTTGCGCATGATCTCGATGGCGGCAACGCGCCCACCGGCGATGGCTGGGACCAATCGTTGCGACACGACCGCCCGCAGCACCGAGCCGAGCTGCAAGCGGATCTGCTGCTGCTGGTGCGGTTCGAAGAACCCCAGCAGGCGGTTGATGGTCTCGTGCGCGTCGATGGTGTGGAGGGTCCCGAGGACGAGGTGCCCGGTCTCGGCCGCCTGAAGCGCGATCTCGACCGTCTCCAGATCCCGAAGCTCGCCGATGAAGATGACGTCCGGGTCCTGCCGCAGCGCCGCCCTGAGCGCTGAGTGGAATTCAGCGCTGTCGATGCCCATCTCCCGTTGGTTGACGACGCACTTCTGGTCGACGAAGATGAACTCAGTCGGGTCTTCGATGGTGAGGATGTGATGCGGCAGGGTGCGGTTGATCTCCTCGATGATCGCCGCGAGTGTCGTGCTCTTTCCCGATCCCGTGGCGCCCGTCACCAGCACCAGCCCGCGCGCCTCCTTGGCCAGCTCCTTGAGGACGGGCGGAAGCTTCAACTCGTCCACGCTCCTCACCTTGGTTGGGATCGCGCGAAGGACCGCGCCGATCTTCCCTTGTTGCCGGAACACGTTGACGCGAAATCGCGCGAGCCCTGGCACGCTGTAGGCCAGATCGCAGTCGTTGGTAGACTTGAATCGGTTCCGCTGGTGCTCGCTCATGATGTTCCAGAGCGCGGTGCCGAGGAGCTCGTTTACGATGACGCCGAAGTCCTTTTGCGGCACGAGCGCGCCGTGGATCCGGAACACCGGCGGGAGTCCGACCTTCAGGTGGATGTCGCTGGCGTTGGCCGCCATGGCTGCGGCGCAGAGCTTGTTCAGGTCCATGGACGGATCTCCGGAGGAGGACGACCAAGGTAGCACCGGCGCGGCGAGCGCGGCACCCAGAGGCCAGAGGGGTGCCGCCGCCGGGGGCCCGGCTTCCGCAAGCACCCGAAAATATTTTTATCGATGCGGACATTTTTTGGTCACTTACCGCTTGCTGGCGTGCAGCCCCGTGGTAGTCTGTCTGCGTCCCCAATCTTCCCTCTCCCACTACCCTGCAACGCAATCACCCTTCCGGAGTTTCTCATGGCCATGGATCCCGATCGTCAAAAAGCCCTTGAAGCAGCAGTCACGTCCATCGAACGCCAATACGGCAAAGGCTCGATCATGCGCCTCGGCGCGAGCGAGCACGTCCAAATCGGGCACATCTCAACGGGGTCCATCGGGCTCGACATCGCGCTCGGCATCGGCGGCATCCCCCGCGGTCGGGTCACCGAGGTCTATGGCCCGGAGGCGAGCGGGAAGACCACGCTCACGCTGCACGTGATCGCGGAGGCTCAACGAAAGGGAGGCGTGGCCGCGTTCATCGACGCGGAGCACGCTTTGGACGTGAACTACGCCAAGGCGCTGGGCGTGAACGTGGAGGAGCTGTTGATCTCGCAGCCGGACACCGGCGAGCAGGCGCTGGAGATCGCGGACACGCTCGTGCGGTCCGGCGCGATTGACGTGGTTGTTGTCGACTCGGTCGCCGCGCTCGTTCCGAAGGCCGAGCTCGACGGGGAGATGGGGGATGTGCAGCCGGGCGCTCAGGCGCGGCTCATGAGCCAGGCGCTTCGGAAGCTCACGGGCAGCATCCACAAGTCCAACACGGCGATGGTGTTCATCAACCAGGTCCGGATGAAGATCGGCGTGATGTTCGGCTCTCCGGAGACGACGACCGGCGGCAACGCGCTGAAGTTCTATGCGACGGTCCGGCTCGACGTCCGTCGCATCGGATCCATCAAGAACGGGGAGGAGACCATCGGCAACCGCACCCGGGTGAAGGTTGTGAAGAACAAGCTCGCGGCCCCGTTCCGTCAGGTGGAGTTTGACATCGTCTACGGCCGCGGCATCAACAGCGACGGGGAGCTGATCGACCTCGGCGTGGAGGTCGGCGTGGTGCGCAAGTCGGGCTCCTGGTTCGCCTACGGCGAGGACCGGATCGGCCAGGGGCGCGACAAGGCGGCCGCCTACCTCGCGGAGCGGCCAGAGCTTCGGGAGCGTCTGCGGAGCGAGATCCTCAACAAGGGCGCTGCGGCGGTCCAGGTCGTGTCGGCGGGCCAGGCCGAGGCGTAGTCCGCGTTCCGCCGGTGGCTGACGTCAGTCGAGTTGCCGGCGGAGCAGATCCAGGGCCAACGCGGTCGTCATCTGCAGGTTCCGCGCCCGATCAAACGGGAGCTGGAGCCTGCGGTGCCACGTGCCGCTACCCCCGGCCACCGCGATGTGGACGGTGCCCACAGGTTTTTCCTTCGTGCCCCCATCCGGGCCTGCGATGCCGGTCGCCGCGATGCCCCAGCTCGCTCCGGAGCGCGTGCGGATGCCCTCCGCGAGCGCTCTGGCCACGGCCTCGCTCACGGCCCCGTCCTCGGCGAGCATCACCGTGCTCACACCGCACTGCCGCATCTTCTCCGAGTTCGCGTAGACCACTGCCCCCCCGATGAACCACGCGGACGCCCCGGCGATCGTCGTCAAGTCCGCGGCGATGCGTCCAGCCGTGCAGCTCTCCGCCGTCGCCACCGTCTCACCGCGCGCCGCCAGGCGCTTCCCCACCACTTCTGCCAGCGAGCCCCCGTCCACCGTGAACACGAACTCTCCCAACCGCGCCCGCGTCTCCGCCACCACCGGCGCGGCGTCCACGCCGTCGTCAAGATGGAGCTTCACGTGAATCTCCGGCAGGCTCGCCCGGTAGCCGACCGTGACGCCCGGGCGCTCCACGCCGTCCATTCGTTGGGCCGCCTCGGACTCCGGCAGCCCCACGCAGCGGAACACGATTGTGCGGCGTGGCGGCAAGGTGTAGCGGAGCGCCAGGTCTGGCAGCACGTAGGTGTCGAACATTCGCCGCATCTCGGAGGGCACACCGGGCAGGAAGTAGACGACCGTGCCGGAGACGTCGAGGCGGTAGCCGGGGGCCGTCCCCCAGTGGTTTTCCAGCAGCGTGGCGCCGGCGGGGAGGATGGCCTGCTTCTGATTCGCGGGCGGCATCGGCCGGTTGCGGGACGCGTAGCGCGCCTTCACTTGCGCGAGTGCGACCGGGTGTTCCGCGATCGCGAGGCCAAACGCCAGACCGGCCGCCTCGGTGGTCAGATCGTCGGACGTGGGCCCGAGGCCGCCTGTGCACACCACGACAGGCACGCGCCGGACCGCCTCTGCGAGCGCATCACGGATTCCGGCCAGCTCGTCGCCGACCACGGTGATCCGCCCCGGGGTGAACCCGCGTTCCTTGAACGCCGCGCACATGAACGTGGCGTTCGTGTCGGACGTTGTGCCGCTGACGAGCTCCTCGCCCTGAGAGATGATTTCGAAGCGGACCATGTGCACCTTTGGGTTAGCGGGGCGGGTGACGATCGGACGCGAGATCCCGCTGGCGCTCGATGTGGGCACCAGGACTATCGGGATTGCGGTCGCCGAGCAGGGCATCGTGCTCCCGGTGTGCGTGCTCGCGCGCCAGTCCGTGTCCAAGGACGCGGCGCGCGTGGTTGCGCTTTGTCGCGCCCGCTCCGTGACCGTCGTGGTCGTGGGGATGCCCTTTGAACTGGACGGCAGCGAGAGCCGATCGGCCCGGCTTGCCCGCCAGGTGGGGGACGCGGTGGCCTCGGCTGGCTTCCCGGTCGCCTATCAAGACGAGCGGTACACCACCGTGGAGGCGATCGAGCGGCTGGGCGCTGCCGCGGTGTATCGGGAGCGACGGAAGGCTGCCGTTGACCAGGTCGCGGCGTGCGTCATCCTCGAGGAGTGGCTCAAGGGGCGCGGCTGACGGTTACCCTCCTCCTATGCCGACGCACGACTCCGGTTCCGTTCCGCTGACAATCGCGATCATCACCGTGTCCACCTCACGGAGCGGGCCGGGCGGTGCGCAAGTGGATGATCGGTCTGGCACCGTCATCGCTGAAGCTGCCGTGGCGGCGGGTCACCGGGTTGAGGGCCGCTCCCTGGTACCCGACGATCCGGCGGCGATTGACAAGGCCCTGGGAGATGCGATTGGCGGGCCGGCGCAGGTGATCGTGCTGACCGGGGGCACGGGGATCTCGGCGAGGGACTGCACACCAGCGGTGGTGCGGGCACGCCTCGATCGCGAACTGCCGGGCTTTGGCGAGCTGTTTCGAATGCTGAGCTTCGAGCAGGTCGGGTCCAAGGCGATGCTGTCGACGGCGGTCGGGGGAGTGGGCGGGGGCAAGGCGATCTTCGCGCTTCCCGGCGCGCCGCGCGCGTGCACCCTGGCGATGGAGCGGCTGATCCTGCCAGAGATCGGTCACCTGCTCGCCGAGCTCCAGAAGGAATTGCCGCTGGCAACATCTGTTTCGGCGGTGCGGCCGGTCGCGGGCGGGGCGGCTGGGCCCGGGCGATCGCCCCCGGCAGCCGCTGGGACGCACTCCGTGGGGGCCTCCCGGCCGCCGCCGAGGCATGGGGCTGTGGCTGCCGCGGAGCAGTTGGACGAGCCGGCGGTTGTCCCAAACGTGGCCGTCCCAGCCGGGATCTCCGTCACCGTCGCCCCAGACGCGGCCCGAACGGATGCCCCCCCGATCGCGTCCGGCTGGGAGGCCGCGCTGCGGTCCCTGTTTGGGACCGTGGAACGCGGTCAGCCTGAGATCCCCGAGGCCTTGCTGCGGGTTCAGCCCGTGGTGGACGTGCTGAACAGCGCTGGCACGCGCGCGATCGTGCGGCTCGCGGACGGTCGTGAGTATGGAGCGTGGGGCTTCCCGGATCTGGCCCGGCGCGGGAGCAAGGTGCTGTTGGTTCGCGAGGCGGAGCCGCTCGGCGAGATCGTGGCGTTGCACCGCTGGCCAAACCTCGCTGGGCTTTGCGCGGAGGGCGGCGGGCTCCTGCCCGACGCGGATCTCGCGCTGGCATCGTTCACGGAGGACCGGACGGGGCGCGCGTTTGAGGGCGGAGGGCGCCTGTTTGCGGCCGATGGGAAGGTCGTCTGGATCTCGGACGGGCGTCGTGTGTTCCGGTGGGACGCCACGCGCTCGGAGGCGGCGGCGCGCGCGGGCGCTGAGCCCATCTCGAGCGCCCTCGCTACGCTTGTGCTTGGATGGTCCGGCCGATGACCGACCCGCGACAGCGAGCGGCTTGGCTGGTCTCGGAGCTGAACCGGCACAGTCGCCTGTACCACGAGAACAACGAGCCCGAGATCTCCGACCAGGAATATGACGCGTTGTACCGGGAGTTGGAGACCCTGGAGGAGGCGGACCCCGCCCTTCGGCTCGCGGACAGCCCAACTCAACGCGTCGGCGGGCAGGCCTCCGCCGCGTTGGAGCCCTTCGTCCATGAAGTGCCGATGCTCTCGCTCCAGAACGCGTTCTCAAGCGCGGAGCTCGATGAGTTTGACACGCGGGTTCACCGACACCTTGGCGGGTCCGCGGGGGTGATTGAGTACCAGGTGGAGCCGAAGCTCGACGGCCTGGCGATGGAGATCGTCTACGAGGACGGGCTTTTGATCCGCGGCGGAACCCGGGGCGATGGGCAGGTCGGTGAAGACGTGACCCACAACCTCCGGACCATCCCCAGCGTTCCCCTGCGGCTGAACGACGCCCCGCCGGGCCGGCTGTCCGTGCGGGGCGAGGTCCTGTTCGATCTCCCCGGGTTCGAGGCCATGAACGAGCGTAGGGAGCGGTCGGGCGAGAAGCGCTTCGAGAACCCGCGGAACGCCGCCGCCGGAACCATGCGACAGCTCGACCCCAGGATGGTGCAAGGCCGGCCTTTGTGGTTCTACGCCCACTCTGCCGGGCTACTCTCGGTCGGGATGCGGTTGGGGTCGCAATCCGAGCTGTCGGCGCAGTTTGCCCGGTGGGGCTTTCGCGTGAACCCGCTGAACGCCGTCGTCGATGGTGTTGCGGGGGTCGTCGCGGCCATCGAGGCGCTGCGGCAGCGGCGGTCAACGCTGGACTACGAGATCGACGGCGCGGTGGTGAAGGTGAACGCCTTCGCGCTCCAGGAGGCGCTCGGGTTCGTCACCCGCTCGCCGCGCTGGGCAATCGCGTACAAGTACCCACCGGAGCGCGTTCGTACCGTGTTGGACGACGTGATCTTCAGCGTCGGTCGCACAGGCGCGGTGACGCCCGTTGCCTGCCTCCGGCCGGTGAGGGTAGGCGGGGTGACCGTCAGTCGGACGACGTTGCACAACCAGGACGAGCTGGCTCGCCTCGACCTCTGTGTCGGCGACACCGTCGAGGTGGAGCGCGCGGGGGACGTGATCCCAAAGGTCGTCCAGGTCGTGCCGGACGAGGGGCACGCCTTGCGACCGCGCGTTCGTTACCCGGAGGGTTGCCCTGAGTGCGGCACCGGGCTCATTCGGGATGCTGAGGAGGCGGCGACCCGGTGCCCGAACGAGCTGGGCTGCCCTGCCCAGGTACGTAGGGCGATCCTGCATTTTGCGAGCAGGCTCTGCATGGACATCGAAGGGCTGGGCGAGCGCATGGTGGACCAACTGGTAGGCGCGGGCCTGGTGCGGGTGCCGAGCGATGTGTATCGGCTCTCGATGGAGGCGCTGCTCGGACTGGATCGTGTGGGTCGACTATCGGCGCAGAACCTTGTGAACGCGATCATGAGCTCACGAGCTCGGGGGCTCGACCGGGTGGTGATGGCGCTTGGCATCCGGCACGTTGGGGAGAGCACCGCACGCGACCTCGCGCGGCGGTTCGGGTCAATCGACGCGCTGATGGCGGCGGGCCCGGGCGAGCTGCAGGCGGTGGATGGCATCGGGGAGGTCGTCGCGACGAGCGTCGCCACGTTCATGGCGAACGACCGGAACCGTCAGGAAATCGAGGCGTTGCGGTCATTGGGCGTCCAGTTTGCGCCGATCGCGGCTGCTCGGAGCGCCGGCGGGTTGGTCGGGCGGGTGTTCGTGCTGACCGGAACGCTGCCGAACCTGGCGCGAGAGGACGCCGCGCGCTTGATCGAGGCGGCGGGAGGGAAGGTGTCTGGGAGCGTTTCGAAAAAGACCAGCTACGTCGTCGCGGGATCCGAGGCCGGGAGCAAGCTGGAAAAGGCCCGCGAACTGAACGTTGCCATTCTTGACGAGGCGGCCATGCTCGCGCTTCTCGCCGCCCCGAGCGGAGCGGGGTAGACGGCGCCATGTCGATCACGCGCTACGTGCCGTTACTGCTTCCTCTGGCCGGGTGCGTCGAGCCGCCCGTTCTCGATGCGGTCACGCAGAAGCTTGCGGATCAGGTGGTTAAAACGGCGGAGCCGCAGATCCGGCTGACGGTGGGGGTAGCGGGCCTGATCGCCGAGAGCTGCGCGGCGACGGACATGAACACCTACTTGTTCCAGGGTCAGGATGCGCAGGCGATGGGCGTGACCATGGCGCTGGTGACCGACGGCCCGACGTGGACGTTCTCGCACGTGGGGATTGACGGCGCCGACGGCACCCTGACGCTTGCAACAGACACGAATCGGGTGGCGTTCACCGCGACCTACGACGTTACCGGTCAGGGGTCGGTGAGCGGTACCCTGAAGATCCTCAATTGCTCGTCCGCGGCCGATACGGGCGGGGCGACGTTACCGTCGGCCGACACCTACGTCGCGGACGTGAACGGCAGCCTGGACTTCAACTCGACGACGTCGTCGGACACGACCCACGCGGAGATCGCCGGGACCGGAACGTACAATTCGCTCACCTGGTCACCGCCGACCGTCCTCGCGCCCACCGCGGGCTGGGTCGATTGGACCAACAAGCAGCAGAGTCCAGACGAGGAGATCGTGCTGGCCGGCGCCTCCCAGATCGACCCGTCGACGCTCACCTGGCCGGGCACCGCAACCGGAACGGGCACCTCGGCCTGGTCCGCGAACGTCACTGTGAGGCTCCCGTGATGCGCCGGCTCTGCGTGCTTTCTGTCCTCACGGTCCTCCTCGTGCCGCAGGCTCACGCGCAACCGCTGGCGCCAACCAGCGTGCAGTCTGCGCCGTTCTCCGTGGAGCTCAGCGGGATGCTCGGAGCGAACCGCACCTATCTGCACCAGGCCGGTTGCACGACCGGGAACTGCTTCGCGATCCGCAAGGAGGCGCTCCAGGGGGGCGAAGGCACGCTGTGGTTCACCCCCAACTTCGGGGTCTACGGTGGGGCCGCGCACGAAACTGAGGTCGACAGCGCGGCGCTATTCACCGGCGCCGGCTACAGCGTCCACGCCGGGCTCAAGGGCGGTTTGGCGCTTCACGACGGGCTCGGCATCTACGGGTGGGCGACGTTGACGCACACCGAGGACAACCAGGTCTCGACCCTGAAAGGCGGGGCGGCGGCGCAGGCCCAGGAGGCGTCGCAGCTCGCCTCGCAGACAGGCCCGCCCGACGAAACCCGGAGGAACCAGGTCGAGATCGGCGCGGTCGCCCGGATCGGGCAGAACGACGGGGGTTTTGACGGCTGGGTGGGCCTTGAGGCGATGCCCGTCGCGGCGGACCAGACCCGGGTGGTCGATGGATCGATCGTGATCCTCAACCCGTTCATTCCGATCTCGGGGGTCGCGGGGGTTCGGATCATCTCCGAGCCGCTCGGGAGCCAGTGGTCAAAGCGCGGCAAGCTCACGGCCGGCGTGACCGGGTCGCTCGGCTACCGCGTCGGGGTGACGGGGTGGCTCACCGCATCGCTCTAAGCCCGCCGTTGCTCCTCCGGCTGCTCAACTGGATGCCGGGAGGAGAGCGGTTCGAGGGGGTCGTGCAGACGGGACCGGTCTTTGCGCACGATGTTCTCAGGCCTCTGAGCATCCTCACGTGGAACCTGCAATACGCGGGAACCCGTCGTCAGCACTACTTCTACGACGGGGGGCCCGCCACGTTCGCCCGTCCTGCAGACGTGCGGGATGCGCTCACCGCGATCCGGACGGTGCTGCGCGACGAACGGGCGACCGGTCTGGACATCGCGTTGCTCCAGGAGCTCGATCGCGACAGCGCCAGGACCGGTCGCGTCGACGAGCTGCGGGAGCTCGCGCTCGACTGGCCGACCTGGGTCTCGACTCCCTACTATCAATCTCGCTACGTACCATTTCCGCTACCTCCGAAAAGGCCGATGGGTCGGGTCGATCTTCACGAGGCGATCCTCTCGCAGCCCGCGCTGGGGCCCACCCGCCGCGTGCCACTTCCGCTCCTGCAGGAGCCGCCGCTTCGACAGGCGTTCAACCTGCATCGGGCGATCCTGAGTTCGCGCATCCCCCTCTCGGACGGCCGGCATCTGCACGTGGCCACCACGCACCTCTCGGCGTTCTCCCGCGGCGACGGGACCATGCGTCGGCAGGTGGACGCGGTCCGCGCGTGGATGGCGAGCTGCGGGGACGACCCCTTCATCATCGGCGGCGACTTCAACCTGCTCGCCCCGGGCGACGATCCTGCCCGGCTCGGCGCTTCGGCTGCCGAGTACGTTGAGGACGTCATCGGCGTGCTCGAGGCCGTCTCCCGTCGTGTTCCGAACCTCGGCGATCACACCTACCTGCCGCCCGGCGCCGATGCCCCCGATCGGACGCTGGATCACGTCTTCGTCAGCCCGTCGATCCGCATCCTCGGGCACCGCGTGGTCGAGGTGCCTGCCTGGGTGTCGGACCACTTGCCCCTGCGCGTCGAACTGCAACTGGCGTAGTCGGGGGCACCTGCGGCGCGCGCCGGGACCGTGGAATCGGTAGACGACTCGCGTGTCCCGTGCCATGTATACACGGCCTGATTTCCCTCGTCCGCATTGCGCCCCGCCCTCGGAGTCACCGATGAAAGTCTCGCTGATCAGCCCCTACCCGGACATCACGAACTACGGGCTGCGCTCCATCTCGGCGACGTTGCGGCAGGCCGGGCACCAGACGCAGGTGATCTGCATGCCGGACTTCGCGGGCGACGGCGAGAGCGTCCACATCCGGATGTCCGAGGAGCGCTACAGCCCGCAGGTCATCGACGAGATGCTTGAGCTGGTGAAGGACTCGCAGCTTGTCGGCATCACGCTGATGACGCACTACTACGACTCCTCGCGCCAGTTGACGAAGGCGATCCAGGAGCGGCTCGGGATCCCAGTGGTGTGGGGCGGGTTCCACCCGTCCGTGCGCCCGGACGAGTGTGCGAAGCAGGCCGAGTACGTCGCGATCGGCGACGCCGAAGACCTGATGCTCGAGCTCTGCGCGCGCCTGGAGAACGGCGACAAGAACAACTTGCATGGGATCAAGTCGCTGGTCTGGCGAAAGGGCCAGGACGTCATCCGCAACGCCCCGGGCTCCCTTGAGCAGGAGCTCGACCGGTACCCCGCGCCTGACTTCTCGCGCGACGACCACCACATCCTCTTTGAGGGCCAGATCCTCCCGGTGACGAAGGACTTGCTCCGTCGCTACCTGCACAATGGCACCGTCAGCCGGATGTTCGGGCGCACCGGCTACCAGACCATGACAGGGCGAGGCTGTCCGCACGCCTGCACGTACTGCGGCAACAGCTTCTACCGCGACCTCTACAAGCGCCAGCGCTACGTGCGTTTTCGCTCGACCGCGCACGTCATCGGCGAGCTCGAGGACATCAAGCGCGAGTACCCGTTCATCAACTTCGTCTGGTTCTCGGACGACAGCTTCTTCGGCCGTCCGCTCCCGGACCTGCTCGACTTCTGCCATCAGTACAAGACCCGCATCGGCGACCCGTTCTATTTGCTCGGTTCCCCGGGCACGATCACCGAGGAGAAGTACGAGGCGCTCGTGGACGCGGGCCTGATGAGCATCCAGATGGGCGTGGAGCACGGCTCCAAGCGCATCCAGAAGATCTTCAAGCGCTCCACGATGGGGAACGACAAGATCCTCAAGTCCGCCGAGATCATCACCAAATACGCCGATCGTACCGCCCCGCCGCAGTACGACGTGATCTACGATCTCGCGTACGAGACCATCGAAGACAAGCTCGACACCCTGCGGCTGATCTCCGACCTGCCGAAGCCCTACCGGCTCCAGGTGTTCTCGGTCATCTACTACCCGGGCACCTCGCTCCACACGCTCGCTGCACGCGACGGCCTGGTCAACGACGAAAAGGCCGAGATCTACGACCGCATGTTCTTTGAGCGGCACGACAGCTACACCAACACGCTGCTGTTCCTTGCGCGCTCGGGCCGGTTCCCGCACCCGCTGCTGAAGTTGCTCATTGATCGCCGCGTTGTGGACGTCATGACCAGCGACTACATGGCGCCCGCCGGCAACGTGGCGAAGGCTGCGATCCACTCGCTGCGCCAGGCCCTGCGGAGCCCGGCGGTCGAGCGCGCGAAGGCCATGGGTACCTACAAGGCCCGCCTCACGGGCATGACGGGTGCAGACGCGGGCGCTGCGGCCCCGGTGGCGGGCGCGACGTTCTGAGTCGATCCGGGCCGGAGACGCCGTCATTTCCAATCCGCTCGTCGTCATTCCGACCCGGAACGAGGTCGAGAACGTCCGCGCGATGATCGCGGCGTTGGGGGCCTTGTCGCTCCGGGCCTTGATCGTCGACGACGCGTCCCCCGACCACACCGCCGACGTTGCGCGTGACGCGGGTGCGGAGGTGCTCGTGCGCGAGGGGAACCGCGGGCTCGGGCCGGCCTACCGGGACGGGTTTGCTTGGGCGCTTGCCGGAGGCTTTGACCCGATCATCCAGATGGATGCCGATTTCTCGCATGACCCCGCCGATGTGCCTCGCCTGATCGCCGCGCTCGGCGACTCGGACCTCGCGCTCGGATCCCGGTACGTGGCCGGGGGCGGGACGGTGAACTGGGGGCTTGGGAGGCGGATTCTTTCGCGATGCGGGAGCGTTTACGCGAGGACGTTCTCGGGGGTGCGCTACCGGGACCTCACTGGCGGCTACAAGGCCTGGCGTGCGGACCTTCTTGGCCGGGTCCTGGCCCCGCCGGCGGGTTTTGTGCGACCTTCGAGCGACGGCTACTCGTTCCAGGTGGAGACGACGATGCTCGCGCATCGGCTCGGCGCGCGAATCGTCGAGGTCCCCATCGTGTTCACGGAACGGCGCGAGGGACGGTCCAAGATGTCGCTCGGGATAGCCGTCGAGGCGGCCAGGCGAATTCCTGGATTTTGAGGGTGGTTACCCACCGAGCGGCGCTCCGATGTCAGGCCAGGGGATGCCCAATCCGGCGGATTGCGACGAACGCAGGGACGGCGGCCGCCTCGAGCGGGTGGGAGATCAGGTAGCCCTGCGCCCTGTGACAGCCCAGCAGGGGTGCGTTCGCGAAAAGCGTGTTCCAAGTGTCGACTCATGCGGCCTCACTGGTGGCCTCCAGTCCCAATCCGCCCGCTTGCAACCAGTGTCGCCCGTCGAGCATCGCCGCCATGAAGTCCTCCCAGCGGCCGGCCTTGA